>NZ_JBEZEB010000089.1:0-1142 GCF_040648615.1 Catellatospora sp. NPDC049111 | reverse complement strand
CTAGTGTGCTGCGCCGGAAATCCGTTGTAGATATCTGGCGAGGGAGTCGAGGATTTCCTCGGCAGACTTTCTCCATACGAATGGCTGCGGGTTGGTGTTCCAGTTGTCGATCCAGGTGCGGACGTCGGCTTCGAGGGCTTGCACGCTCTTGTGGACGCCGCGTCTGGTGACCTGGTCGGTGAGGTAGCCGAACCAGCGTTCGACCTGGTTGATCCAGGACGATCCGGTTGGGGTGAAGTGGATGTGGAAGCGCGGGTGGCGGGCCAGCCAGTCGTGGATGATGGCGGTCTTGTGCGTAGCCAGGTTGTCGCAGATGACGTGTACGTCCAACTCCGCCGGCACGGCCTTGTCGATCGCGATCAGGAACTTGCGGAACTCGACCGCGCGGTGCTTGCGGTGCAGTTCACTGATGACGGTCCCGTCGGCGATGTTGAACGCGGCGAACAGGCTCGTCGTGCCATGACGGGCGTAGTCGTGGGTGCGCCGGGCCGGCATGCCCGGCATCATCGGCAGCACGGGCTGGGACCGGTCCAGGGCCTGCATCTGTGACTTCTCGTCGACGCACAGCACGACGGCCCGCTCGGGCGGGTTGTGGTACAGCCCCACGACGTCGACGACCTTGGCCACGAACTGAGGATCGGTGGACAGCTTGAACCCGTCGATCAGGTGCGGTTTGAGGTCGAACCGCCGCCATATGCGCCCGATCGTGGACTTCGACAGGCCGCTGCGCTCGGCCATCGACGCCCGAGACCAATGGGTCGCATGACGCGGTGTTGCCTCCAGGGTCAGCGCCACCACCTCCTCCACCCGGTCGAGCAGAATCGACGGTGGCCGACCCACCCGCGGCTCATCGCCCAGACCGGCCAGTCTGTGAGCAATGAAACGGCTGCGCCACTTCGCAATCGTCGGCAATGACACGCCCAGCTCGGCCGCAATGCGGGTGTTCACCGAGTCCGGATCTGCACACGCCAGCACGATCCGGCACCGCAGCGCGTACGCCTGCGTCGACGTCGCCGCCCGCGCCCCACGCAGCAACTCCGTACGCTCCGCATCAGTGATCGTCAGCGCTGCCTTCGGCCGACCCATCCGTCCCATCGGCACAGCATAGACTTATGCAACGGATTTCCGGCGCAGCACACTAG
>NZ_JBEZEB010000088.1:0-1334 GCF_040648615.1 Catellatospora sp. NPDC049111 | reverse complement strand
CAGGGGTCGGGCCAGCCGAGGGGGTTGGTGGACAGTTGGCCGTTGTCCTTGAACCCGCCGAGCACACCGAACCCGACCGGCACCACGATCAGCGCACCGATCGCGATGGAGACGACGTGCAGGACGGCGCGGCGGGCCCGCGCGGCCGGGTTGTCTGTGGTGGTCACCGTTGCACTCCCCTGGTGGTGATCGCGCCCTCGGTGTCGCGACGCAGCACGAACCGCTGATAGAACAGGGCGAAGACGAGGCTCAGCAGGAACATGACGATGCTGATCGCGCTGGCGTAGCCGACCTCGAAGCGGCGGAAGCCGCGGTCGAACATGGTGACGGCCATCGTCTCCGAGGCGTGGATGGGGCCGCCGCCGGTGAGCACCCAGACCATGTCGAACAGCTGGATGCTGCCGATCACCGACAGGAACACGCTGATCCGGATCGTCGGGCCCAGCAGCGGCAACGTCACGTGCCGGAACACCTGCCACGCGCTCGCCCCGTCGGTTGTCGCGGCCTCGGTCAGCTCCTGCGGGATGCCCTGCCTGCCCGCCAAGTACAGGATCATGTGGAAACCGAAGTACTTCCACGAGATCACCAGGAACAGCGCGAACAGCACGGTGTCCGGGTCGGCGAAGACCGCGCCCGCCTCGGCGCCCAGCAGCTTCGACACCGTGTCGCCCAGGCCCCGGTTGGGTGAGAGCACCAGGGTGAACAGCACCGCGGTGGTGACCTCGGACAGCACGTAGGGGGCGAAGAAGATGACGCGGTAGACGCTGCGGCCCTTGAGCTTCTGGTTGAGCAGCATCGCCAGAGCCAGGGAGACCGGGAGCTGGATGACCAGCGACAGGGTGATCAGGACCAGCGTGTGCCACAGGTCGCCGAGGAACGTCGGGTCTTTGAAGGCGCGGGTGAAGTTGTCCAGCCCGACGAAGTTCTCCGGCAGGTTGAAGCCGTTCCACTTGTACAGGCTGGTGTAGCCCGCGAGCAGGATCGGCGCGATGACCAGCAGCAGGAACAGCACCAGCGCCGGCGCCAGGAACAGGGCGATGGTGCCCAGGCGGCGGCGCGGCCGAAGCCGGGGCCGGCGGCCACGCTGCTGCGTGGCCGCCGGCGCCGCCGCCAAGAGCTCGGTCGCCGCGTCGTCGGTGCGCCGGCCGGTGATCGTCGATGGCGTCATCGTGCCTGCTCCACTCGGTTCTCGTACGCGGCTGCGGGTTCTTGGTCGTCGAACATGGCTACTGGCTCTTCGCGACCTTGGTGATGTCCTTGACGATCTGCTCCGGGGTCTTCGAACCGGCCACCAACTCGGCGACACTGTCGTTGACCTGCTGACCCACCGCCGG
>NZ_JBEZEB010000087.1:0-1570 GCF_040648615.1 Catellatospora sp. NPDC049111 | reverse complement strand
CAATGCCGGGAAGATAAGCGTTGCCGCTGGTAGGGCCGCGTGTGCCCGAGGCGGCTCGGGTTGATGATCAGCGCCCCGGCGTGGCGGCATCGATAGACAGCGAAGCTCCTGTAGAACGTCGATCGACCAAGACAGACGTGAATACAGGAGCTTCGTGGTTACAGATGATGCCACGACGCGCTTTGGCGCGTGCGTGGGCGTGCCGGTGGGCCAGCGCATGGGATTGGGCATCCTCACCGACTTCATCCCGGGCACCCTGGTGGACGAGGTTCTCGCCGACACCGGACGGGTGCAGCGACGGGTGCGGCGGTTGCCGGCGCGGGCGGTGGTGTGGTTCATCCTGGCGTTGACGCTGTTCCACGGGCAGGGATACCGCAGCGTGTGGCGGGAGTTGGCGCACGGTGTCGCCGAAGGCGGCCCGACGCCGTCGGCGTCGGGGTTGTCGCAGGCCCGCCGCCGGTTGGGGGTGACGCCGTTGGCGCAACTGTTCGCCCGGCTGCGTGGCCCGCAAGCCGCACCGGGTGCACCAGGCGCGTTCCTGGGTGGGTTGCGGCTGGTGTCTTGGGACGCCACCACCCTGGACGTGCCCGACAGTCCGGCCAACGCGCAGGCGTTCAACGTCTCGTTCAACTCCCGTGGGCGGGGCGCGTTCCCGAAGGTGAGGCTGCTGACGCTGATCGAGTGCGGCACCCACGCTGTCATCGACGCGGTCTTCGGCGCGCTGTCCGAGCAGGCCCTGGCCCGCCAGGTGCTGGGTTCGCTGCGCGAGGGGATGCTGCTGCTGGGCGATCGCAACTTCCCGTCCCACCGGCTGTGGTGCCAAGCGGCCGCCACCGGAGCGCATCTGCTGTGGCGGGTCAAGGCCGGCATGCTGCTGCCCCGGGTGGGCACCTTCGCCGACGGCTCCTGGCTGGGCGTGCTGCCCAGGCCGGGCACCGGCCGCACGATCGGCACCTGGGTCCGGGTCGTGGAGTACCAGGTGACCGTGACCAGCACCGATCAGCATGGCAGCGTCACGACCCGAACCGAGCTGTTCCGGCTGATCACCACGATCACCGACCCGCACCTGGCCGGCGCGGACGAACTGGCCGCCTGCTACCAGCAGCGCTGGGAATCGGAGACCGGCTACAAAGCCCTCAAGACCCATCAACGCGGACCGCGGCAGGTGCTGCGGTCGCACGAGCCCGAAGGCGTGAGCCAGGAACTCTATGCGTATCTGATCACCTACCAGGCCCTACGTCGGCTGATGCACCAGGCCGCGACGACCGCCGACATCGATCCTGACCGGCTGTCGTTCACCACCACGCTGCGGGCCGTGCGTCGCTTCATCGCCCACGCTGGCACCATCGCGGCCCTCGCTGACGCGGTGCGCCGCGCGGTCGCCGACATCCTCGAAGACCAACACTCACGCCGGGACCGGGTCAGCCCTCGCGTGGTCAAACGATCACAGAGCCCGTACCCATCGAAGAAATACGCCACCCAGCCGAGATCCATGGCCGTCCACTACGCCATTGACGTCGTCCGACGAGACCCGGCATGACCTGCCACAACGCTTATCTTCCCGGCATTG
>NZ_JBEZEB010000086.1:0-3202 GCF_040648615.1 Catellatospora sp. NPDC049111 | reverse complement strand
GCCAGCGGCATGTCGCCACCGCCGGAGAACCGCATCGGCGTCTCGGCGGCCTTCGGACCGACGCTGCCGTCGCTGTGCCGGATCATCGTGGTGTCCACCGGCACCCACTCACCGCGCTGCATGACCCGGAACGGGGCGGCGTGCGACTCGTGGGTGAACGAACCGTCCGGGTTGGCATAAGTCACCTGGCGGCTGGTGCCCTTGGCGCGCACCTCCACTGCCCTGCCTGACTTGCGCGCCGCGCCGACCGCCTGTGCCTCGGTCCACGGCGCTGCGGGTTTGCCCGCCGCCCCAGGACCCATCGCCAGGGTGTCTGACGGGTCGCGGAGGGTTCCGACACCGGCCCACACCGTTGTGGCGACCAGGCCGGCGACTGCACTCAGCGCGCCTACACGCATCCACGCACGCCGTCGCACAGCGATGTCGCTCCTCGTCTCAGTATTCAACGTGCTCTTTCCGTGAAGTTCTCGTCGTTCGAACATCGCCGTCACCCGACCTGCGCGCCGAACGCGGCGGCGGGCGTGTTCCCGGCGCTGGGGGCCCAACTGCGTGCCGGTGCCGCCGTGCCCGCGGCAAGGTCGGACCAGCGGATTGCCCACACGCCCTGGTTCACGTACGGGCTGGCCACGAACAGTTCGCTCGGTGATGCGCCCATGCTGAGTCCCAGCAGTTCCCGCGCCGCAGGTGAGCCGGGTAGCTTGCCGGCGGTCCGTTCGATCAGGGTGTCGGACTCCGGGGTGGCCGTGCCGGCGGCGAACACGTGGACGTTGCCCGTGTCGATGCCCGTGCCGCTGGCGTCCTCACCCGTCGCACCCACCGCGAGCAGCAGGGTTTGCGCCGACGGTGCCGCAGTCGCAGCGGTGTTGACCAGCAGCACCTTCTCCCCGAACCGGTCACCCGGCGTGGCGTCGCCTGCGATACCGGTCGTGGACTGGGATATGCGAATCGGCTCGGTGATCGCGGTGTCGGTCACCCGAAGCTGGACGACCTGCCCCGCGTCCACGACACCGTCGACATCCTGGCCAGGGGACCCGACGGCGAGCAACGAGTCGGTTGACGGCCAGTACGACACCATCGCCAACGACTTGCCGAACTCGTCACCAGCTTGCGCGAGGCCGTCCTGGTGTACGCACCCGATGGATCTCGGCGCGGCCGGGCCGCTGTTGTGCCGGAAACCGCAGATCATCCCGGCGAACTGGCCGCGCCCGTTGACGTTCTCTCCCGGCGCGGAGAACGCGAAGTGCCGGGAGCTCGCCGCGACCGCGAAACCGGTCCGATCGTCGGGTTCGGCGGTCAGGCCGATCGACGGCTGGCTGAACCGCTCTTTCACCCCACTGCGCAGGTACATGATCGAACCGCTGTGATCGCTGCCGTCGACGACATTGTCACCGGGGGCGCCGACGATCAGATACGGTTCCTCGGTGTCGGTGACACCGGCTGCCAGCGAGTAGCCGAACCGGTCAGTCGGCTCGGGGGAATCCGGGAGTCCGCCGCTTCCCTGCAGATAGGTGTCCGTCTGCGGTCCGGATCCCAGACCGCCCGGCGCACCGAAGATCAGGTCGACCTGGCCGGAGTCGGGGACGCCGTTGACGTCCTCGTTCGGTACACCGACCGCAAGGTCGGCGCAACCGTCGCTGTTCGCGTCGAAGACCGCGATCGCGTGCCCGAAGTTGTCGCCCGCGTCGGCGTCCCACGGGATCTCCGCCAGATTCTGGTGGATGTCGCGCACCGCCCCGGTCGCCCCGTCCACGACGTGCACCACACCGGCGCCCGAAAGCCCGTCGACGCTCGCTTCCGGGTCCGCGATGACGACATCGCGCACGCCGTCGCCGTTGAAGTCGCTCGGCGCGTTGGCCTCGCAGCCTGGGACGAACGGAAGCTGCCGTCCGATCTGGATGCGGTCTATGCTGACGGGTTGACCGAGCCCGATTGCGAAGATCCTGAGCTGGAACTCTTTGATTCCTTGCCAGCCGGTGAATTTCGTCAGGTCGTAGGAGTACGTCCCGGTCTTGCTGACGTCGCTTTGCAGTTCGATATCAACCGGCAAGCTGCCGTCGTTGACTTTCAGCGCCCACAGGCCGGTCGAGCCTGAGACAGTGATCTGCACCGTCGGGTACTTGTCGACGTCCAATTCCACCGACCGTGACAACGCGCCGTAACTCAGCGGGGCGTCGGGATTCATTGTCAGCTGCAGTTGGCCGTCCGACACCGTCGGTGTCACCCCTGACGAGGCCTGCCACGCCGGGTCAAGGTCTGAGAACGAGTCCGCGAACCCGATCGCCCTGCTGTCGACACGTATGCCATCCACGGTCAACGAGGTGTCGAGACCGATGGTGAAGATGCTCAGCCGAAATCGTTTGACCCCATGCCAACCTGTTGATTGCTTCAGGTCGTAGGAATGCACCCCGGTGTCACCGGTGTCGCCTTGCAACTCGACATCGACCGGCAGGGTGCCGTCGTTGACCTTCAGTGCCCACAGGCCGGGCGAACCCGAGACAGCGATCTCCACGGTCGGGTATTCGTCGACGTCCAACTCCACCCACCGTGACAACGCGCCGTAGATCTGCGGGGCGTCGGCGTTCACGGCGAGGTGCAGCTGGCCGTCCGACACCGTCGGCGTCACCCATGAGTCGGCCTGCCACGCCGGGTCAAGTTCCGTGAACGGGTCTTCGAACCCGACCTCGATCGGGTATCCGTGGCGTGCAGACATCAGGCTCGGCACCGAGAGCGCCTTGTCCGAGAGGTAAGTGCCGACGCCGAACGGCAGGCGCGGCCCGGCGGCCTGCTGGGCGGGGCCGCTCTGGGCGAGCCTCGCCGCCTCAGGCGGTGGGCCGGCATAAGCCGCCGGCCTGCACACACCTGTCGTCGCGACCACAGCGATGATCACGGCGAGTCGGAGAAGTGGCCGCCTCATCCGAGCACCTTCACCGCGACGTCGTGCCGTGCCCGGGACGGTTTGAATGGCGCGTCAATGCCATTCAAAGGGTAGGAGGCGGGGTTGTGTTTGATCGTGAACGGCTCCCCGGCATGCGGGTGTAACTGGATCATGGCCGGCATCGTAGTGACTGAGGGGTGCCCAAGCGGCCCCGCCCATCGCGGCCTTGGCCCAATGCCGGGAAGATAAGCGTTGCCGCTGGTAGGGCCGCGTGTGCCCGAGGCGGCTCGGGTTGATGATCAGCGCCCCGGCGTGGCGGCATCGATA
>NZ_JBEZEB010000085.1:0-4597 GCF_040648615.1 Catellatospora sp. NPDC049111 | reverse complement strand
TCGACTTACACTTCTGCGCGGGCCGGCTCAGCGACGGGGCACACCCGCCCCGTCGAGCAGCTCGTGCAGGGTCGTGGCGTCGAGCGCGGGATTCGCGGCCGCCAGCGGAGCCCGGTCCGTGCCGAGCAGTTCGCGCAAGCGGTGGGCGGGCAGTCGCGGGTGGACGATCGCGGCCTTCGCGACCTGGTCGTCCGGGTCGGACAGCAGAGCGTCGACCAGGTCTTCGGGCACCTCGGGGTCGAGCAGCGCCAGCAGCCGCACGGCCGGGTCCGGGTCGCGGGCGAATCGGGTGAGCCCGGCGACCGGGAAGCCGGGCAGCGTCGTCAGGTGCCACCGGTCCGGCCCGTCGTACTCCAGGTAGCAGCGCAGCAGCAGGGCCGGCGGCGGAGCCGGGTGGCAGAGCGCCAGCCGCACGCGTACCCCCGGATCGGGATCTTCGGCCAGCCGGGCCGCGACCGCCTGCGGCAGCCCGGGTTCGCGCGCGGCACTGCGGCGCAGCAGCGGGTTCACCGAGTACGCGTGCGCGATGGCGACCGCGGGCTCCGTCAGGGGACCGGGTTTGAGCCGGTTGAAGGAATCGCGTGGCCAGCAGTCGACGACGATCGCGGCCCGTTCGGGCTCGCTGAGACCCGGGTGCGTGGACACCGCGATGCGCACCGTCTGGACCGGGTCGGCGGCCAGCCGCGCCAGCTGGTCGGCGGTGAGGTCGTCCCGGCGGGCCGCCGCGCCCCGCAGGCTCTCCTCGGGATGGGACACCAGCAGCTCCACCACGTCCGGTGGCAGATACGGGTTGAACGACAGGAAGGACAGGTCGCTGGGGTCGTTCCCGGCCGTCAGCTGATCGAGCACCGCCCGGGACAGCCGCCGGGTCTGCAGCAGCAGCGAGTGGTAGTGCCCGCGGTACGGGGGCATGTCGGCGGGTTCGATCACCTTCGTGTCGTACGCGGTCACCTTGGCGATGGCCGCCCGCACCTGCGGGTCGGGATCGTTCTCCAAGTCGTGCCACTGCTCGTCGGACAGTACGCGGCGGTAGCCGCAGGCGGCTGCGCGGATCTCGGGCAGCGGATGGGCGGCCGCCACCGCGCACGCCCGCTTGGCGGAGTGGGTGAAGACCAACTCGTCGAGCAGCTCGGCCGACGACAGAATCTCCGGTGGTGCGGCGAGCATCCGCCGGAGCACGGCGTCAGGCAGCGGCCGCGGGCTCGCCCCGGGTGGCCACCGCAGGGGTTCGCGGATCAGCGCGATGGAGGTCTTCGGGTCGGGGTGGTCGAGCAGCCGCGCCCGCTGTGCCGGGTCGAGGTGGGGATTGCGGCCGATGTGCCGGCGCACCTGGCGGTCCGGGTGGGTCAGGACGGCGTCGAGCAGCTCAGCGGGCAGGTCGCGTTCGGTGCACAGGGCTTCCCAGCAGGACTGCGCTTCGACGGCCAGCAGACGCAGCAGGACGTCGACAGGCGCTCCGGCGTTCAACGCCACTGCGCGCAGGATCTGCTCGTGCACCGGGCTCCCCTCGCGCTGTTCTCAGCGGGCCAGTGTCGCATCCGGTTCCGGTTCGCGCTGCCCTGCGGCGAGGTCAAGGAGGCGGTGCCGCCGCTGCGCTTCGAGGTGGAGTCGGTGCCGGGACGGCTGCGGCTGCTGGTGTACGCCGACGACAGCGGCAGCACGGCGTGCTGGCTGGGCGAGGAGCAGCACTCGGTGCAGGTCGGCGCGTCCGACCTGACCACGGCGATGCGGCCGTCGTTCCCGCCGGGCCGGCTGAGCAACGCCTCGTCGGCGTACGGGTCCGACCCTGCGGCGGCGTACACCTTCGGGCGCGCGCCGGTGGGCGTCACCCGGGTCGAGGTGCACTTCCCGGGCGGGGTGGTGCGCGCGGCGCAGATCGACGGGGAGTGGTATCTGCTGACCGCGGCAGGTCAGGAGTCGTACGACTTCGCGGAGATCACGAAGATCGTCGCGGTCACCCCGGACGGCCGGACGGAGCTGCCGGTGGAGCACGGCTGACGGCGTACCCGGCTGGTCAGCCGACCTGGTGGTCTCATGGCACACTGTCGCCTCGCGGACAGTTCATGTTTCGCGTTCACCCCCGGACGAAGGACCCCCTCGTGGATCTGGCCACCCTGCAAGCGCAGCAGACGCTGTTCATCAAGCAGCGCTTCACCATGATGATCAACCGGTACGAGGTCACCTCGGTGCAGCCCGACGGCACCCCCGGCGCGCAGCTGGCGTTCGTCGAGCAGAAGCGCATGGCCTTCAAGGAGCAGGTCACGCTGTACCGCGACGACAGCAAGACCGGCGTGTTCGCCGCGTTCAAGGCCCGCAGCGTGATCGACCTCGGCGCGACCTACGACGTCACCGACGAGAACGGCGCTCCGATCGGCCTGTTCAAGAAGGACTTCGCCAAGTCGCTGCTGCGTTCGACCTGGCACGTGGAGCCCAACGGCGGCGCGCGTTTCACCGGCCAGGAGCGCAGCCTGGCCATCGCGCTGCTGCGCCGCTTCGCCGACCTGACCTTCTGGCCGTACCACTTCGACTTCGTGCGCGACGGCCAGCCGGTGTTCTCGGTCATGAAGAAGTTCGCGCTGGTGCGCGACAAGTACACCGTCCAGATCCACGACCCGGCCATCGACCGTCGCCTGGTCGTCGCGATGGCGGTGGCGCTGGACGCGCTCCAGGCGCGCTGATCGCGCACCGCCCGCGTGGGGGCGTCGGCTGCGGCCGGCGTCCCCACGTCCGTATGCAGCATGTTTCGGCGGTGGCCGAATAGCCTCGACCGCGGGGTCGCGGACGAGCATCATCCCCTGCGGGGAACCGGCGCACGGTCGGGCGCCACCGGGGTCCCGCCGCGGCGCCCGACCCTCGCGGGCTTGGCCGCAACGGGGGAGGCCAATCCCGCGCGCCGGGACACGCCGCAGCCGTGACGCCGCCGCAGGCGGCGGTCCGCGCCCACCCGAGCGCCGGGAGGAGGCGACCATGCTGCGGATCCATTTCACCGCGCAGGACCTCTCCCGGGTCCGGGTCGTCCGGCTCAGCCCGCTGGCACTGGCGCAGCGGGCCGCGGGGGACCACGAGGCCCGTCGGGATCTCGTCCTGGCGCTGCGCGAGCTGCAGCAGGCGGCGATTGCGGGCACCGCCGGTCGGATCGCCGGGGTGCTCGACGACGAGCAGGCCGAGTTCGGCCGGGCCCTGCTGAGCGACGGCGTGGGGGAGGCGCTGACCCGGCTGCACCCGCTGGTGCGGTGGGAGGCGTCGGTGCTGCACTCGGTCACCCCGCTCGGCTGGTCGCTGCTCAACGGCGTCACCGTCGGTGACGATCTGCCGCTGCTGCGGTGAAGATCCCAAGTCAGGTCAAGGTTCGGTAACACGGTCGGACCTATCCGACATATCGGGCGGTGACCTGTTGAGTAACCGGGCACGGCGTCCTACTTTTGATCGCCAACGACCCGTTGAGCTGCGCCCCGAGCGGCTCGTCATGCGGCGTTGTCGATGCGAGGGGTCCCGCATGCTCAACGATGAGGCGCTCGTCGAGCGCTGGCTCGGGCCCGGCGGGCCGGAGTTGCAGGCCGAGGTCATCCGCCGGTTGCGGGCGGGCGAACGCCTCGACGGCCTGGCCCTGGACCGCATCGACGGCCGCTGGGACCTGCGCGGTCTCGGCGCGCCCGAGCCCCGCGCCGCCGAACCGGACAGCACCACCCGCCAATCCGGCGGGATGTCGTTCACCTTCGAGTTCTCCGACGTCGCGGCGACGCTGGAGTTCCAGCGGGCGCGCCTGGTCGACCTCGACCTGCGCGGCGCCCACCTGCCGCGGCTGCGGCTGTTCGGCTGCGTCATCGACAACAGCCTGTTCGACGGCGCGCACTGCGTCGGGCTGCGGATGTGGGCCACCGACGTCAGCGACACCTCGTTCCTCGCCGCGGACCTGGCCCGCTCGTCGGTCGGCGGCTGGTACGCCGGGCGCGGCAACCGGCTGCGCAAGGTCGACTTCCGGCACGCCGACCTGTCCCGGCTCGGCTGCGGCGTCGCCTCGTTCACCGACGTCGACTTCGCCCACGCCCAGCTCGAATGCACCAACTTCTGGCAGGCCAGCCTGGTCCGCTGCCGGTTCGCCGGGGTGCTGCGCGAGGTCGTCTTCGACGGCCGGGTCCTGGAACCCGAGCGCGACCTGGGCCCGAACCCGATGCAGGACGTCGACATGCGCGGCGTGACCGCGTTCGACGACGTCGACTTCCGCGGCGTCAGCTTCGACCGGGTCACCCTGCCCGACCACCCGGCCCTGGTCGTGGTCCGCGGTGTGGCCCGGGTCGAGGCGGGCCTGCAGCGCCTGGCCGACCGCGACGACCACGCCGCCCAGGAGGCCCGCGGCCGCCTGCAGCACCTGCGCAAGTTCATGGGCGTCGCCGGCGGCGCCGACCAGGCCCTCATCGACATGCGCACCCTCATCGACCCCGAAGCCGCCCTCCTCCTCCGCGTCCTCCTCACCTGACGCCCCGCCCCTTGGCGCAACTCTTAAAAAGTCGCGGCCTCCAGGTCACCTGGAGGGGGCGTCTTTTTTATAGTTGGCGGAAGAGGTGGGGGGGAGCCGGGGAGGGGGCGGGTACGGTTG
>NZ_JBEZEB010000084.1:0-5145 GCF_040648615.1 Catellatospora sp. NPDC049111 | reverse complement strand
TCGCGGTGGCTGCGTGTCTTCCCCCCAGGGTCACCCGGCCGCCCGGCCGCACCCGCAGAGAGGACCGCAGATGACGCGAGGCCAGCTGCGCATCTACCTCGGCGCCGCCCCCGGCGTCGGCAAGACCTACGCCGCCCTCGAAGAGGCGCACCGCCGCCGCGAGCGCGGCACCGACGTCGTCGTCGGCTTCGTCGAGACCCACGGGCGCAGACACACCCTGCACATGCTCGGCGAACTCGAACTCGTGCCCCGGCGCACGATCGGCTACCGCGGCGCGACGTTCACCGAGATGGACGTCGACGCGATCCTCGCCCGCCGCCCCGAGGTCGTGCTCGTCGACGAACTCGCCCACACCAACGTGCCCGGCTGCCGCAACGCCAAACGCTGGCAGGACATCAACGAGCTGCTCGACGCCGGCATCCACGTGTTGTCCACCCTCAACATCCAGCACCTGGAGTCGCTCAACGACGTCGTGCAGACCATCACCGGGGTGCCGCAGCGCGAGACGGTGCCCGACGAGGTCGTCCGCCGCGCCGAGCAGGTCGAGCTGATCGACATGACCCCCGAGGCGTTGCGGCGGCGCATGGCCCACGGCAACGTCTACCGGCCCGAGAAGATCGACGCCGCGCTGGGCAACTACTTCCGCGTCGGCAACCTCACCGCGCTGCGCGAGCTGGCGCTGCTGTGGCTGGCCGACAAAGTCGACGAGCAGCTCGACCGGTACCGGACCGAACATCGGATCGACACGACGTGGGAGGCGCGCGAACGTGTCGTCGTCGCGCTGACCGGCGGCCCCGAGGGCGAGACGATGATCCGCCGCGCGGCCCGCATCGCCGACCGGGCCCGCGGCGCCGACCTGCTCGCCGTGCACGTCGCCCGCAGCGACGGCCTGGCCGGAGCCGACCCGGCGCTGCTGGCCAGGCAGCGCATCCTCGTCGAGAGCATGGGCGGCACCTACCACCAGGTCGTCGGCGGCGACGTGCCCCGGGCGCTGCTGGACTTCGCCCGCGGCGTCAACGCCACCCAGCTGGTGCTCGGCGCCAGCCGCCGCGGGCGCTTCGCGCAGATCCTGTCCCGCGGCGTCGGTGTCACCACCACCGCCGAGTCCGGGTCCATCGACGTGCACCTGGTCACACACGCCGAAGCCGGCCGCGGGCGCACCATCGGCGACCAGGGCAGCGCCCTGTCGGTCAGCCGCCGCCTGGCCGGATACGCGCTGACGCTGCTCGGACTGCCGCTGCTGACCGTTGGGCTGTACCAGTTCGAAGACCTGAACCTGGGCACCGACATCCTGCTGTACCTGGCCGCCGTCGTCGCCATCGCCCTGGTCGGCGGCATGTGGCCGGCGATCGTCGCCGCGCTGGGCGCCTCCGCGCTGCTCAACTACTTCTTCACCCCGCCGATAAGGCAGTGGACCATCACCGACCGGGAGAACCTGCTCGCCCTGGGGGTGTTCCTGGTCGTCGCGATCGCGGTGAGCGCGACCGTGGACGCCGCGGCCCGCCGCAGCCGCGAAGCCGCCCAGGCCGGAGCCGAAGCCCAGACCCTGGCCACCGTTGCCGGCAGCGTCCTGCGCGGCGACCGGCCGCTGACCGCGCTGCTGCAGCGCCTGCAGGAGACCTTCGGCCTGGATGCGGTCACGCTGCTGGAGGCCCGCGACGGCGTCGGCCGCGGCCCCGAACGCCGCCACGATCCCGCCGCCTGGCGCGTCGTGGCCACCGTCGGCGGCAAGCCGTCGTTCGCGCCCGGCGAGGCCGACACCGACGTGCCCGTCAGCGACGACCTCACCCTCGTGCTGCGCGGCAAGGCCCTGGCCGCCGCCGACCGGCGCATCCTGGAGGCGTTCGCGTCGCAGGCCGCCCTCGCACTGCAGCACGAACGCCTCGCCGAGCAGGCCGCCGCCGCCGTGCCCCTGGCCGAAGCCGACCGGATGCGCACCGCGCTGCTGGCCGCGGTCAGCCACGACCTGCGCACCCCGCTCGCCTCGGCCAAAGCCGCCGTGGACAGCCTCGCCGGCGGCCAGGTCGACTTCGACGAGCAGGACCGCGCCGAGTTGCTGGCCACCGCGGCCGAATCCCTCGACCGGCTCCACCGCCTGGTCGAGAACCTGCTGGACATGAGCCGCCTGCAAGCCGGGGTGCTCGGCGTGTCACCGCGGCCCATGGGCGTCGAGGACGTCGTCCCGCACGCCCTCGACGAGCTCGGCGACGCGGGCCGCGGCGTGCGGATGCGCATCCCCGCCGACCTGCCCGCCGTCACCGCCGACCCCGGCCTGCTGGAACGGGTCCTGGTCAACGTCATCGGCAACGCGCTGCGCCACAGCCCGTCCGGCCATCCGCCGCTGGTCAAGGCCAGCGCCCACGGCGGCCGGGTCGAGCTGCGCATCGTCGACCACGGCCCCGGCATACCCGAAGCCGACTGGGACCGGGTGTTCCTGCCGTTCCAGCGCCTGGGCGACCGCAGCAACGACACCGGGGTCGGCCTCGGCCTTGCCCTGGCCCGCGGCCTCAGCGAAGCCATGGACGGCACACTGATCCCGGAGGTCACCCCCGGCGGTGGGCTGACGATGGTGCTGTCCCTGCCCACCGCCGACCCGACGCCCGCCATCACCGCCCACGAACCAGAACAGGCCATGCGATGACGAAGGTCCTCATCGTCGACGACGAACCGCAGATCCTGCGCGCGCTGCGCATCAACCTCAAAGCCCGCGGCTACGACGTGGAGCTGGCCCCCGACGGCGCCACGGCGCTGCGCGCCGCGGGCTCGTACCTGCCCGACGTGGTCGTGCTCGACCTCGGCCTGCCCGACATGGACGGCGTCGAGGTCATCCGGGGCCTGCGCGGCTGGTCGGCGACGCCGATCATCGTGCTGTCCGGCCGCACCGGCAGCGACGACAAGGTCGAAGCCCTCGACGCCGGAGCCGACGACTACGTCACCAAACCCTTCGGCGTCGACGAGCTGCTGGCCCGCATCCGCGCCGCGACCCGCCGCCACGGCGCCGCGCCGGAGTCGCGGCGGTTCGTGCGCGTCGGCAGGTTCGAACTCGACGTCGCCGACCACCAGATCCGCGGCGGCGACATCCGCCTCACCCCGACGGAGTGGCAGCTGTTGGCCGCGCTGGTCCGCAACCCCGGCAAGCTCGTCAGCCAGCGGCAGCTGCTGCACGACGTCTGGGGGCCGCAGTACGCCACCGAGACCAACTACCTGCGCCAGTACATGGCCCAGCTGCGCCGCAAACTCGAAGCCGACCCCGCCCACCCCCGCCAGCTGCTGACCGAACCGGGCATGGGTTACCGGTTCGTGCCCGCCGAGGAACTGCCCGCGTGAGCCGCCGCCGGATTCGCGTCAAGAAACGGCCGTGCGGCGTACCCATCCCGTCAAGATCCTTGGCAGGCGGGTGCCGCGGCGGCTGTCATGGGAGACGTGACAACCGCACCCTCGGCTCCGGCGGAGCCCGTCTCATCGCTTCGGCGAGGTGAGTGGCGATGACCCTCGCCGACGTGATCCCGTCCCTGCGCTCCTCGCTGCCGCCCCGGCAGCTCGACCGCGGCCTGTGGCCGCTGACCACCACCCTCGGCCGCGGCGGGCTGGCCATCGGCGGCGTGCCCCTCACCCTCGTCGAGGAGGAGTACGGCACCCCCGCCTACATCCTTGACGAAGCCGACGTACGCGAACGCTGCGCCGCCTACGCCGCCGCGTTCGGCCCCGCCCAGGTCTACTACGCGGCCAAGGCGCTCATGTGTCGCGGCCTGCTGCGCTGGGTCGCCGAAGCAGGACTCGGCCTGGCCGTGTACTCCCAGGGACAGTGGAACCTCGCGCGGACCCTCGGCATCGCCCCCGACCGCATCATCGCCCACGGGCAGGTCGAGACCGGCGGCGACGGCAGAGTCGTGGTCGAGTCGCTCGCCGACGTGCAGCGGCTCACCCGGACCCGCCGCCCGCGCCGCCAGCAGGTGATCCTGCGGGTGCTGCCCGCCCAGCTCGGCTTCGGCCGGCCCCCCTGGGCAGCACAGGAGCGCTTCGGCGCACCGGTCGCCAGCGGCGAACTGGCCGAACTCGTCGCAGCCATCGCCGACGAGCCGCTGCTGGACCTGGTCGGCCTCGACGTCTACCTCGGCTCGCAACTGGCCCAGTTCGGCGGCTACGAACACGCCGTCGCCCAGCTGGTCGCCACCGCCGCCGAGCTGCGCCGCGCGCACGGGGTGCGGATCGAGGAGCTGAACATCGGCGGCGGGTTCGCCGTCGCCCACACCGAGCAGGATCCGACGCTGCCCGTCGACCCGTTCGCCGCCCGGATGCGCCGGCGGCTGGCACTGGAATGCGACCGCCGCGCCATCGCCAAACCGCGCCTGTCGGTGACCCCCGGCCGGGCCATCGTCGCCCGCGCCGGCGTGGCCCTGTACCGGGTCACCGCCGTGCGGCACGAGGACGGCCGCCAGATCGTCGCCGTCGACGGCGGCCTGTCCGACAACCCCCGCCCGGCCCTGTACGGAGCCCGCTACACCGCCGTGCTGACCGGCCGTGCCAGCCAGGCGCCGCTGTGCCCGACCACCGTCGTCGGCCGCCACGACGAACCCGGCGACCTGCTCGTACGCGACGAGCCGCTGCCCGGCGACCTGCGCCCCGGCGACCTGCTGGCCGTGCCGGGCTGCGGGGCGTACCACTTCCCGCTGGCCTCCAACTACGACCTGGTCGGCCGGCCGCCGCTGCTCGCCGTCCATGACGGGCAGGCACGCGAGCTGGTACGCCGGGAGACCCTCGACGACGTCCTGGCCCGCGACGCCGCCTGACCGACCACGGGCACCCCCCACCGGACCCCGCCCCGCGTCAGCCGCCGGGGCGGGGCCGCCGGCCGTTGCGGCAGGTCTTGACGAAATTTTGACGCTCAGGGGGTCGGGAAAGGCCCTATCGTTGCCGAGGCTCGACACAGGATTCGGCGAGGGCATCGGAAGGTCATGGGCAACCCGGCACAGCAACAGGTGATCGAATACGCCATCCCGGCGACAGTCGGAGCGCCGGGGCCCGCCCCGAAGCCGCACGGCCGGTTCACCGGCTGGCTGCTGCAGCACCGGGTGCAGCCGGTCGGGCCGGAGGCCGACGAGAGCCACGCCAAGCCGCAGTCGTGGTGGAAGGTCATGTGCCTGA
>NZ_JBEZEB010000083.1:1798-5169 GCF_040648615.1 Catellatospora sp. NPDC049111 | reverse complement strand
GTGTTGTTTAGGTAAGTCCTCGGCCTATTAGTACCAGTCGACTGAACACATTACTGTGCTTACATCTCTGGCCTATCAACCCGGTGGTCTAGCCGGGGGCCTTACCCACTCTCGTGGTGGGAGACCTCATCTTGAAGCGAGCTTCCCGCTTAGATGCTTTCAGCGGTTATCCCTTCCGAACGTAGCCAACCAGCCATGCACCTGGCGGTACAACTGGCACACCAGAGGTTCGTCCGTCCCGGTCCTCTCGTACTAGGGACAGCCCTTCTCAAGTCTCCTGCGCGCACGGCGGATAGGGACCGAACTGTCTCACGACGTTCTAAACCCAGCTCGCGTACCGCTTTAATGGGCGAACAGCCCAACCCTTGGGACCACCTCCAGCCCCAGGATGCGACGAGCCGACATCGAGGTGCCAAACCATCCCGTCGATATGGACTCTTGGGGAAGATCAGCCTGTTATCCCCGGGGTACCTTTTATCCGTTGAGCGACACCGCTTCCACATGCCAGTGCCGGATCACTAGTCCCGACTTTCGTCCCTGCTCGACCTGTCAGTCTCACAGTCAAGCTCCCTTGTGCACTTACACTCAACACCTGATTGCCAACCAGGCTGAGGGAACCTTTGGGCGCCTCCGTTACCCTTTAGGAGGCAACCGCCCCAGTTAAACTACCCACCAGACACTGTCCCTGAACCGGATCACGGTCCGAGGTTAGATACCCAGATCAACCAGAGTGGTATTTCAAGATTGGCTCCACGAAGACTGGCGTCAACGCTTCACAGCCTCCCACCTATCCTACACAAGTTAAACCGGATACCAATGTCAAGCTATAGTGAAGGTCCCGGGGTCTTTCCGTCCTGCCGCGCGTAACGAGCATCTTTACTCGTAGTGCAATTTCGCCGGGCCTGTGGTTGAGACAGTGGGGAAGTCGTTACGCCATTCGTGCAGGTCGGAACTTACCCGACAAGGAATTTCGCTACCTTAGGATGGTTATAGTTACCACCGCCGTTTACTGGCGCTTAAGTTCTCAGCTTCGCCTTGCGGCTAACCGGTCCCCTTAACGTTCCAGCACCGGGCAGGCGTCAGTCCATATACAGCGTCTTACGACTTCGCATGGACCTGTGTTTTTAGTAAACAGTCGCTTCCCCCTGCTCTCTGCGACCCCACCCAGCTCCAGCCGCGAAGGCCTTCACCAGACGAGGCCCCCCTTCTCCCTAAGTTACGGGGGCAATTTGCCGAGTTCCTTAACCACAGTTCGCCCGATCGCCTCGGTATTCTCTACCTGACCACCTGTGTCGGTTTGGGGTACGGGCCGCGCACAGCTCGCTAGAGGCTTTTCTCGGCAGCATAGGATCATCGACTTCACCTGATACGGCTCGGCATCACGTCTCAGCCTCATGGCACACGGATTTACCTATGTGCCGGCCTACACGCTTACCCCAGGACTACCACCGCCTGGGCTCGACTACCTTCCTGCGTCACCCCATCGCTCAACTACTACCCACCAAGATCCCAACACGCCGTGTTCCGGTCCGAAGACCTTCCCACCTTGTGGAGGTTAGTACAGCAGGGTTCATCGCGGGCGCTGCTTTGCGGGTACGGGAATATCAACCCGTTGTCCATCGACTACGCCTCTCGGCCTCGCCTTAGGTCCCGACTCACCCAGAGCAGATTAGCTTGACTCTGGAACCCTTGGTCATCCGGCGGCAGGGTTTCTCACCCTGCATTCGCTACTCATGCCTGCATTCTCACTCGTGTGGCGTCCACGGCTAGATCACTCTGCCGCTTCACCCGCCACACGACGCTCCCCTACCCACCCACACACCTGGACCACAAGGGCCTGGTTATTGTGTGAGTGCCACAGCTTCGGCGGTGTGCTTGAGCCCCGCTACATTGTCGGCGCGGAACCACTTGACCAGTGAGCTATTACGCACTCTTTCAAGGGTGGCTGCTTCTAAGCCAACCTCCTGGTTGTCTATGCGATCCCACATCCTTTTCCACTTAGCACACGCTTAGGGGCCTTAGCTGGTGATCTGGGCTGTTTCCCTCTCGACTACGAAGCTTATCCCCCGCAGTCTCACTGCCGCGCTCTCACTTACCGGCATTCGGAGTTTAGCTGACTTCGGTAAGCTTGTGGGCCCCCTAGGCCATCCAGTAGCTCTACCTCCGGCAAGAAACACGCGACGCTGCACCTAAATGCATTTCGGGGAGAACCAGCTATCACGGAGTTTGATTGGCCTTTCACCCCTAACCACAGGTCATCCCCCAACTTTTCAACGTTGGTGGGTTCGGTCCTCCACGACGTCTTACCGTCGCTTCAACCTGCCCATGGCTAGATCACTCCGCTTCGGGTCTAGAGCATGCGACTGAACGCCCTGTTCAGACTCGCTTTCGCTACGGCTTCCCCACACGGGTTAACCTCGCCACATGCCACTAACTCGCAGGCTCATTCTTCAAAAGGCACGCCGTCACCTCGGAACAAGTCCTCAGCTCCGACGGATTGTAGGCAGACGGTTTCAGGTACTATTTCACTCCCCTCCCGGGGTACTTTTCACCATTCCCTCACGGTACTAGTCCGCTATCGGTCACCAGGTAGTATTCAGCCTTACCAGGTGGTCCTGGCAGATTCACGGCAGATTTCAGGAGTCCGCCGCTACTCGGGAACACCCACCACAGGCCTTGAACTTTCGTCTACAGGACTCTCACCCTCTACGGTCCCTCATTCCAGAGGATTCGACTAGCCCAAGGCTTTATAACTGTGCGCCGGCGTGTCAGCACCGACCGCAGGGTCCCACAACCCCGTCCACGCAACCCCTGACAGGTATCACACGCACACGGTTTAGGCTACATCCGCTTTCGCTCGCCACTACTCACGGAATCACATGTTGTTTTCTCTTCCTACGGGTACTGAGATGTTTCACTTCCCCGCGTTCCCTCCACACACCCTATGTATTCAGATGCGGGTAACCCGACATGACTCGGGCTGGGTTCCCCCATTCGGACACCCTGGGATCACAGCTTGGTTGACAGCTCCCCCAGGCCTATCGCGGCCTCCCACGTCCTTCATCGGCTCCTGGTGCCAAGGCATCCACCGTCTGCCCTTAAAAACTTACCTACACAGAGAAACAAAGATGCTCGCGTCCACTATGCACATCTCAACAAACAACCAACCCACACCCACCCTTGGAACACACACCCGAAACCAGGCAGTTTGAACCAACAGATGTGATCGGCGCCGAAGAACCAAGCTCGCGCTTGTTCCTTCAGGACCCAACAGGGTGCTAAACAATCCCACCAGCCGCACCACAGCCCGTTCCATGCGTGATCCGAAGACCCCCGCCCTACTAGGGTTAGCTGCAGCCGTTGCCGGCAAG
>NZ_JBEZEB010000082.1:0-5825 GCF_040648615.1 Catellatospora sp. NPDC049111 | reverse complement strand
TTCTGCGCCAGGCGCAGCATCACGATCGAATCCTTGCCACCCGAGAACAGCAGCACCGGACGCTCGAACTCCGCCACCACCTCCCGCATCACGAACACACTCTCCGCCTCGAGGGCGTCAAGATGCGAAACCTGGAACGTCGTCACTGGTGTCGTCTCCTCTTTCTTTCGCCGGCCGCGGCCGTCAGTAGGCGCCGGAACTGCGCAGGACAGCCGTGCAGGTGCGCAGCAGGATGACCACGTCGAGGGTCAGCGACCAGTTCTCGACGTAGCGGAGGTCCAGGCGCATGGACTCCTCCCAGGAGAGGTCGGAGCGCCCGGAGACCTGCCACAGGCCGGTCAGACCCGGCTTGACCACGAGCCGCCGGTGCATGTCCGCCGGGTACTGGTCGACCTCGGAGTCCAGCGGCGGGCGGGGCCCGACCAGGGACATCTCGCCCTTCAGCACATTGATCAGCTGGGGCAGCTCGTCGATCGAGTACCGGCGCAGCCACCGGCCGATGGGGGTCACGCGCGGGTCGTTCTTCATCTTGAACAGCACGCCGTCGTGCTCGTTGAGGTGGCGCAGGTCCTGCAACCGGTCCTCGGCGTCGGTGTACATGGTGCGGAACTTGTAGATGACGAACTCGCGGCGGTGCTGGCCGACGCGCACCTGGCGGAACAGCGCCGGGCCGCGGCCGTTGCCGAAGCGGATCATCAGCGCGCAGGCGAGCAGCAGCGGCGCGAGCAGGGTCAGCGCGATCGCGGCGAGCACCCGGTCGGTGATGTTCTTGACGAGGCGGCCGACGCCGGTGAACCGCGGGTGGTCCAGGTGCAGCATCGGCAGGCCGTCGGCCGGGCGGATGGTGGTGCGGCTGTGGCGATGTCGAACAGCGCACTGGCGACCATCAGGTCGACCTTCTGGTTCTCCAGGCTCCAGGCGAGGCGGCGCAGTTCGGCGCCTTCGAGCTCTGGGCAGGAGAGCACGACGACCATGTCGGCGCCGACCTCGCCGACGACCGCGGAGACCTGGTGGATGTTGTCGTACACCAGGATGCCCATGCCGGCCAGGGGAGAGCCGGTGCGCAGGGCGGGCACGCAGGCCGCGACGACGCCGAGGCCGTGGTAGCGCTCGTGCCGCAGCTGGCGGGTCAGGGCCACCACCGAGCTCTCGTGGCCGACCACGACGACCTGCCGCAGGCACTTGCCCTGGGCCCAGGCGCGGTGCAGCCGGCGGCGCAGGGTGTAGCGGCTGATGATGCCGTACACGGTGACGATCGGCACCGCGATGACGACATAGCCGCGGGCGACCCCGAGGTGCAGGAAGTAGGAGGCGAGTCCGATGACTGCGGCGAGCACCAGGCCGCTGTGCAGAACGCGCTGGTACTCGTCATTACCGACGAACAGATAACGCCGGTCGTATGCGCGGTTGGCGAATAGCGCGATAATCCATATCGTCGGTAGGGAAAGACTGAATGCCACGTACTCGACCAGGTCGGTCCGACCGAAGATCACCTTCAGCGCGACGAGGGCGGCGACGAGCCCGACCGCCCCGTCGGAGAGCACGAGGCTCTTGACGTAGCGGGACTCCCAGCGCGTCCGTGCGCCCGGAAGGGTCCTGGTCAGCGTAGTTGTGCGGTGGCCCCGTACCCCGTGACCTGCCTTGCTCGACGCACCGATGTGGACGGTAGTCACTCTCAGCTCCCCACTGAAGTGCCTGCTGGCGATCGCACCGGCACAAGTGCCGTGATGGCTTAACGCCAAGTTCTCCGCCAGGACGTCCTGACTCTACTTAACATCTATGTCTGGAACATTAAAACCAGGTCATTGTCAGCTAGTGGACTGGGTGTGATACCCATCCCGTCAGCCGTAAGTATGAGCAAGGATAAGACGATGCGGGAATGAAGGCGGACGGCCGCCCGATTCCCACATCGTCCAATTTCGGCGGTCGTGGGGGACCGGCCCGACGGGTTACCCCGGGGCCCGGCCAGACCACGTCCAGGCGTACCCGGGATCTTCGCAGGAGAGGGCCGGTTCGCACAGGTCCAACGGGCGGAATGTGTCCACCATGACGGCTAGTTCGTCGAAACGTTCCGCCCCGATCGAACGTTCGGCCGCTCCCGGCTGCGGCCCGTGGGTGAATCCGGACGGGTGCAGCGAGATCGAACCCTGGCCGATGCCGGAACCGCGACGTGCCTCGTAGTCGCCGCCGGTGTAGAAGAGCATCTCGTCGGAGTCGACGTTGTGGTGGTTGTACGGCACCGGGATGGCGAGCGGGTGGTAATCCACCTTGCGCGGCACGAATGAACAAATCACGAAATTCGGACCCTGGAAGGTCTGGTGCACCGGCGGCGGCTGGTGCAGCCGGCCGGTGATCGGCTCGAAGTCGTGGATCGAGAACGCCCACGGGTAGAGGCACCCGTCCCAGCCCACGACGTCGAACGGGTGCTCGGCGTACATGTGCCGGGTCCAACCGCGACGGTGCTGCACCAGCACCTCGACGTCGCTGCCCTCGACGACCAGCGGCTCGTCGGGCCCGCGCAGGTCGCGCTCGCAGTAGGGGGAGTGCTCCAGGAACTGCCCGCGCACGGACAGGTAGCGCTTGGGCGGCCCGATGTGCCCGGTGGCCTCGATGACCAGCAGCCGGGTCGGCTCCAGCGGGACCAGCCGGTGCACGACCGAGGTGGGGATGACGACGTAGTCGCCCTCGGTCGCCTCCAGCACGCCGAACACCGACTCGACCCGCAGCCGGCCTGCCTCGACATAGAGGCACTCGTCACCGATGGCGTTGCGGTACAGCGGCGACGGGGTGTCGGCGAGCACGTACGAGATGCGGCAGTCGTCGTTGGCGAGCAGGTGCTGCCGGCCGAGCACGGCGTCCGCGCCGGACTGGTCCAGCTTGTGAGTCTGCAGGTGACGGGGCTTGAGCGGCCGGTTCGGCAGCCTGGTCCAGGCGGGCGGGTCGAACTCCTCGGCCGCCACGATCGCGGTCGGCGCGTGCCGGTGGTAGAGCAGCGAGGAGTCGGAGGAGAAGCCCTCCTGCCCCATGAGCTCCTCGGCGTAGAGGCCACCGTCGGGCTTGCGGAACTGCGTGTGCCGTTTCCGCGGGACCTCTCCGACGCTGCGGTAGTACGGCATGGCCAACCTCCTGTGTCGCTTTTAGGAGCGGTGTCCACTTTACGAAGAGAGACGTCCGATAATCGGACACTCTTGTCCGCTCTATGTAGCGTCCACTAGATTGACTGATCATGTCAACGCCACTGCTGCTGGCCCAGCTGCTCGACGATGCCGCGGTCTTCCCGCCCGGCAGCGCCACGCTGCCCGACGCCGTGGCGGCCCACCGCGAGCACCGCCGCGCCTGGTACGCCCCGCTCGTCGGCCCGCTCCTGGTGCCCGCCTCCCAGCTGCCCGACCTCGGCCCGCTCCTGGCCGAGGGTGAAGAGCTGTCGGTCGGCGTGATCGCCGACGGCCCGGCCGCCGGCTGCTTCGCGCCGCCGCCTGCCGGGGCCCGGACAGTCCAGGTCGAGGCCGCCATGGCCCGCCGCGGCGAGGACCCGTCACCCGCCCTGCACGACTTCCTTCAGCGGGTACGCGAGAGCGGGGTACGCGGATACGCGGAGATCCCGCTGGCCTGGGGGCTGCTGGCCGCGCTCGACATGCTCGCGGACGCTCGCGGCACCGGGCTGCCGGTGGCGGCGAAGTTCCGCACGGGCGGCCTGGCCGCCGAGCTGTTTCCCACGCCGATGGAGCTGGCCGCGGTGATCATCGCGTGCCACGAGCGCGAACTGCCGTTCAAACTGACCGCCGGCCTGCACCACGCGATCCGGCACACCGACCCCGAGACCGGATTCACCCACCACGGCTTCCTCAACGTGCTGGCCGCCGCATGCGCCGCCGCCGAGGGAGCCGAGGTGACCGAGGTCGCCGGGCTGCTGGCCACCACCCAGCCGCTGACCCTGATCGAGGCGGTGCGCTCGCGCCGCACTCACCAGCGGCCGCTGTGGATCGGCTTCGGCACCTGCAGCATCCCCGAACCACTCGAGGACCTGCAGAAACTCGGCCTGCTCGACGGGCGAGGATAAACAGCACACCGCACGAACAATCTCGCCCGGGATCCGGTTCCGGTCGAGCGCGCAGAGGAGACGGCATGACCTGGGTGCCCGGAGCCGCCGGCAGCGGCTACGACCTGAACCACCTTCCGTACGGCGTCGTCGTGCCGTCCGACGGGCGGGCCCGGTGTGCCGTACGCATCGGTGATTTTGCTTTTGACTTGGACGCCGCCGAGGCGGCCGGTTTGATTCTCGCGGGGGACAGCCTCCGCGCGCCGAACCTCGACGCGTTCCTCGCGCTCGGGCCGGCGCACTGGTCCGCGGTCCGCGCCCGGCTCACCGAGCTGCTCGGCGATCCCGCGCACCGGGCCGCCGCCGAGCCACTGCTGCTCCCGCTCGCGACCGTGACCAACCTGCTGGCCTGGACCGTCGCCGACTACGTCGACTTCTACTCCTCCGAGCACCACGCCTCGAACGTCGGCCAGATCTTCCGCCCGGGTCAGCCGCCCTTGCTGCCGAACTGGAAGCACCTGCCAATCGGCTATCACGGCAGGGCGGGCACCGTCGTGGTCAGCGGCACGCCGGTGGTCCGACCCAGCGGCCAGCGCGCCGCCGGTGATTTCGGCCCGTGCCGTCGCCTGGACATCGAGGCCGAAGTCGGCTTCGTGGTCGGCGCCGGTTCCACCATGGGCGCGGCGGTGCCGTGGCAGCGCTTCGCCGACCACGTGTTCGGTGTGGTGCTGGTCAACGACTGGTCGGCCCGCGACATCCAGGCCTGGGAGTACCAGCCGCTCGGCCCGTTCCTGGGCAAGTCCTTCGCGACCTCGGTCTCGGCGTGGATCACGCCGCTGGCCGCGTTCGGGGCGGACGCCTGGACCGCGGCGCCCGTGCAGGACCCGCAGGTGCTGCCGTATCTCGACGACGACCGCCGGGCGCTCGACCTCGCCATCACCGTCGAGTGGAACGAGACCACGGTGGCGACACCGCCGTTCCGCACCATGTACTGGACGCCGGCGCAGCAGCTGGCACACCTGACCGTGAACGGCGCGAGCCTGCGTACCGGGGATCTGTTCGCCTCGGGCACGGTGTCGGGTCCGGAGCGTGGCGAGGTCGGTTCGTTCCTGGAACTCACGTGGGGCGGCCGGGAACCGGTCATGGTCAAGGGCGAGGAACGCACGTTCCTGGCCGACGGAGACACCGTCGTGCTGCGCGCCCGCGTGGCAGGCATCGAACTCGGTGCCGTCGCAGGGACTGTTTTCCCAGCTCAGGTCTAATGTGATCGGGGCCGCACGACCCCGATTTGCATGGTCACCCAGCCTTTGCGTAATGTTCTCTCTGCCAGCGCGGAACGGACAAAAACGGCGAGCGAAGAGCTCAAGTCGAAGTTCGGGAAACGCGGGACATCTGGGTGGTGCGGGACTTGCGCTCGCGAAACCGACCGGGTAATGTACTTCGAGCCGGCAACGAGCCGGGCGGACGAGTCCGCCGAGAGAAATCTCGGAAGTGACCGCCGGCCGGGTTGCAGGTTCTTCCGAACTGATCTCGCTACTGAAGTAGCTGTGGTGTGTTCGGGCTGGGAAGCCGCGAAATGGATGCAAATCGATCCTGAAAAATCAGGAAAGATTCGCTTGACACGGAGCGACAGACCGGGTAAGTTGGATGAGTTGCCCCGAGCGGGATCCCACAATGTGGGACACCAGCAAGGTGTGTGCTTGTTCTTTGAGAACTCAACAGGGTGCTATTTAAGCCAAGTGCCAATTATTGATCATCCTCTGGATGGTTCCTTTGGTGATGGACA
>NZ_JBEZEB010000081.1:0-6617 GCF_040648615.1 Catellatospora sp. NPDC049111 | reverse complement strand
GCCACGGCCGCCTCCGCGGCCAGCGGCGACCGGACGCCGGCGAGCATCCGGCGCAGCAGCAGGCGCCCCCGGAACCGGCCGCGCAGCGCGGTGCCGTCGTACCGGCGCAGCTCGCGCTGGTCGCCGGTGCGCAGCCAGCCTGCGGCCACCGACGCGGCCAGCTCCGACATCCGCAGGCAGGGGTCGAGCCCGCCGGCCGTCAGCGGGGACACCGCACCGGCCGCGTCGCCGACGAGGAGTCCGGCGGGGTTCGCCAGGCGGCGCAGCACGCCGCCGACCGGGATCGGGCCGCCGCGCCGCTCGACCGGGCCGGTCGGCTCGGCGCGGCCGGGTGCGCCGTCGGCGAACTCCTCCAGCAGGTGGCGCACCCCGGCCCGCATCGCGTCCGGGTATCCCGCGACCCCGACGTGCGCGTGGTGGCCGTCGTCGATCACCCACCCGAGGTAGCCGGGGGCGACGCGCGGGTCGAGCACGCAGTGGAACGCCGGGGTGGTGGTGCCCGACGCGATCGGGTGAACCAGCTCCGCGCCGACGAGCAGGCTGCGGTTGACGTCCAGGCCCAGGTCACGGGCCACCCGAGAACGTGCGCCGTCCGCACCGACGATGAACCTGGCCCGCACCGGTTCCGCGCCTTCGAGCCGCACGACACCCGCCGACGAGCCGTCGTAGCGCACGCCCAGCATGATCCGCGCACCCGCGGACTCGGCCGCGCGGCGCGCGTGTTCGTAGACGCCGGGCATGTCGGCGACCCGGTACTCGTCGCGGTCGCTGGCCAGCCGGATCGGGTCGCGCCGCGACGGCGGATACAGCAGCACGTCGCGGACCCCGGGGCCGAGCAGGTGGTCGGGCAGGTCGAAGTCTTCGAGGGTGCGCCGCACGAAGATCCCCGTCGTGCGGATGCCCGCCGACAACGACCTGCGGCGGTCGACCACCAGCACGGTCAGCTCGTGTCGCGCGAGCAGGCGGGCCGTGTGCAGGCCGGCCAGACCGGCGCCGACGACCAGGACATCCACTGTATGCATACCTAGAGAAGCTAGGTATTGAAATCGTCCCGGAACGGTCTCATCACGCTACCCGCCCGCGATCTACACAGTCTCGTCACACCTGCGCCGGATCGCTCGCCGGGAGCTGGAGATAGACCCGGGTCCAGGGCTGGTCGTCGAGCAGCCGCCAGCGGTGGCCGCCGCCCGTCGTGTCCTCGGCCAGCAGCACGTCGCCGGGGCCGAGCCGGAAGGTCTCGCCGTCGCGGGTGGTGAACTCGAGCGTTCCGGTGAGCGTGACGACGTACTGCCGCCGGGGCGCGTCGTGCCAGGTCAGCGCCGAACCCGGCGGGCTCTGCCGGAAGCGCGCCGCGATGGTGGGCAACCAGCCGGTGGCCGCGTCCGGCCCGAGCGCGCCGAGGTGCAGCGCCGACTCCTCGACGTGGGACCGGCCGTCCGGGCCGGTGTACAGGCGGACCAGCCGGATCACGTCAGCACCGCCGTAGCCTCAGGGTCGCTGTCGGCCAGCCACCTGCGGCCCAGCCGGGCGAGTTCGCCACGTCGGCGCAGTGCCCGCTGGGCACCGTCGATCCGGTCGGCGAGCGCGGCGTCGTCCAGGGCGACGGCGACCGCCAGCAACTCGGAGGTGATGCCGGTCTGCACGATCCGCAACGCCGACCGGTCGGCGACCATCCGGCGCAGCACGGGCTCCAGCTTCATGAAAGCGCCGATCGTGCCGTGTTCGAGGTCGTCGAGCGCGGTGCGGATCTCGTCGTAGGCATACACCTTCACCGCCCCGACCCTGCCCGCGGCGAGCAGCCGTTCGGCCACCGGCTGCGACGTGTTGCCGCTCTGCACGCCCAGGGTCAGCCCGCGCAGGTCGTCGCAGCCGCGCACCCCGGCCTTGGCCGCGGCCGCCAGGCTCTGGCCGGACCGCAGATAGGGCTCACACCACCTGGCCAGCGTCTTGCGGTACTCGGTGACCGTCGCACCGGAGGCGACGACGTCGATGCTCCTGCCCAGCTCGGCGAAGATCCCGTCGAAGTCGGACCCTTCGTAGTGGTGCACCGCCGGCGGCCGCCCGAGTTCGGCCGCGACCGCCGCCATCCAGTCGAGGTCGAACCCCGTCGGCGGCACGCCCGCCACCTCGAACGGTGGATCAGGAAACGCCGACCCGACCCGCAGCGGCACACCTGGCATGTTGTCCAAGATATGCCGATCCGGCCGAGAGCATCCCGCTATCGGGTTGCTCCGGGTCAGGCCGCGGGCGGCAGCGTGATCCGCAGGAACTGCGTGTCGAGCGTTCCCGCCGCGCCCGTGGTGCCGCTGACGAGCCACAACGTGCCGCCGGAACCGGGCTCGACCGTGAGCAGCTGGCCGTAAGCGCCGACGAGCACCGCCTGCACCTCGGCGAGCAGCCCGTCGCCGTCGAGAACGGCCCGGTAGAGCCGCGAAGTGCCCGCACACGCTATGTAGCCGACCTCGCGCACGAAGACCAGGCCGCCGCAGCCGCCGTCGTACGCCGCGAAGGTCTGCTGCGGCGCGACGAAGCCTGGTGTCTCGCAGCCGCCGCCGGACTTCGACTCGGTGCCCTCGCACGCGGGCCAGCCGTAGTTGCCGCCCTTGACGATCAGGTTCGTCTCGTCGGTGAGCCCGTCGCCCGACTCCTGCACCCACAACCTGCCCCGCGCGTCGAACGCGAGCCCCTGCGGGTTGCGGTGGCCGAGGCTCCAGATGTAACCGCCGAACGGGTTCCCCGACGGCACCGTGCCGTCCGGATTGAACCGCAGCACCTTGCCGGCCAGGCTGCGCTGGTCCTGCGCGAGCCGCGGGTTCCCGGCGTCACCGAGGGCGGCGTACAGCTTGCCGTCGCGCCCGAACCGCAGCCGGCCGCCGTTGTGCAGCTTGCCCCGCGGGATGCCGACGACCAGCGACTGCATCGAGCCGCCGTCCAGCTCATCGCCGCGCAGCCGCAACCGTACGATCCGGTTGTCGGTCGCGGTCGTGTACAGCACGTAGATCCAGCGGTCCCGGGCGAACGTCGACGCCACGGCCAGGCTCACCAGGCCCCCGTCGCCACCCGCGCGCACCCCGCCGGGCACCGTGCCCAGCGGCGTGACCTGTCCGGTACGCGGATCCATCCGCACGATCTCGTACGTGTCCCGCCGGCCGTAGAGCACCGACCCGTCCGGCAACTCGGCCAGCCCCCAGACGACACCGGTGTCCCTGCCGACCGGGGTGATCGCGCACAGCAGCGTGCACGCCGCGCCCGCGGTCACGTCGACCCCGGCGCTGCGCGACGAGGCGTTGCCCTGCCCGTCACGGGCGCTGACCTGGTAACGGTGTACGGCTGACGCGGGCACCCCGAGGTCGATGAACGTGAACTGCGGGCCGCCGCCGCCGACCGTGCCGACCTTCGCCCCGTCCCGGAACACGTCGTATTCCGCGACCCCGACGTCGTCGACGGCCGCGTCCCAGGTCATGGTGACCGTGGTGCCGTCGGCGGTGGCCTTGACCCCGCCCGGTGTGCTCGGCGCCTTGGCGTCCGCGCCGCACGACGGCGGCGTCACCGAGACCGCGCCGCCGGCCGGGGACACGTTGCCCGCCTCGTCCCGTGCCTTGACCGTGACGCTCCAGGTGCCGGCGGGCACCTCCGTGAGCACCACCGACTGGACCTTGCCGCCGACGCTGGTGACGACCCGACCGTCGCGGTGCACCTCGTATCCGGTCACCTCGGTGTCGTCCGTGGACCCGGACCAGCTCAGCGCGATCGACTTGCAGGTCGTCTCCCCGACGCTGAGCCCGCCCGGCGCGGACGGCGGCCGCACGTCCGGCGGCGGCTCCGGCCACCGCCACACCAGCACGGCAAGACCCACGACCGCGATCAGCAACAGGCCGCTGACCAGCCGGGAGCCACCAGAAGCCGACTCGACCGGCGACGGTGCGACGGGTGTCATTGACGGAATGTACAAGCCCGACACCGCGCACACCAGACCTCGCTACGCGGACTCGCATGATCGGCGGGTGTCGCACCGGGCGGTTATCCTCCGCATACCGCCTGGCCACGCAGGCCGGGATGAAGGAGCCTGCACATGCCGAACGACCTCGCCGCCGACGCCACGGCAGCCGCCCCGATCGTCGACCCCGCGCACGCTCGGCCGCACACCACCCGGGACGAGTACCGGTCGGCCGTCGAGCAGGCCCGCGCCGCGGCCGCCGCGTACTACGCCGGTGAGCAGAATCTGCTCGACGACGCGGACTACGACGCGCTGTACGCCCGGATCGTGGTCAGCGAGCGAGAGCACCCGCAGTGGCGCACCGGCGACTCCCCCACCGCGGTCGTCGGGACCGTCGGCGGCGACGTCGAGCACAGCTCACCCATGCTCAGCATCGGCAACGTCTTCAACAGCGAGGGCCTGCACGACTGGGCGGCCAAACTCGACCGGACCCTCGACCGCCCGGTGACCCGCTACACCGTCGAACCGAAGATCGACGGGCTCGCCATCGCCGTGCGCTACGCCGAGGGCCGGCTCGTGCAGATCGCCACCCGCGGCAACGGCTACACCGGCGAGGACGTCACCAGCCAGGCCCGCCTGATCGCCGGTCTGCCGCAGCGCCTGTCCGCGCCGGTGAGCATCGAGGTCCGCGGTGAGGTCTACATGACCGACACGGACTTCGCCAAGGGCTGCGACCTGCGGCTCGCCCACGGTGAGCCGGTGTTCGCCAACCCGCGCTCGGCGGCCGCCGGTTCACTGCGCGCCCAGCGGGCCTACGACGTCCCGCTGTCGTTCATGGCGTACGCCGCCCACGGCGTGCCCGCCGAACACGCCTCCAGCCACTCCGCCGTGATCGAGCACCTGGGCACGCTCGGCATCGCCACGACCGGGCAGTCCTCCGCCGGGCTCGCCGTGTGCACCGACATCGACGAGGTCACCGCCGCCGTCGCCGCGCTCGGCGCCCGCCGCGGCGACCTCGGGTTCGGCATCGACGGCGTCGTCGTCAAGGCCGACCTCACCGCCGACCAGGACCAGGCCGGCTACTCGACCCGCGCACCACGCTGGGGCATCGCCTACAAGTTCCCCGCCGACACCCGCACCACCACGCTGCTGCGCATCGACGTGCAGGTCGGGCGCACCGGTGTCATCACGCCCGTCGCCGTGCTCGAACCCGTCCAGGTCGGCGGCGTCGTGGTCACCTCGGCGACCCTGCACAACTTCACCGACCTGCAGCGCCGCGACGTACGCGCCGGCGACACCGTCTACATCCGCCGCGCCGGAGACGTCATCCCGGAGATCACCGGCGCGGTGCCCGACGCCCGGCCCGCCGACGCGGAGCCGTTCAGCCCGCCGGAGCACTGCCCGCGCTGCGGCGGCGACATCGACCGCAGCAACCTGCGGTGGCGCTGCGCCCGCGGCCGCGCCTGCGGCGAGAAGGCGACGCTGCTGTACTACACCAGCCGCGACGCGATGGACATCGAAGGACTCGGCGACAAGATCCTCGACGCGCTGCTCGCCGCCGGCCACATCACCGACGCCGCCGACCTGTACGCCCTCGACGTGCCGACCCTGGCCGCGCTGGACCGGCTCGGCACCGTGTCCGCGACGAACCTGGTCAACAGCATCGCCGCGACCAAGACCCGGCCGCTGTCGCGTGTGCTGACCGGGCTGGGCATCCGGATGACCGGCCGCACCCTGTCCCGCCGGATCGCCCGCCACTTCGGCACCATGGATGCCATCCTGGCCGCGACACCCGCCGAGTGGGAGCAGGTCGACGGCATCGGCAGCGAACGGGCCACCGTCATCCTCGCCGAACTCGCCGAGGTCGCCCCGCTGATCGCCAAACTCGCCGCCCACGGCGTCAACATGACCGAACCGACCGGCCCGGCCTCCACCGCCGCCACCAGCGCGGAGACATCTCTGCCGCTCCGCCGCCCGGACGGCTCCCCGATGACCGTCGTCGTCACCGGCTCCGTCCCCGGCCTCACCCGCAACCAGGGCAACGAGGCCGTCGAAGAACTGGGCGGCAAGTCCTCCGGCTCGGTCTCCGCCAAAACCGACTTCGTCGTCGTCGGCGACGGCGCCGGCTCCAAAGCCACCAAAGCCGCCGACCTGGGACTACCCATCCTCGACGCCGACAAGTTCGCCCGACTCCTCACCGCCCACCGCACCGGCGACCACACCACGACCACCGAAATCCTCACCACCCTCACCCCCGCCTGACCCACCCCTTCCGCGTCGATCATGAACTTATGGCACGGGTCGGCGGCGAGTCGCTGCCACAACTTCATGATCTCCGCGGGCACGGCAGGTGGTGTGCCACTGCCACGGTTCTTGGTTCGGTGATCGTTGTTTCTGGACATGATCTGCGGTCCTGCCCCAGGTTTTGACCAGAAACGGCGATCATCGCCCCGCAGCCCCGATAAAACGGCCGGCCGGCTACAGGTAACAAAAAGGGCCCCGTAGCAGGGGCCCGAATAGGTGCGGCGTTAACAAGGTGCCCTTGCATGACGGATGGCGTTAAGAAGGGGCCCTTCCTTGCCTGGAAACGCGTCAAGGCCCGACCGTGAATGGTCGGGCCTTGAACAGCGATGTTTGTCCGGCGGTGTCCTACTCTCCCACAACGTCCCCGTTGCAGTAC
>NZ_JBEZEB010000080.1:0-13333 GCF_040648615.1 Catellatospora sp. NPDC049111 | reverse complement strand
ACCTCGGTCGTGGGCTGGCCGCGTACACGGCATCGCGGACCGGCGACCGTAAAGGCCGCCGGGTCGGGTTCCCCAGGTTCAAATCGAAAAAGCGCACCCAGTTGTCGTTCCGGCTCCGCAGCAAGACCTCTGCCACGGGCCGGGTGGGTATCCGGGTCGGTGAGCATGGGCCGCGGACGGTGACCCTGCCCGGCATCGGCACGATGGCCGTGCGCGAGGACACCCGGCGGCTGCGGCGGATGCTGGCCAAAGGCAGGGCCAAGATCCTGTCGGCGACCGTCAGCCACCGGGCCGGCCGGTGGGCGGTGTCGCTGACCTGCGAAGCCGCCGACCTGCACGAGGCCGTGCGCCACCAGCCGGACAGCGGCACCGGCTGGGTGGGTGTCGACCGGGGTCTGGCCGCGTTCGTCGTGGCCGGCCGCGCCGACGGCACGCAAGTTGCACGGGTCGACGACTGGCCGCGTCCCTCGCGGGCGGGCATGGCGCGGCAACGTCGCCTGGCCCGCGCCGTCACCCGCAAACCGCCCGGCTCGAACAACCGCCGGCAAGCGGCTGCCCGGCTGGGCCGCCACCACGCCCGCGTGGCCGCGATCCGCAAGCGTTTCCTGCACGAGGTCTCCAACAAGCTGGTCAAGACCCACGACAAGATCGCCATCGAGACCCTCACCATCACCGGCATGCTCGCCAACCGGCACCTGGCCGCAGCCGTCGCCGACGCAGCATGGGGCGAACTCGCCCGGCAACTGACCTACAAGCAGCAGTGGCGCGGCGGCGACCTGACTCCGGTCGACCGCTGGTACCCGTCGACCAAGACCTGCGCCCCATGCCGGACCGTCGCCCCGGCGATGCCCCTGGACCAGCGCACGTTCGTCTGCGCCGCGTGCGGGTATCAGGCCGACCGGGACTTCAACGCCGCGGTCAACCTCGCCATCTGGGCCGAGCAGCACCACGCCCAGGTCCGGGACCTCCACGCAGGGGGCCCGGTCACCAACGCCCGCCGAGGGGAAGGCTCTGGCCCGCGCACACGCGCAGGCGAAACCAGCCCCGATGACGCGGGAACCGCACCCACCCCACGCGGGGCGAGGAGCGGACGCCCGAGAAGGGCGCTGTTTCACAACTCCACCGAGTTATGAGACAGGCCGTAGGGCCGCATCCTCCGATCGCACCTGTCGGATCGCGTCGTGGTCCAGCCGCCGGTCCGCCAACTGCGCGCGCAAAAACTGTTATGACGGGTGGCGTCGCCGGGTCGCGAAAATTCCGCACACACTGATCCCGGTGACGGTCTCCCGGGTGAACAAGCCCACCGTGCCTGATGCCTGTTCACCTGCACCTATCGCTCGCCCGGTGCACGAGGCATTTCCGGAAGTTTTCCGAAAGTTCTTGCCTGAAACAAACTCCGATGGCAGCATCCGCATTGATAAATCTCTCGATAGGACGTCCGGTCGTTCCGCCAACACGGCTCGGGCGCCCGCCAGAAGAAGGAGGCCAAGGTGGCCACAAGTCCCTCCGTCCATCGTGGCGAAACCCCGTGGACGAGATCGCCCATCGTCAGAGCGCTGTTAGCCGGCGCGGTCAGTGTCGCGGCATTGGCCACGGTTACGGTGATGATGCCGTCGGCGCAAGCGGCGGAGAGCACGCTGGGCGCGGCAGCCGCGCAGTCGGGCCGCTACTTCGGCACGGCGCTCGCGGCCGGTCGGCTCAGCAACTCGACGTACAGCACGATCGCCGCCCGTGAGTTCAACATGATCACGGCCGAGAACGAGATGAAGCCCGACGCCACCCAGCCCAACCGCGGGCAGTTCAACTTCAGCTCCGGCGACCAGATCTACAACTGGGCGACCCAGCGCGGCCTCAAGGTCCGCGGCCACACCCTGGCCTGGCACGCCCAGCAGCCCGGCTGGATGCAGAGCCTGTCCGGCAGCAACCTGCGCCAGGCGATGATCGACCACATCAACGGCGTCATGGCCCACTACAAGGGCAAACTCGCCGCCTGGGACGTCGTCAACGAGGCGTTCAACGAGGACGGCAGCCGCCGCTCGTCCAACCTGCAGGGCACCGGCAACGACTGGATCGAGGTCGCCTTCCGCACCGCCCGCAACGCCGACCCGTCGACCAAACTCTGCTACAACGACTACAACATCGAGAACTGGAGCTACGGCAAGACCCAGGGTGTGTACCGCATGATCCAGGACTTCAAGTCCCGGGGCGTGCCCATCGACTGCGTCGGCCTGCAGACCCACTTCACCGGCGGCAGCTCCCTGCCGAGCAACTTCCAGACCACCCTGTCCAGCTTCGCCGCCCTGGGCGTCGACGTCGCCCTCACCGAGGCCGACGTGACCAACGCGTCGACCAGCCAGTACGCGGGTCTCACCCAGGCGTGCATGAACGTGTCGCGCTGCATCGGCATCACCGTGTGGGGCGTGCGCGACAGCGACTCCTGGCGCTCCGGCGAGAGCCCGCTGCTGTTCGACGGCAACGGGAACAAGAAGTCCGCCTACACCTCGGTGCTCAACGCCCTCAACGCCGTCAGCCCGACCACGCCGCCGAGTTCGAGCCCGCCGCCCGGCGGCGCCGGCACGATCGTCGGCGTGCAGTCGGGCCGGTGCGTCGACGTGCCCAACGCGACGCAGACCAACGGCACCCGGGTGCAGCTCTACGACTGCAACGGCCAGACCCAGCAGCGGTGGACGTACACCGCCGGCAAGGCGCTGAACGTCTACGGCAACAAGTGCCTCGACGCGAACGGGCAGGGCACCGCCAACGGCACCGCCGTGATCATCTGGGACTGCAACGGGCAGACCAACCAGCAGTGGAACGTCAACTCCAACGGCACCATCAGCGGCGTGCAGTCCGGCCGCTGCCTGGACGTGTGGGGCACCGGCAACGGCCAGCAGATCCAGCTGTACGACTGCCACGGCCAGACCAACCAGCAGTGGCGGACCCAGTTCGGCAGCTCCCCGTCGCCGTCGCCGTCGACGCCCCCGTCGTCGCCGCCCCCGGGTGGCTGCTCACTTCCCTCGACCTACCGGTGGACCTCGACCGGCGCGCTGACCAACCCGCAGAACGGGTGGGTCTCGCTCAAGGACTTCACCAACGTCGTCTACAACGGCAAGCACCTGGTCTACGGGTCGTACGTCAACAGCGGAGGTTCGTACAGCTCGATGAACTTCGGTCTGTTCACGAACTGGTCCGACATGGCCTCGGCCAGCCAGAACGGCATGAGCCAGGGCACGGTCGCGCCGACGCTGCTGTACTTCGCCCCGAAGAACATCTGGGTGCTGGCATACCAGTGGGGCCCGACCTCGTTCAGCTACAAGACGTCGAACGACCCGACCAACGCCAACGGCTGGTCCTCGGCGCAGACGCTGTCCACCGCCAGCCTGCCCGACGCCCCGTACGGCGTGATCGACCAGACCCTCATCGGCGACGACCAGAACATGTACCTGTTCTTCGCCGGGGACAACGGCAAGATCTACCGGTCCAGCATGCCGATCGGGAACTTCCCCGGCAGCTTCGGCTCGAACTACACCACGATCATGACCGACTCGACCAACAACCTGTTCGAGGGCGTCGAGGTCTACAAGGTCGCGGGCCAGAACCAGTACCTGATGATCGTCGAAGCGATCGGAAGCCAGGGACGCTACTTCCGCTCCTTCACATCCAGCAGCCTGAACGGCTCCTGGACCCCCCAGGCCGCCACCGAGAGCAACCCCTTCGCCGGCAAGGCCAACAGCGGGGCGACCTGGACCAACGACATCAGCCACGGTGACCTGGTCCGCAACAACCCCGACCAGACCAAGACCATCGACCCGTGCAACCTGCAGTTCCTCTACCAGGGCAAGAACCCCAGCGCGGGAGGCGACTACAACCTGCTGCCGTGGCGGCCGGGCGTGCTGACCCTGCAGCGCTAGGCACAGACCGATCCTGCTCGCTGACCCACCGGGCGCGTGTCCGGCGCCGACCGGCGCCGGACACGCCCGTCTCGGCCGGGCGGATCAGGATCGCGGACCCTGTGCGGGGCGAGGATGCGGGTGCCGACGAAGCACGCCTGGCCGTTGTTCATGAATCCGGCGGTCACCGAGGTGGCGATGTCGGCGCCGTCCCGGGTTGCGCGTCTGGACCCGCGTGCATCTCGGCGGAAACGGGATCGACATCAGTCGTTGACATGTGACGTGTGATGTCGTTAGCGTTGCACAGTCCCACGCACATGCGGTCCGGGGCAGAGGGCCGCGCTTCAGGGCCGAAGCGGTATGGCGATCTGCTGCCATCCTCCGTGACGGCAGCGGCCGACCGATCCGCAGCGGAAGCTCACACCAACGGCACCACCACCGGATGCCAGGCCCGGTTCTGCCTCGACGCGGTAGGTGCCGCACCTGCCGACGGCACCCGGATCCATCCGGGGAGCTGCCGCGGCGGTACCAACCAGAAACGGACCATCCCCCACTGATCAGACGTGTCGAGGCCGTCGCCCGGATGACCCGGCATGCCGCTCCTGCTTGGAGGACACATGACAGACGTATCACGAAGGCGGGTACTCGGCGCCGCGGTTGCCGGAGCAGGGTCGGTGTTGGCGCCGGCGGCGTGGACCGCGGCTGCCTCGGCCGGCGCGACAGCTCCGGCACAGGTGCTCGCGGCCAACGACCTTGCCCTCTGGTACGACGAAAGTGCCGGGACCGAATGGCTGCGCGCGCTTCCCATCGGCAACGGACGCCTGGGCTGCATGGTGTACGGCAACACCGACACGGAACGGTTGCAGCTCAACGAGGACACGGTGTGGGCCGGCGGCCCGCACGACTACAGCAACACGCAGGGCGCGGGCGCGCTGGCGGAGATCCGGCGCCTGGTCTTCGCCAACCAGTGGAGCCAGGCCCAGAGCATGATCGACCAGAACATGCTCGGCCGGCCGGCCGGCCAGCTGGCGTACCAGACGATCGGCAACCTGAATCTGGTGTTTCCCTCGGGCACGCCGTCGCAGTACAACCGGACCCTGGACCTGACCACCGCCACCACCACGGTCTCCTACGTGCAGAACGGCGTGCGGTATCAGCGTGAGGTGTTCGCCAGCGCGCCGGACCAGGTCATCGCCGTTCGCCTGACGGCGGACCGGGCGGGGGCCATCTCGTTCACGGCCTCGTACTCCAGCCCGCAGCGCGTCACGATGTCCAGCCCGGACAGCACGACGATCGCCGTGGACGGCCGGTCGGGGGATCAACGAGGCATCGCCGGCTCGGTGCGGTTCGTCGCGCTGGCGAAGGCGATCACCACAGGAGGCAGCACCAGCAGCTCGGGCGGCACCCTGCGCGTGACCAACGCCGACAGTGTGACGCTGCTGATCTCCATCGGGTCCAGTTACGTCAACTACAACAACGTCAACGGCGACTACCTGGGTATCGCCCGCGCCCGCCTGAACGCGGCCCAGGGCACGGCCTACGACACTCTGCGCAGCCGGCACGTGGCCGACTACCAGGCTCTGTTCGGGCGGGTGACGCTCGATCTCGGCCGTACGTCGGCGGCCGACCAGACCACCGACGTCCGGATCGCCCAGCACAGCTCGGTCAGCGACCCTCAGTTCTCCGCGCTTCTCTTCCAGTACGGCCGATACCTGCTGATCTCGTCCTCGCGACCAGGCACCCAGCCGGCCAACCTGCAGGGCATCTGGAACGACTCGTTGAGCCCGGCGTGGGAGTCGAAGTACACCCTCAACGCCAACCTGCCGATGAACTACTGGCACGCCGACACCACCAACCTCGCGGAGTGCTTCGAGCCGGTGTTCCGGATGGTCAACGACCTTACGGTCACCGGCGCCCGGGTCGCACAGGTGGAGTACGGCGCCGGAGGCTGGGTGACGCACCACAACACCGACGCGTGGCGGGGCGCATCGGTGGTGGACTTCGCGGCGGCCGGCATGTGGCAGACCGGCGGCGCCTGGCTGGCCACGATGATCTGGGATCACTACCTGTTCACCGGCGACACCACCTTCCTGCAGCAGAACTACCCGGCGATGAAGGGCGCCGCGCAGTTCTTCCTGGACAGCCTGGTTCAGGAGCCAGCCCTCGGATTCCTGGTCACCAACCCGTCGAACTCGCCCGAGCTGAACCATCACTCCGGCGTCAGCGTGTGCGCCGGTCCCACCATGGACAACCAGATCCTGCGCGACCTGTTCAACGGGGTGGCCCAGGCCAGCCAGGTGCTCGGCGTGGACAGCGACTTCCGGACCAGGGTGCTGGCCACCAGGGACCGATTGCCCACGACGCGGGTCGGCTCCCGCGGCAACATCATGGAGTGGCTGTACGACTGGGTGGAGACCGAGCCGAACCACCGGCACGTCTCCCACCTGTACGGCCTGCACCCCAGTAACCAGATCACCAAGCGCGGCACGCCGACTCTCTACAACGCGGCGCGGCGGACCCTCGAGCTTCGCGGCGACGACGGAACCGGATGGTCGCTCGCCTGGAAAATCAACTTCTGGGCGCGGCTGGAAGAAGGCGCCCGCGCGCACAACCTCATCCGCCTGCTCGTGCGAACCGACCGGCTGGCGCCGAACATGTTCGACCTGCACCCCCCGTTCCAGATCGACGGCAACTTCGGCGCCACCTCCGGCATCGCCGAGATGCTGCTGCAGAGCCACAACAGCGAACTGCACGTGCTGCCGGCGCTTCCGTCGGCGTGGCCCAGCGGCAAGGTGACCGGTCTGCGCGGCCGGGGCGGGTACACCGTCGATGCGACGTGGAGCGCAGGCCAGGCCGACGAGATCGTCATCAAAGCCGACCGGGCCGGCACCGTCAGGGTGCGCAGCCGCGCGCTCGCCGGAACCGTTCAAGTCGTCGACTCCACCAGCGGAAACGTCGTCACGCCGACCAGGCCGGAGACCGACGTCCTGGTCTTCTCCGCTCAGGCCGGACGCACCTACCAGATGACGGTCACCCAGAAGGCCGTGGACGGGGCGACCGTGTATGCCGACGCGAACTACGCCGGGGCAAGCGCGGCGCTCGGGCCGGGCGACTACTCGGCGGCGGCGCTGCAGTCGCGCGGCATCGGCCTGCGGGTCATCTCCTCGGTTCGGGTCTCCGCGGGATACCAGGTCGTCGGCTATGCCAACGACGGCTTCACGGGCACCAGCTGGACGATTCCGGCCGACAATGCCGACCTGCGCAACACCGGCAACAATGACGCCATCGCGTCACTGAAGGTGACGGCCGGCAGCCCGATCCCGACCGGGTATGTGCGGATCGCCAACGGCACGACCGGTCTGGTCCTCGACAGCGGCGGCAATGTCGCATCGGGATCGAATGTGAAGCAGTGGAACTGGGACGGGTCGAACAACCTGCAGTGGCAGTTCGTCGATCTGGGCGGCGGGTGGTACCGGATGGTCAACCGTACGAACGGGATGGTCGCGGACAGCTGGGGCAACCCCGCCAACGGGGCCCCGTGCCGGCAATCGGCGTGGAATGGCGGGGTCAACCAGCAGTGGCGGCTCAACGCGATGGGTAACGGCCGCTTCCAGATCATCAACCGCGGCACGAGCACAGCGCTGGACGGCGCGGGCAACACGACGGCCGGATCGACCTGCGTCATGTGGACGCCGAACACCAACACCAACAACCAGTGGAGCATCGTGGCAGTCTGACTCAAGCGAACGTGAGATTCTCGGGGCCGTCGCGTCGACTGCCCCGAGAATCTCCGTCGGTCGCAAGCCGTCTGCTGACCATGGCCGGTATTGTCATATGACGTGTGCGGCGCACTTTTAGCGCACAAAGTTTCTTTCGTGATCCCGGGCGAGTACCCGGGCCGGACCTGTCTGGCTGCTGTGAGCAGCAATGGCCGAGAGCATGCGGGGACTGCAGCGATCGACGGTAGTCGTTGACATGTGATGTCTTATGTCGTTACCGTGACGCTGTCCCCATGGGACATGCGGCCCGGGGCAGCGGGCCGAGCGTCGTCTACGCAGCCGCAGGGTGAAGGAACACCGGGCCACCCCCGGTCGCGCCACCGGCCACAACACCGTGGCTCGGTTGACCCGTGCCGGCACATCGACCGACCGCCTCCCCGTACAGGGGTACCGCGGCCCGCCATGCCGTCGGAACGCTCCAGTCCTACGCCGCCCCCGCAGTGCCGTCCCGGCTCGCCAAGATTAGGAGATCCCACCGTGACGACAGTCCACACACGAACAAAGCGAATGCTTGCCGCGGCGGTGGCCGGCGTGTTGATCACGCTGGGTGTCGTCGCCGTGGCCGCCCAGCCAGCCGCAGCAGCGACGTTGACGCAAGTGGTGAACTTCGGCAACAACCCCACCAACCTCAATATGTACGTGTACGCGCCCGACACGACGGCATCGCGCCCGGCGCTGCTCGTCCTGGTCCACTACTGCGGCGGATCGGCATCGGCGATATTCGGCGGCAACGGCCGTGACTACGTGACCGCGGCCGACAGGTACGGCTACGTCATCGTCCTGCCGGAGGCGACCCGTTCCGGACGCTGCTTCGACGTCTCCACGTCGCAGGCGTTGCGCCGAGACGGCGGCGGCGACTCCACCGGCATCATGTCGATGGTCAGCTGGGCCCGCACCAGATACAACGTCGATCCGGCCCGGATCGTGGTGAGCGGCTTCTCATCCGGGGCGATGATGACCAACGTCCTGGCCGCCGAATACCCTGACGTCTTCGCGGCCGGCTCGGCGTTCTCCGGCGTGCCCGCCGGATGCTTCGCCACCAGCGACGGCTCCCTGTGGAACAGCCAGTGCTCCAGCGGCAACGTCGGCAAGACACCGCAGCAGTGGGCAGATGTCGCCCGAGCGATGTACCCGGGCTACACCGGCCGCTACCCGCGCATGCAGCTGTGGCACGGCACCACGGACACCACGCTGGCGTACCCCAACTTCAACGAGGAAGTCGAACAGTGGACCACCCTGAACGGCCTGGGCCAGACGCCGTCGTACACCGACAGCCCGCAGCCGACCTGGACCCGGTCCCGCTACGGAAGCACCGGCACGCAGGCCACTGTTGAGGCAGTGAGCATCTCCGGCACCGGACACACCCTTCCCCAGGCCGGAATGCTCGCCTACTCGATCTCCTTCCTCGGCCTGGACGGCGGCGCCCCACCCACCAGCCCGCCTCCCAGCAGCCCGCCGCCGAGCCGCTCCAACGTGATGATCGTCGGGACCGGCTCCGCCCGGTGTGTCGACGCGCCCAACGGCGCCACGGCCAACGGAACCCAGATGCAGCTGTGGGACTGCTGGGGAGGCAACCCCCAGCGTTGGACGTACACCTCCAGCAAGCAACTGACCGTCGCGGGCAAATGCCTGGACGCCTCCGGCCGCGGCACCGCCAACGGCACCGCCGTGATCATCTGGGACTGCAGCGGTCAGACCAACCAGCAGTGGAACCTCAACGCCAACGGCACCATCACCGGCGTCCAGTCGGGGCTCTGCGTCGACGCGGCAGGCGCAGCGACCGCCAACGGCACCAAGATCCAGCTATGGAGCTGCCACGGCGGCACCAACCAGCAGTGGACCATGCGTAACTGAGCCGCGATGACGCTGGGCCGGCCCTTCGACCACGCCGGCCCGGTGACATCCACTCGGGGGCAGCAAGCCCGCCGTGCGGATCGACCCGACCCGCACGGCGGCTGTCGTTCCGGTGTCGAGCGCGCCGAGCCGGTTCCCTGTGCGGGCGCCGGCCGACCGGTCCGCCCGCCCGGCGACCTGGAGCACTGCCCGCCGGGGCATGTCCGTGACCGACCTCACTTGCCTAAAGGTATTAGGTGAAAGCATGATTTCTTTAGGAAGGAGGTCGGTCATGTCACGACCAGGTGTGACGCCGGAGCGCCTCGTGCAGGCAGGTGCGGAGCTGGCCGACGAGGTGGGCTTCGACGAGGTAACCGTCTCCGCGCTCGCCCGCCGGTTCGACGTCAAGGTGCCGAGCCTGTACTCCCACGTCAGGAACTCGCGCGACCTCAAGACCCGGATCACCCTGCTCGCCCTCGACGAGCTCGCCGACCGCGGCGCCGCGGCCCTGGCCGGCCGGGCCGGCAAGGACGCGCTGGCCGCCCTGGGCGACGTCTACCGCGACTACGCCCGCGAACATCCCGGCCGGTACGCCGCGGCGCGCATGCGGCTCGACCCGCAGACCGCGGCCGGCAGCGCCGGCCCCCGGCACTCCGAGATGACCCGGGCGATCCTGCGTGGCTACCAACTCGACGAGACAGACCAGACCCACGCCGTCCGGCTGATCGGCAGCACCTTCCACGGCTTCATCAGCCTGGAGCTGGCCGGCAGCTTCGACCACAGCAGCCCCGACCCGCAGCAGTCCTGGAGCCGCATCCTCGACGGCCTCGACGCCCTGCTGCGCCACTGGCCCGCAGCACCACACCCGTCCCCCGAACGCAAGGCGCCAAAATGAACACCTGGATCACCACACCGATCACCGCCGAGCTGATCCGCGGCGCCAGCGAGGTCGAACGTACCGAGCGCGGCCTGCTGCCGCACCGGCTCCCGGCCCGCGCTCGGGCGCAGAGCCCAGACCCGCAGCTGGCCATGGTCGAGGCACAGCCCTCCGGCGTACGGATCAGCTTCCGCACCCGCGCCACGGCCATCGAGCTCGACGCCCTCGCCACCCGGCGGACCTACGCCGGGCTGCCGCCCCGCCCGCACGGCGTCTACGACCTGATCGTCGACGGCCGCTTGACCGACCAAGGCGATGTTCCAGGCGGCAACACCCTCAGCATCGACATGGCCACCGGAGCCGTCGACCGCCAGACCGGACCGATGGGCACCGTGTCCTTCACCGGGCTGCCGGACAGCCTCAAGGACATCGAGATCTGGCTGCCGCACAACGAGGCCACCGAACTCGTCGCCCTGCGTACCGACGCCCCGGTCGCGCCCGGCACGGGCGACAGCCGGCCGACGTGGCTGCACCACGGCAGCTCGATCAGCCACGGCTCGGACGCCGCGAGCCCGTCCACCACCTGGCCGGCGCTCGCCGCCGCCCGCGGCGGTGTCGAGCTGATCAACCTGGGTCTGGGCGGCAGTGCCCTGCTCGACCCGTTCACCGCCCGCACCCTGCGGGACGCCGCGGCCGACCTGATCAGTGTCAAGATCGGCATCAATCTGGTGAACACCGACGTGATGCGCCTGCGCGCCTTCACACCGGCCGTGCACGGCTTCCTCGACACGATCCGCGACGGGCATCCCACAACTCCGCTGCTGGTCGTCTCGCCGATCTATTGCCCAATCCACGAGGACACCCCCGGTCCCGGCGCCTTCGACCTCGAGGCGCTGCGCCGAGGGCAGATCCAGTTCACCGCCACCGGCGATCCTGCCGAACGCGCCGCAGGGAAGCTGACGTTGCGAGTGATCCGCCAGGAGCTGGCCCGCATCGTGACGCAGCGCGCCGCGACCGATCCGCACCTGTACTACCTGGACGGTCTCGACCTGTACGGCGAGGCCGACTTCGCCGAACACCCGCTACCGGATCAGCTGCATCCCGACGCCGCCACGCACCGGCGCATGGCGGAACGCTTCGCGAGGCGGGTCTTCGCGGGTCACGGCGCCTTCGCCGCCCACGGCACGCGTCGCGTCCGGCGGTGATCGGCAGCGGACTGGTGGGAAAACCGGCCCGGCTCGCTGCTGTCCGGCCCACCGTTCGCGCCAGAGCCTGAACGTTGCCCGCAGAACCACCCGGCCGTGCAAACCACGCCCAGGGCGTCACCCGCGCGCTGCGCTCCTCAGCGCGCAGCGCCGACGGTGCCAGTCGCTACGCCGGTTTGGCGGCCTTGGCGCCGCCCCAGAGGGCGCCGGGGTTGGCGCGGCGCGGGTAGAGCTTGAGCATCCGGTGGTACAGCTCCTCCGCGGTCCGGGAGTCGTCCGCGGCGGCGGTGAAGCTGCGCAGGTAGGCGGCGGTCTCGGCGAGGATCTTCGGGTCGTCGGACGCGTCCGGCTTCTTGTGACCCGCGACGACCGCTACCGGGTCGAGCGCGGCGAGCCGTTCGGTGGCCTGCGCCCACTGCTCACGCGTCTGCCGCGTCGTTTCGGCCGTGTACTGGTGGGTGTCGTTGTAGACGACGTCGCCGGCGACGATCAGGCGCAGGTCGGGAACCCACAGCGCGGTGGAGTCGGCGGTGTCGGTGAACCCGGTCTCGATCACCTGCAGCTGGTGGCCCTCGAGCTCGAACTGGTGACCGTCGGCCGGCTCCGGGAAGACGATTTCCGGGATCTGGCCGGGGAACAGCTTCTCCCAGAATCCGTCGCGCCACTGAGGCTCACCCTGGGTGTGTGCTCGCGCCACGGATCCGGCTGCGGCGATCGCCTTCGCGTCCGGGAACGCCGCCAGGAGTTGACCGATGCCGAAGAAGTGGTCACCGTGGCCGTGGGTGATGAAGACGTAGGTCAGGTTGCGGCCGAACGACTTCACCCAGTCGACTAGTTCCGCGTTCTGGTCGATCGACGTGTACGTGTCGACCAGAACCGCGTCGTGTTCGCCGTAGACGAGGGTGGCGGTGTTGGCGACCCACTGCAGATCCTGCGGCCCGTGCGGCAGGTCGCGGGTGACGCCCTGCCGGGTTGCGGTGCGCACTGCGTACGCGAGGTTCGTGTTGTTGGTCATCGGTATCTCCTGGGTTGTGTCGATCAGTCAGGCGCTACTGCCGTGAGCGTGTCCCGCAGGACATCGGCGAGGCGGGTGCCGGCCAGCTCACGACGGATCGCGTCGTCGACGCGGACATAAACGGGTGTGAGTGCCGGGCGGATGCCGCGGGCGACCGGGCAGGACTCGCTGGGTTCGTTGCGGTGCAGCGCGAACGCTGCTTCCGCACCGAGCGCCTCGTTGATGTCCCACAGGCTGATGTCTTCCGGTGCCCTGGCCAGACGCCAGCCGGCGCCCGGGCCGCGCTGCGTCTCGATGAGCCCGGACTTGGCCATCTCGCTCATCAGCCGCCGGATTACCACCGGGTTGGTCGCCACGCTCTTCGCGATCTGCTCGGAGGTGGCGAACTTGCCGCCCAGGCGCTCGTTGAGGGTCATCCACGCTAGGGCGTGGGTGGCGATCGTCAGCTTGCTGTTGGCACTCACGGGATAAGTGTAACTGAAACAGTTACGTTTTAAGGCACGCTTATGCGATGCGAATGGCCTGCTGCTCGGCCTCGGCCGGCGGTGTCGTCAGGAGCAGGAGCGAACGCCGGTCTCCCCCCGGTCAGGGATGCGAAAAGAGTCGCAGCATTAGGAACGAACTGTTCCTAATGCGCCTCTAGTGTGCTGCGCCGGAAATCCGTTGCATAAGTCTATGCTGTGCCGATGGGACGGATGGGTCGGCCGAAGGCAGCGCTGACGATCACTGATGCG
>NZ_JBEZEB010000079.1:0-14144 GCF_040648615.1 Catellatospora sp. NPDC049111 | reverse complement strand
ACTGCAACGGGGACGTTGTGGGAGAGTAGGACACCGCCGGACAAACATCGCTGTTCAAGGCCCGACCATTCACGGTCGGGCCTTGACGCGTTTATCGCCTCTTTTCGGGCCCCTGCCACGGGGCCCTTTTTTGTGTCCGCATTGGTTTCGCGACGGAGAGTCGCGCCGAGGTGCGGTTTCGCGGGTGGCGGACTGGTGTGCCCCCTCAGGTTGAGCGTTCCCGGCCCTCGGGGCAGAATCTGCGGCACCCGGTGCACTGCCCGGGTGCCAGCAGTCGCGCCGCCGGATCGTCAGGGCGGCCGGCGGGGGAGGATCGGGATCGGATGAGCTACGGCCTGCAGGCAGTCATCGGCGCAGAGGATGTCCTCCGCAAGGTCGCCGCAGAGCAACCCGGTGCCGTGGTCGTGCCGCTGCGGCAGGGTTTCGCCCTCATCCCCATGACAGATGAGCTCTTCGACGCCGCCACGGATGGCAGCCGCGGTGACGGTCTGCGTTTCTGGAAGCTGCCGGGCGGCTTCGAGAACGTGCTTTCCAACTGGTCGAAGGCAGGTCCGCTGGGTTACGTCGAGGCCGACTACCTCGGTGGCGTGGGTACGCAGAGGGCGGCGCTCTGGGCTCGGGGGGAGCTGGCGATCGGGCCGATGTACGTCGGCGAGCATGAGCCGTTCCCCGCCATCGGCAGTCCCATCTCCCAGGTTCTCGCGCACCTCGGCGCGATCCGTCGGCGGCGGGACGCCGACGAGTTCGTTTCGGTGGGGCTGGACCGCTGCCGGGGCACCGACGAGTGGCTGGACGTCGACGCCCGTACCCGATGAATGATCTGCAAGGTCACCAGGAGGCTGTGTCCGCGACACGCCGTCGAACCGTGCCATAAATTCATGATCAACCCAGATGGGTGGGTGGGTCAGGAGGCGGCGAGGAGGACGGTGCGGGGGGTGAGGTAATAGTCGTCGTCGGGGGCTGTGGTGGGGGCGCCGGGGAGGGTGCGGACGAGGGCCAGGTAGCGGCCGGAGGTGTGCACCTGGGCCAGGTCGTACGTGAAGTCGGGCTCGTAGTACAGCTGCAGGGACGAGCGGGAGAGTTCCTTGCCGGACGTGGCGCTGACGGCGATCAGGGTGTGGTCGGGGGCGAGCAGGAGCACCCGGTCGTCGGCGGCGGCCAGTAGGCGCGGCGGTGGTGTGGTGTCACCGGTGGGGGGCTGCCAGGTCCAGCGCACGGCACCGGTGCGGGGGTCGTGGCCGTCGAGGCGGGTGACGGCGGCCGGATCCGGTGCGGTGACGACGAAACCGGCGGAGAGGAGCGAGCCGGCTGCCGCGAGCGGCGGTGACGGCTCGGTGTCCGGCCCGGACAGTAGCAGGGCCTCGGTGCCAGTGGCGCTGGTGAGGCGTATGCCCTGGCAGCGGGAGTGGCCGACGGCGCAGGACACCGGCTCGGCCGTGGTCGGCCCGCTGCCCAGGTCCGAAAGCGCCGTGCCGGTGTTGGTGTCGATGCGCCGTACGGTGCCCGTGCAGGTGTCGTGGACCAGGTATTGGCGGTCCGAGGTGAGGTCGGTGCCGCGGCAGTCCCGGCCCACAGGCGCGGCCACCTGCCAGCGCTGGGCGCCGGTGGTCGGGTCGTATGCCGTGACGTGTGCGGGGCCGGCGACGATCACGGAGCCGTCGGTGGTGAACAGGCCGGACGGCTGGTAGACGGTGGACGCCCCGGTGCGCCGGCCGGTGTACGCGTCACCGAGCGGCTCGGCGTGGATCTGCCAGGCGACGGTGCCGGTGCGGGCGTCGGTGCCGACGAGTTCACCGTCGGACCAGGAGCTGACCACGACAGGGCTGCCGCCGCCGACCGCGACGACGCCGATGAGCTGTGCGGGCCAGCGGCGCAGCGACCACAGCGCGCTGCGCTCGTACTTGAAGTTCGGGGGTGCGTCGGCCCAGACCTGCCGTTTGGTGGCGAACACGCGGATCCGGTCGTCGAGCACGAGCGGGGCGGAGACCAGCACGCCGATCGCGCCCGGGGCGGGGACGACCGGCTCGGGGTAAGGCTTGGTAGCCGGTGTCACGACGTCGGCCGGGCCGAGCACGCGCCAGGCCACCAGTCCGGCGGCCGCCAGCAGCGCCACCGAGACTGCGCCGATCACCGCGAGCCTCGCGCCGCGGGGCAGGGTCCGCCACCTCATAGGTGCACCCTATTACGGGGGCTTGGCCGCTTTTCGAGGGCGTTCGGCCAGGTGATGGCCGGGCGACGCGGTGGCGACCCGGTCGCCGGCCGTCTGACGGTCGGCACCCAAGCGGCAAAACCACAGCGTGGCAGGGGTCACCCGGGCGGGTGTCGTAAGTGCGACTGGGTATTTCACATTCCCCGAGTGAAATACATGTGCGCAGGTCAGCGGGGTGTTGATTTCAGCATCGGACGGGGGTTCCGGTATTCATTGCCCACTCGGACCATCGGTTGAGGCGAAGAGCCCATTCCCGACCGTCGGCTGCCTTGAGAGGGTGCTCCCTAGGCTTCCGGGGGAAGCTGTACTTCCACCTGGGTTTGGGGATTCTGAATGCGTGGGGGATCAACCGTGCGCACACGCAAAGGCGTGGCATCTGTAGTCACAGCTTCGTTACTCGGAGCTATGTCCATTGTGGGCGCCGTCTTCGTGACCGCGTCCACTGCTTCGGCGGCACAGCCGAAGCCCAACCACACCAAAATCGTCCCGGATGTTCCGCGAACCAACACTCCGCGTATCACCTCGGGTGAGATCACGGACATCGCGTACGTCGGCAGCCGGGTCTTCATCGCCGGCACCTTCACATCGGCGCGCAACAACACGTCGACGAACACGACGGTGGTCAACCAGGCGAACCTGCTGGCCTTCAACATCGACACCGGCCTGATCGACACCACCTTCAAGCCGGTGTTCGCCGGCGGCGGGGTGACCGAGGTCGAGGCGTCGCCCGACGGCACCAAGCTGTTCGTCGCGGGCCGCTTCAACACCATCAACGGGGTGTCGAAGAAGAAGTTCGCGTCGCTGAACCTGACCACGGGCGCGCCGATCGCGGGCTTCACGGCCAACGCCAACGGCGCGGGCACCTCGATCGAGGCGACGAACACCACGGTGTACCTGGGCGGTCAGTTCACGCTCATCAACAACACCGCGCGCGTCGGCCTCGCCGCCGTCAACGCGACCACCGGTGCCCTGGTGACCGGCTTCAACAACAACCTGTCCGGCGGCATCGGCGTCGACGGTGCGCTGACCGTGCAGGCCCTGGTGCTCACGCACGACGACACCAAGCTGCTGGTCGTGCACACCGCGCGCAAGATCGCGAACCAGGACCGCTACGGCGTCGGCCTCATCGACACCACGACGAACCAGCTGCTGCCCTGGCGCACCCGGCTGTGGGAGGACAACCTCCAGTTCGTCGGCGGCATCCAGCGCATCTACGCGGGCGACATCGCGCCCAACGACCAGTTCTTCGTGGTGACCAGCGGCTCGGGCGGCGACCGGCCCCCGATCAACGACACGGCCATCGCGTTCCCGATCGCGGGCAACGACCTGGTCCAGCCGCAGTGGATCTCGCGGGCGTTCGACAGCCTCTACTCGGTCGCCATCACGGAGAACGCCGTGTACATCGGCGGCCACTTCTCCTGGAACGAGTCGCAGACCGCGCCGGACCCGTGGCCGGGTCTGGACGACGTCGGCTACGGCACGGGCCAGGGCCTCAGCGGCTACGGCCTGGGCGACGCGGTGGTCCGCCGCGACCACATCGGCGCGCTGGACCCGAGCAACGGCAAGGCCATCGAGTGGAACCCGGGCTCGAACTCGTACGAGGGCAACAAGGCGATGCTGGCCACCCCGCGTGGTCTGTTCGCCGGCGGTGACGCGACCACCCAGGGCGGCTACAACGTCGGCCGGGTCGCGTTCTACGACTTCAACTCGATCCCGGCGGCCTCGCCGTACGACACGAAGATCGCCACGCCGATCGAGGGCCAGGTCAAGCCGGCCGGCCAGGAGTTCACGATCACGGGCTCGGCGACCGCGACGGGCAACTCGCTCAAGCGCGTGCAGGTCGAGATCGTCGACATGGACACCAACCGCTACCTGCAGCCCGACCTCACCACGTGGGGCTCGGCGGCCATCATCAACACCAACCTGGCCTCGCCGAACACCGCGGCCAGCAACTGGTCGCTGCCGGTGACGATCACGGGCAACCGCCGCATCAAGGTGTTCGCGAAGTCGTTCGCGAACAACGGCAGCAGCGACGCGACCAAGGCGGTCAAGAAGTTCGAGACGTTCAGCCTCGACGACCGTCCGCCGACAGCGTCGATCACGGGCCCGTCGGGTAGCGTCGTGCCGTCGACCACGTTCACCGTCACCGGCACCGCCACCGACGACAAGGGCGTGCAGTCGATCGGCTACACCATGCGCGACGGCAACAACCGGTACCTGCAGGATGACGGCTCCGTGGCCAGCACGTTCAACACGTTCCGGATCGACCCGGACGTCGTGGGCGGTCTGACCACCACCTGGTCGACCGAGATCACGGTGCCGTACGAGGGTGAGTGGAAGATCCAGGTCACGCCGTCGGACAGCACCCAGTCCTCGCTCGACACCACCGACCGCACCTGGATCATCAGCTCGACCGGCATCGCGCCGTCGGTCACCATCGCCGCCCCCGCGGTGATGAACCCGCCGACCGCGACCGCGCCGCTCACCGTGGCGCCGGGTGGCACGCTGACCTTCAGCGGCACGGCCACCGACGACCAGAACCTCAACTTCGTCGAGATCCAGCTGCGCAACAGCACCACGCGCGAGAACCTGGCCTCCGACGGCACCTGGGGCACCGACGTGCAGGCAGGCTGGTACCGGGTCTCCCCGCCCAACCTCAACGCCACGTCGCTGAACTGGTCGTACACCACGCCGTTCACGCTGAAGCCGGGCGCGTACTCGTTCTCGGTCAAGGCCGCGGACGACCTGGGCCTGGAGACGGCGAGCGCCAACCAGGGCCGACTGACGATCAACGCGCAGATCCCCGGCGACAACCCGCCGAACGGCCTGCTCAACGTCACCGGCAACCAGGTCGCCGACGTGCTGCACCTCGACCTCGCCGGCACCTCGACCGACGACTTCGGCGTGGCGAGCGTCAAGGTCGCCATCCGGGAGCTGGACAGCAGCCGCTACCTGCAGGCCAACGGCACGCTCAGTGCCGCGTTCGCGACCCGCGACGCGGTGCTGGCCACGCCGAACGGCACCAGCAGCACCTGGACGCTGTCGACGGACCTGCCCGTGCAGGGCCGGTACTCGGTGACGGCGTACGCGTACGACACCGTGGGCCAGCAGGACACCTCGACCAGCGGTGCGACGGCGACGTACACCATCTACCCGGGTGACCTGCCGCCGGTGGTCTCGACCACCCTGATGCAGCCGGCGAACGGCGCGGTCTTCACCGACGCGCGCATCTTCGTCAGCGGCCGCGTCGAGGACGACCAGCAGATCGCCGAGGCACAGGTGGCGATCGTGGACAGCCTGGGCCGCTACATGAGCTCGTCCGGCACGTTCACCAGCACGTCGGCCAGCTGGCGGGGCGCGTTCCTGAACTCGCCCGGTTCGCCCGGCTCGAACTACTCGTACACCACCCCGGCGATCCCGGCCGGGACGTACACGGTCAAGGTGCGCGGTGTCGACCAGCACGGGTTCGCCACGAACCCGTCGGTGGACGTCACCGTGACGGTCCAGGTGCCGCCGAACGTCGCCCCGGTCGCCAACTTCACGGTGTCCTGCGCGGCCAACGTCTGCACCTTCGACGGCCGCAGCTCGACCGACGAGAACACCCCGGCACTGACGTACTCGTGGGCCTTCGGCCAGGGCTCCGGCTCCGGTGCGGTGGCCACCAAGACCTACACCTCGGCGGCCACGTTCAACGTGACGCTGACGGTGAAGGACGAGTACGGCCTGACGGCGACGAAGACCCTGCCGGTGACCATCACGGAGCCCGCGGGCAACGTGGCGCCGACGCCGGTCATCAACACCCCGTCCTGCACGCTGCTGGTGTGCAACATCTCCGGCGTCGGGTCCGCGGACCCGAATACCGGCGACACGTTCACCTACCTGTGGAACTTCGGTGACGGCACCGCGACGAGCACCTCGTCGGCGCCGGCCCACACGTTCCCGGCCGCGGGCACGTACACGCTGACCCTCACCGTCACCGACGGCTGGGGCAAGGCGGCCAGCACGACCAGGCAGATCACCGTCGCCGCCGCGTGACAGGTGAACCTCCCCGCCGGGCCTGACGGTCCGGCGGGGAGGACTGACAGAACAAAGACCGCCGCCGGCCCTCGGGCCGGCGGCGGTCTTTTTCGTGGGTACGGGTCAGACGAAGTACTTCTCCGCGGCGTGCAGCAGCGCGTCGTTCTCGTCGGCGGTGCCGATGGTGACGCGCACCCCGTCGCCCGCGAACGGCCGCACGATGACGCCCTCGGCCTCGCAGGCCTGCGCGAACGCCACCGCCCGGTCACCCAGCGGCAGCCAGACGAAGTTGGCCTGGCTGGCGGGCACGCCCGGCAGCAGCTTCGCCAGGGCGATCTGCACCCGGTCGCGCTCGGCGATGACCAGGTCGCAGCGGCGGCGCATCTCCTCCTCGGCGTCCAGCGCGGCCAGCGCCGCGGCCTGGGCGGCCATGCTGGTGGAGAACGGGGTGACCACCTTGCGCACCGCGGCGGCCACCTCGGGCTGCGCCACCAGGTAGCCGATGCGCAGGCCGGCCAGGCCCCACGCCTTGCTCAGGGTGCGCAGCACCGCGACGTTGGGCCGGTCGCCGTAGACCTCGACGCCGTCGGGCACGGCCGGGTCGGTGACGAACTCCTTGTACGCCTCGTCCAGCACGACGAGCACGTCGGAGGGCACGGCGGCGAGGAACTCGTCCAGTTCCGCCTTGCGCACGCTGGTGCCGGTCGGGTTGTTCGGGTTGCAGACCAGGATCAGCCGGGTGCGGTCGGTGATCGCGTCGGCCATCGCGGCCAGGTCGTGGCCGTGCTCGGCGGTGTTCGGCACGCGCACCGAGGTCGCCGCGGTGGTGGCCGCGATGATCGGGTACGCCTCGAAGGAGCGCCAGGCGTAGATCAGCTCGTCACCGGGCAGGCAGGTGGCCCGCACCAGGTGCTCGGCGAGCGCGACGGAGCCGCAGCCGGTCACCACGCGCTCAGCGGGCACGCCGAGCCGCTCGGCGAACTTGTCGCGCAGCGCGCCCACGCCCATGTCGGGGTAGCGGTGCACGTTGGCGGCGGCGTCGGCGACGGCCTCGACCACGCCCGGCAGCGGCCCGTACGGCACCTCGTTGCTGGCCAGCTTGATCGCGCCGGGCACCGAGCGGCCGGGCACGTAGTTGGGCAGGGCGTCCAGGTCGGGCCTGGTCAGCCCGCGCTTGCTGCGTTCGCTCATGATGCGCTCCTCTTGTCGGTACGGACCGGGTCGGGCAGGCGCACCACGTAGGTGCCAGCCGAACGGTCATGCCAGGCCATGCGCTGCCGGCGGTCGATCAGCAGGAAGATGACGTCGACAAACTGAAGTATGACGAAGCACGGGCCGCAGCAGGAGAGCAGCAGCAGCGGCATGGCCAGCGGGCTCCAGCGCCGCCAGGCCCGGCCCACGCCGAGCGGGTCCAGGTTCTCCGCCCGGACGACCTTGATGCGGGCGAGCCGCTTGCCCAGGGTCTGCCCGGTGTGCGCGGTCGCCGGCACCTCGTAGGCGAACCACAAAGCCAGCGCGATCAGGATGATCACGAGGAGCAGCGCGTCCATCTGCGCCGGCCGCTCCATGTCGAGCGGCAGTTCCCCGGTCTCCATCCACTTGTCGGTGATCGCCTGGGTGAAGGGGATGTACTCGCGCAGGAACAGGTAGATGAACCAGCCGTTGACCACGACGTTGAGCAGCACCAGCGCGATCGTGTCCACGATCCGGGCGACCAGCCGCGCCCCGGGGGTGGCCAGGGGCATGCCGTGCGGGCGTACCGGCGGCTGGGGCACCGGATGCGGCCAGCCGGGAGGCAGCGGCTGCATGCCGGGCCCGGCCGGCGGCGTCCCACCGGCCGGCGGGAGCACCGGGGGCGCCGAACCGTTCCCGGGCTCGTCGACCTTGTGCACCGGCTGGCTCACGGGCGGCGGGGGCGGGGGCGCGGCGGGCGGCCCGTCCGGTGGCGTCGCGTCGGCGGGCAGGGACGCGCCGAGCCAGCCCTCGCCGTCCCAGTACCGCTGCGTGCTGGGATCGGCGGGGTCCTTGTACCACCCAGGACTGATCGTCATGACAGCTATTTAACCGACCTTCACCACGACGGTCTTCGCCGCCTTGTCATGCAGGCACTGTTGGAGCGGTTTGTCCCACAGCTGCCAGAACCCGTCGAGGTAGCTGAAGAACGGCACGAAGATGCCGGCCATCCGTTCCACGGCCCAACGCTTGGTCAGGTCGCCGCGGGTCAGCAGCTCGCCGGGCTGCACCTTGATCACGCGCAGCTTCATCACCCGCTTGCCCACGGTCTCGCCGCCCTTACGCAGCTGGTACTCGACCAGGTACAGGTAGGTGAGGGCGATGTTGACGGCGATGATGCCGGCGAACACGACCATCATCGTGCCGAAGAGCTGGAAGAACTCGTCCGGCACGGGCTGGCCGTACGCGTCGCTGTAGCCGCTGTTCGCCGCGGTCCAGTCCATCACCGTGACCATCCACAGGATCATCAGCGGCACGGTGAAGACCATGCCGATGAGGCCGAGGATGAGGCCGTCCAGCAGGTAGGCGAGCAGGCGGTCGGCGAAGCTCGCCAGCGGCTGGCCGTTCGGCGCGAACGGGACGGCGGGGGGCGGCCACGCGCCCTGCTGTGGCGGTGGCACCCAGCCGGTGGGCTGGCCGGCCCACGGAGCGGGTGGACCTTGGGGCGGGACGAAGCCTGGCACGGGAGCGCCCTGCGGCGGCACCGGGCCGCGCAACTGCACCGGGTCGCCCGGTGGAGTGGCAGGAGAGGGGGAGGTCATGCGCGACATCCTTCCATGTCCGCGCAGCCGTGCAGGGTCCGCGCCGGGGTGTGAGACGGGCGCCTACCTCGGCATACGCGTCGGCAGGCGCCCGTCGGGGTGCTATCGGTGCGGTCAGAGGTTGCCGCGGGTGTCCTGCTCGCGCTCGATCGCCTCGAACAGGGCCTTGAAGTTGCCCTTGCCGAAGCCGAGCGAGCCGTGCCGCTCGATGAGCTCGAAGAAGACCGTCGGACGGTCCTGCACCGGCTTGGTGAAGATCTGCAGCAGGTAGCCGTCCTCGTCCCGGTCGACGAGGATCTTGCGCTTCTTCAGCTCCTCGATCGGGGCGCGCACGTTGCCGATGCGGGCCCGCAGCTCCGGGTCGTCGTAGTACGAGTCCGGGGTGGCCAGGAACTCCACGCCCGCCGCGCGCATCGCGTCGACGGTGGCCAGGATGTCGTTGGTGGCCAGCGCGATGTGCTGCGCGCCCGGGCCGCCGTAGAACTCCAGGTACTCGTCGATCTGCGACTTCTTCTTGGCGATCGCCGGCTCGTTGAGCGGGAACTTCACCTTGCGGGTGCCGTTGGCGACGACCTTGCTCATCAGTGCGCTGTAGTCGGTGGCGATGTCGTCGCCGATGAACTCGGCCATGTTCGTGAAGCCCATGACACGGTGGTAGAACTCCACCCACTCGTCCATGCGGCCCAGCTCGACGTTGCCGACGACGTGGTCGACAGCCTGGAAGAAGCGCTTCGGCGAACCCGCGGCGACGGCCGCGGAGCGGTCCACGATCGGCTCGCGCGCCACGAAGCCCGGCTCGAACGGGCCGGTGTAGCCGGAGCGGTCGATCAGGGTGTGCCGGGTCTCGCCGTAGGCGGCGATCGCGGCGATGCGGATCGTGCCGTGCTCGTCCTTCTCGTCGTACGGCTCTTGCACGCCGGTCGCGCCGTGCGCCACCGCGTACGCGTAGGCGGCGTCGACGTCGGGGACCTCCAGCGCGATGTCGGTGACGCCGTCGCCGTGGCGGGCGTGGTGGTCGGCGCCCGGGGCGGCCGCGTGCACCGCGCCGCGCAGCACGAAGCGGGCGCTGCCCGAGGTCAGCACGTACTCGGCGTAGTCCCGGAAGCCCTGCTCCGGGCCGCGGTAGGCGACCAGGGTCATGCCGAACGCGGTGGAGTAGTAGTGGGCCGCCTGCTTGGCGTTGCCCACCAGGAAGGCGATGTGGTCGACACCCTTCACCGGGAACGGGTCGGTCGTCTCCGGCGACGCGTGGGTGGCGGCCGGGTGAGCTACAGCGGTCATGGGCAAAGATTTACCCAGCGCCGTGAGCTGGGCAACTGTCTCATCAATCACTGATCAGATTGCGCAGAACGACTGGTGTGGGCGGCGATCCGCTGGACATATTGACCAGTTATCAAATCGTTATCAAGGCTTCTCATGCTCGCACATCATGACCTCAGGAAGGTGTGGACCGAGCAAGCCGGACAGGTGACCCGGCTGCCCCGGTGACATGATGAGCCGGTGACTTCCACGGTCGACGAGCTGGACGTACGACTGGTCGAGCTGCTGGCGGCCGAGCCGCGGATCGGTGTGCTGGAGGCCTCACGCCGCCTGAAGGTGGCCCGGGGCACCGTGCAGGCCCGGCTGGACCGGCTCGTCGCGCGCGGGGTCATCAAGGGCTTCGGCCCGGAGCTGGACCCGGCGGCGCTCGGCTACGGCGTCACCGCGTTCGTGACCCTGGAGATCCGGCAGAGCGGCGGCCACGACCCGGTCGCCGCGCACCTGTCGACGATCCCCGAGGTGCTGGAGGCGTACACCATCACCGGCGGCGGCGACCTGCTCTGCCGGATCGTGGCCCGGTCCAATGCCGACCTGCAGCGGGTAATCGACGAGATCGTGGCGTACGACGGGATCGTGCGCGCGTCCACGCTGATCGCGCTCGCCGAGCAGTTGCCGTACCGGACGCTGCCGCTGGTGGGGAAAGCCGCCCGACACGGGTGAATCGGACAGTCACTCACGTTTGACGGTTTCCTGGCTACTGTGGCCGGATGGCTCAGGGGAGGGCTGGCGCAGGCTGGCTCGTGGCAGTGGCCGTGGCGCTGACCGTGCTCGTGAGCACCGGCGTCTGGAACCCGTTCCCTGACCTGTGGGCCTGGCTCAACACGAGCGGCCCGGTCTCCGATCCACTGCCGCGCTGGCAGGAGCGGCTCGGCAGCACCCCGCAGACCGTCACGCTGACCGACGACTACGTGATCGTCGAGCACCGGGACTCGGTCGAGGCGCTGAGCCGGTTCAACGGCCGGCGCAACTTCGCGACCGAGGCGGACTGGGCTGCGGTCGCCGGCCCGGCCGACAAGCCGGTCATCGTCGCGGGAAAGCTGCTGGTCAAGGGGTATCAGGCGCTGGATCCGCGGACGGGTGCGGTGGTGTGGCGCAACGAGGAGGCCTCCGCCGTGTGGACGTACCGGGACGAGGTCGTCGACGTGGCCTGCCGTACGCCCAAGGATTGCGAGGTCACCGGCCGCGCGCCCGGCACCGGCACGAAGATCTGGTCCACCGGCCTGCCGGGCATGGGTTTCGTGCTCTTCGCCGACAATCCGGAGCTGCTGGGCACGCAGCCGATCCCCTCGGACCGGATCGCGGACCGCCACGAGCCGGGCAGCCGCCCGGAGCTGCTGGCCTTCCCGATAGACGGCAAGGTGTACGTCGTCGATCCGCGCCGGTCGGAGCCGCGGCTGGATCCACCCCTGGAGCCCGGCCGCCGCGACAAGATCATTGTCGCTGGCGGGCGTATTGTGCGCAGCACCGCGAACCCGCGCGACGGGGGCTGCGACGTCGCCGTCGTCGCGCTCGACGCGGTGAGCCGGCAGCGGGTGTGGCCCCTGCCCGCCGGGCAGCACCTGCGCACCTTCGACGGCGGTGGTTGCGACCAGCGTCGGCTGCCGATGGGCACCGACAGCGCGCTTGTCGGATTGACGATCGAGGGCAGGGAGCAGCTGATCGAGGCGGGCCTCGGCGAGCAGGTGCTGCTGTGCGCCCCGGGCGAGCACATCGTGGGGGTGACCAACGGGCTGGCCCTGGTGCGTTCGACCGACGGGCGGCGGCTGAGCGCGGTGGTGCCCGACGGCAGGAACCCGGGCAAGCCCAAGGCGCTGTGGCACCGCAAGATCAGCCCGGAGGCCTCGGCGGCGCTGCGGGGCACCGTGGTCGTCGTGTCCGACCGCGGCCCGAACCGGGTGCTCGTGCTGAACCCGGAGGACGGCAAGGTCCGCAAGGAGGTCAAGTCGGATGCGGAGGTGCTCGCCGCCGACGACAAGGGCCTGCTGTTGGGCCAGCGGCGTGATCTCGGTTACCTCCCGTTCGATTAGCCAGGGCGCGAATTCTGCGACCCGATGGCACATGAGTACCCTTTTTCGCGTGACTGACTTCGCCTACTCCTCGCTGCTGCCCCTGGGCGCGGACACCACTGACTACCGCCTCGTCACCGACGAGGGCGTCGACGTCGTCAGCGGGCCGGGCGGGCGCAAGTTCCTCACCATCGAGCCGGAGATCTTCACCCAGCTGACCGCCGAGGCGATGCACGACATCGCGCACTACCTGCGCCCGGCGCACCTGGCCCAGCTCACTTCGATCATCGACGACCCGCTGTCCTCGCCGAACGACCGCTTCGTCGCCAAGGACCTGTTGCAGAACGCGAACATCGCGGCCGGCGGCGTGCTGCCGATGTGCCAGGACACCGGCACCGCGATCGTGATGGGCAAGCGCGGCCGGCACGTGCTGACCGACGGCAACGACGAGGCGAACATCGCCCGGGGCGTGCACGCGGCGTACACCAGCCTCAACCTGCGCTACTCGCAACTCGCCCCGCTGACCACCTGGGACGAGCGCAACACCGGCACCAACCTGCCCGCGCAGATCGAGCTCTACGCCGAGGACCCGGACGGTCACCCGGACGCGTACAAGTTCCTGTTCATGGCCAAGGGCGGCGGCAGCGCCAACAAGTCGTACCTCTACCAGGAGACGAAGGCGCTGCTCAACCCGACGTCGTTCATGCGCTTCCTGGACGAGAAGCTGCGGCTGATCGGCACCAGCGCCTGCCCGCCGTACCACCTGGCGATCGTCATCGGCGGCACGTCGGCCGAGCACGCGCTGAAGACGGCGAAGCTGGCGTCGGCGAAGTACCTGGACAACCTGCCCTCTTCGGGTTCGATGCTGGCGCACGGGTTCCGGGACGTCGAGCTGGAGGCCGAGGTCCTGGAGCTGACCCGCAACTTCGGCATCGGCGCGCAGTTCGGCGGGCGCTACTTCTGCCACGACGTGCGCGTCGTCCGGCTGCCCCGGCACGGCGCGTCGTGCCCGGTCGCCATCGCGGTCTCCTGCTCCGCCGACCGCCAGGCCCTCGCCAAGATCACCCCATCGGGGGTATGGCTGGAGCGCCTGGAGACCGACCCGGCCCGCTACCTGCCCGAGGTCACCGCCGAGGACGTCTCCGACGAGGTCGTCAAGATCGACCTCAACCGGCCGATGGCCGAGATCCGCGCTGAGCTGGCCCAGCACCCGGTGAAGACGCGGCTGTCGCTGTCCGGGCCGCTCGTCGTGGCCCGCGACATCGCCCACGCGAAGATCGCCGAGCGGCTCGACGCCGGTGAGCCGATGCCGCAGTACCTGCGCGACCACGCCGTCTACTACGCCGGACCGGCGAAGACCCCCGAGGGGTACGCGTCCGGCTCCTTCGGCCCGACGACCGCCGGGCGCATGGACGCGTACGTGGAGAAGTTCCAGGCGGCCGGGGGCTCGTACGTGATGCTGGCCAAGGGCAACCGCAGCGGCCAGGTCACCAAAGCCTGCCAGGCGTACGGCGGCTTCTACCTCGGCTCCATCGGCGGCCCCGCCGCCCGGCTCGCCCAGGACTGCATCAAGAAGGTCGAGGTCCTGGAGTACGCGGAGCTCGGCATGGAAGCCGTCTGGAAGATCGAGGTCGAGGACTTCCCCGCCTTCATCGTCGTCGACGACAAGGGCAACGACTTCTTCGCCGAAACCTCCAAGCCCACCCTCACCATCGGCCGCCGCTGACCCACCGCCTCCCCGCGCCGCGCCGCGCCGCGCCGCACCCCCTTTGCCGCAACTCTTAAAGAGTCGCGCCCTCCGTGGCATACGGAGGGCGC
>NZ_JBEZEB010000078.1:0-14367 GCF_040648615.1 Catellatospora sp. NPDC049111 | reverse complement strand
CCGGGCACCCCCACGAGCGCCCCCCCCCCCCCGGCGCCCCGGGGGCGCTATCCCGCCGCCAAACCCCCCCCGGGGCCCCCCCCCCGGGGGCGGCCACCGGCGTGTCTCGGTTCATCACCAGGCATTCCACCGTGAGCAGGGACATTCGGCTTATATGGTCGATGCCGGAGGTGTCCCATGAATCAGCCGCGGTTCAACGGTGTCATCAAACTCGACGTGCGGGACTCGGTCGCGGACTGGACGCCGTACGAGCCGCCGAAGGCACCCGACGGCGCGCCGAACGTGCTCATCGTCCTATTCGACGACACCGGTCTGGCCGCATGGGAGCCGTTCGGCGGGCGGATCAAGATGCCGACGCTGCAGCGGCTGGCCGACAACGGCCTGCGCTACAGCCAGTGGCACACCACGGCACTGTGCTCGCCTACCAGATCGGTCCTGCTGACCGGCCGCAACCACCACCAGAACGGCATGGCCTGCATCACCGAGGGTTCGATCGGTTTTCCCGGCGCCAACGGCCACATCCCCGACGAGTGCGCCACCATGGCCGAGGTGCTGCGCCAGCGGGGCTGGAACACCTACTGGGTCGGCAAGAACCACAGCGTGCCCGTCGAGGAGGCCAACCCCGGCTCGCCGAAGCGCAACTGGCCGCTGCTGAAGGGCTGGGACCGGTTCTACGGCTTCATCGGCGGCGAGACCAACCAGTGGTATCCGACGCTGGCCGAGGACAACCACTACATCGACCAGCCCTATCTGCCCGAGGACGGCTACCACCTGTCCAAGGACCTGGCCGACCGGGCGATCCAGATGCTGCGCGACAGCCGCGCCTGCGCGCCGGGCAAGCCGTGGCTCATGTGGTTCAACCCCGGCGCGAACCACGCCCCGCACCACGTCGCCACCGAGTGGGCCGACCGCTACCGGGGCGTCTTCGACGACGGCTATGAATCCTACCGGGACTGGGCGCTGCGCCGCATGACCGAACTCGGCGTGATGCCGCAGGGCACGAGGCTGTCCGAACTCAACCCGATGCCCGAGGGCACGTTCGACCCCAACGACACCGTCCGGCCCTGGGATTCCCTCAGCGCCGACGAGAAGCAGCTGTTCGCCAGGATGGCCGAGGTGTACGCCGGCTTCTCCGAGTACACCGACCACCAGATCGGCCGGATCGTCGAATTCCTGGAGCAGACCGACCAGCTCGACAACACGCTGATCCTGTACTGCGCCGACAACGGCGCCTCCGCCGAGGGCGGACCCAACGGGTCGGTCAACGAGAACAAGTTCTTCAACGGCTGGCCCGACGACATGGCCGAGAACATGCGCCACCTCGCCGACCTGGGCAGCCCCAACACCTACAACCACTACCCGACCGGATGGACCGCGGCGTTCTCCACCCCGTTCAAGATGTTCAAACGCTACTGCTACGCCGGTGGCACCACCGACCCGCTGGTCATCTCCTGGCCGAAGGGCATCAAGGCCCGCGGCGAGATCCGGCATCAATACCACCACGTCACCGACATCGTGCCCACGATCCTGGACTGCTGCGGCGTGGACATGCCCGACGTCGTCAACGGCGTCCAGCAGGTCCCGCTGCCCGGAGTGTCGATGCGCTACACCTTCGACCAGCCCGAGGCGGCCACCACCAAGCAGCGGCAGTACTACGCCATGCTCGGCGCCCGCGGCATCTGGGAGGACGGCTGGAAGGCCGTGGCCGTGCACGGGCCCACCTCCGGGCTGGGCCGCTTCGACGCCGACCGGTGGGAGCTCTACCAGGTCGACGACGATCGGGCCGAAGCCGTCGACGTCGCCGACCGGCACCCGGACAAACTCGCCGAGCTCGTCCAGCTGTGGCTGTCGGAGGCGGAGAAGTACCAGGTGCTGCCGCTGGACGACCGCAAGCCCGCGGAGATCCTGGCAGACCCGCGGCCGCAGCCGTTCCCGGCCACCGACACCTACGTGTACTACCCGGGGGCCGCCGAGGTGCCCGAGGCGATCGCGGCGAACATCCGCGGCCGGTCGTACCGCATCCTGGCCACCGTCGAGATCACCGATCCGGACGCCTCCGGAGTGGTCTTCGCGCACGGGTCCCGGTTCGGCGGGCACACGCTGTTCCTGCGCGACCGCAAGCTCCACTACGTGTACAACTTCCTCGGCATCCCGCCTGAGCAGCAGTTCGTCTCCGACCCGCTGACGCCCGGGCGCTACATCCTGGGCGTCGAGTTCGCCAAGGAGAGCACCGGCGAGCACGGCGAGACGCTCGGTCACACCAAGCTGTGGGTCAACGACACGGTCGCGGCCGAAGGTCCCATGCGGACCCAGATCGGCATGTTCTCCCTGGCCGGGGACGGCTTGTGCGTCGGCCGTGACAGCAGCGACCCGGTCAGCGCCGGCTATCCCACGCCGGTCGAGTTCCGCGGTGGCATGATCGACCACGTCGAGGTCCACGTCGGCCAGGACCAGTATCTGGACCTGGAGAAGGACGCGTTCGCCGCGCTGGCCCGCGACTGACCCCGGCGCGTGACGCCTTTCCGGGTCAGGACTCGCAGTGCGGAAGCCGCCAGTCGAAAGGCATCAGATCCTGCTCCCAGGCGGGTGATCCGGCCAGGGTGTCGGCGGCCTCGGGCTCGCGCAGGAGGCAGCGGTGGCGCAGCAGCGTGCGCCGCTCGCCGGGCGTCAGCAGCCGCTCCTCGGGGCTGAGGTTACCCGGGTGGTCGGGGTGCAGATCGGCGCTGCCGTCGATCGGGTGGGCTGCCGCCGCATTGAGCCGGTCGCCGGTCGGAGTCCGGTAGTCCAGGCGGAAGTCGGTGCGCCACTGGGAGTTGCGGCCCCAGCCCTGGGACAGGTCGACCGTCGGCCGGTGGCGGCGCCGGAAGGTCCAGTACAGCGGCGAGCGGTCCGCCACGCCGCGCTGCGCGTTCGCGGCGCCTGCGCGGACCCGCACGCCGGCCCGGCTGAACAGCAGCCGGCCCAGCATCAGGCCGGGCCAGCGCAGCTCGGTGATCTCAATCGGCGCGTGTGGGTCGTCGGCCTGCTCGACCTCGGCGATCTCGTGGAGGAACGGGTCGAACACGTCGCCGTCGTCGAACGGCGTCATGCCCAGCGAGGTGAACAGGCCGAGGTATTCGCGCTCGGAGAGCATGGGCCGCGGGTCCGGGGAGCCGGGCTGGTCCGCGGGAGGCTGGAAGGGGAGCAGCAGCAGGTCGCTGACCCGGTGCAGGGCGTACAGCTCCCACACGAGTTCGCGGCCGCCGGGCTCCGTCGTGTCCTCGGTCCACCACGAACCGTCTTCGGCCGCCGTGGCCAGCCAGGCGCGGTAGCCGCCCTGGGCCCGATCGAGCCACTGCGCGACGACCGTCTCGTACGGTTCCGCCCCGTCGTGCCAAGTCAGAGCCTCGTACAGTTCCCGCGCCGCCACCCCGTAAGACATGTCAGGAACTTACGGGACGACGGCGGACTCGGCGTCACGTGCCGGATCTGCGCAGCCGGGTGAGGATGATGACGCACAGGGCGAACAGCCACACCGGGAACAGCAGCGCGAACCTGGCGTCGAGGGTCGCGGTGAGCAGCAGGGTCAGCCCGATGAGGACGCTGACCGCGGTGAACCAGGTGGGCAGGGCGCGCGTGTAGCGGCCGATCGGCGCGGTCGCCAGCACGAACATCGCCGCGATACGCATCGGAGACCCCGCGCCTGACCGAGTTCCTGGAGCAAGCCTACGACCGTGCCGAGCACGCACGCCTGGACCCGCGCACCGGCACCGCCACGGACGGACCGGCGGAGTCCGCACGCCGTTGACCAAGGCGCCGCCGGCTCTCGGCCCGCCAGAGGTCGAGGCCCGCGGTTCGGCGCAACGTTCCGTCTGTTCACCGAAGTGTCACCATGAAGCGGCAACCGCCCGAGTGGATCACGGCGTGGATTCGGAGGTACAGATCGACCTCACGACGGAGCACCCCTTGCACATCCGAACAACGATCGCCGTGGCGAGCCTGCTGGCCCTGCTGAGCGGCTGCACGGACGGGCCGACCGCGGCCGAGGCCCCCGCACCGACGGCCTCGGCGACGACCGGCACGGCTCTGCCGGGCCAGTACGCCGCATACGCCGCCGGCCTGTCCAAGCCGGTGGTCGACTCCCAATATCCGCAGCACGGCAGCGACGCCCTCGACGTCCTGCATTACGGTTTGGAACTGGCCTGGTCGCCCACCGAGCGCGTGCTCACCGGCACGGCCACCCTGCACATGCGGCCCACCCGTGACGCTGCTTCGATCGTCCTGGACTTCAAGCCGTACACGATCAAGAGCCTGACGATCGACGGCCAGCCTGCCACCGGCTCGGTCAACGGCGAGAAGCTGACCGTGCAGGCGCCGGTCAAGGCCGATGTGCCGGTCACACTCGTCGTCGGCTACCGGGGCAAGCCGAGCACCACGCCCTGGCCCACCACGACCCGCGGCGACAACCACCCGCTCGGCCTGACGGTCGACAGCGACGGCGGCCTGTGGACGATGCAGGAGCCGTTCGGCGCGTTCACCTGGTATCCGGTCAACGACCACCCGTCGGACGAGGCGCTGTACGACATCGCGGTGACCGCGCCGAGCGGCTGGTCGGCGATCGCGTCGGGCACCCCGCAGGAGCAGCAGGGCAACACGTTCCGCTACCGCAGCACGGTGCCGGTCGCCTCCTATCTGACGACCCTGGCGGTCGGCAGGTACAAGAAGGCCACGGCCACGGGCCCGCACGACCTGCCCGTCACGTACTGGTACCACGCCGACGAGGCGTCGTACCTGCCGATGATGAAGAAGTCCGTCAGGCAGCTGGAGTGGCTGGAGAAGCACTTCGGTCCGTACCCGTTCGCGTCGGCCGGCGTGGTGATGGTCGAATCGCCGTCGGCCATGGAGACCCAGCAGATGGTCACCATGGGGGAGCGGTTCGGGCAGATGGGCGCGCGGTCGTTCGACGGCACGCTGCTGCACGAGTGGGCCCACCACTGGTTCGGCGACGCGGTCACCCCGGCCGACTGGCGCGACTTCTGGCTCAACGAGGGCTGGGCCCTGTACGCCCAGCGCCTCTACGAGATGGAGGTCTACCCGAACGAGATGACCAGGACCGAGCGCATCGCGCAGGGCCGGGAGTACGACGGCATCTACCGCAAGCAGTACGGCCCGCCCGGTAGGCCCAACGCCGCCGAGTTCGGCAACACCTGCATGTACACCTGCGCCGCGGGCATGCTGCGCCAGCTGCACCAGGCCCTGGGCGACGAGCGCTTCTTCGCGCTGGCCCGCGGCTGGGTCCAGGACAACCTGCACACCCAGCAGAGCCGCGCGTCGTTCACGGCGTACGTCAACGCCAAGACCGGGCACGACTTCACCGCCCTGATCGACGAGTGGCTCGACTCGCCGACCACGCCGGCCGAGACCGGCCCGCTGCCGGGTTGACGGGGGCCTGCGCCGTCGGGCGCCGCACCGCCTCGGGTGCGGCGCGCGACGGCGCGCACCGCCGTGCCCGGCGTCAGTGGCCGGGCGGCCTGACCAGGAACAGCCACGCGTTGACCACCCCGCTGAACAGGGCGGCGATGACTCCGGGCACCAGGACGTACAGGCCCCACTGGCGGCCCGCGGCGCAGGCGACGCCGCTGACGGCGACGAGTGTCACGGCGGTCAGGGAGAGGCTGACCGAGTCGATCGTGCGGGCCAGCGAGTCGGGCCTGGCCGCCCGTGACGCGCGGCGATCGAAGACGGCCAGTGCCGTGCCGCCCACGGCCGCGACGGCGATGATCTCCGCCCCGAGCACGGCCAGCGGCTGCCCCGGGATCACCAGCAGCATGGACAGGGTCAGCGCGGTGATGAACAGCGACAGCGTCTGGGCTGCCCGGTACCGCAGGTCGCTGGTGGTGACAATGGACTCGATCCGCAGGGTCACCGCGACGAAGAGCAGCCCGGTGAGGGTCGCCGCGGCCGTGCCGGCCACGATGCCGAAGTTCGCCCACTCGGCCACGTCCGAACCGGTCACGATCTCCATCATGCGGTAGCGGCAGGCCGCCGGTTGACGGGTTGTCGTAACCACAGGTGTTTGGTCGGATACGATCCGTGGATATGGTGGGGTCGAAGGGAACCACATCGTGGACCTCGGGCTGAACGACCACGTGTACGTGGTGACCGGCGGCAGCAGCGGCCTGGGGCTGGCGGTCGCGCGGGTGCTCACCGCCGAGGGCGCCAAGGTGGTCATCACCGGGCTCGGCGACTCCGTGGCGAGCGCGGCCCGCGACCTGGGCGGCGACTCCCGCGCGGCCGGCGTCGTGGCCGACAACGCCGACCCGGCCACCCCCGGCCGGATCATCGGCGCGGCACTGGACCGGTTCGGCCGCCTGGACGGCGCGATGATCAGCGTCGGCGGCCCGCCCGTGGGCACCGCGATGGACGTCGCCGACCAGGTGTGGCGCGACGCCTTCGAGTCCACTTTCCTCGGCGCGCTGCGCATCGCGAGGGCGGCGGCGGCCGCGTTCACGGCCGCCGGCTCGATCACCTTCGTCCTGTCGTCGTCGGTCCGCGAGCCGATACCCGGCCTTGCCGTCTCCAACGGCCTGCGCCCCGGGCTCGCCATGCTCGCCAAGACGCTCACCGACGAGCTGGGCGCCAAAGCGATCCGGGTCAACGGGCTCCTGCCCGCCTACATCGCCACCGACCGCCAGAAGCAGCTCGCCGCCATCACCGGCGGCAAGCCGCCGGACAACGCGCTGGGCCGCTTCGGGCAGCCGGACGAGTTCGCCAGGGCGGCCGTGTTCCTGCTCTCCCCGGCCGCCGGCTATCTGACCGGAGTGATGCTGCCCATCGACGGCGGCGCACTTCGCATGATCTGAGCACGGACCGCCGCACGGTGCACACGTCCGCGGTCACGCCGAGTCGGGCGGCGGGAGACCGCGGCCCCGAGAGAGGATCCACGATGGGTGAACTGAATCCCGCCCAGACCGTGATCCGGCTTCCCGATCGGATCGCCTGGCAGGCGCCACCCGACGCGCCACCCCGATCGGTCGAGACGGCCACGCTGTCGGGCGGCGAGGACGCCGACGGGATCTACCTGGTGCTGATGAAGTGGTATCCCGGCTTCATGAGCGCACCGCACTTCTACCGCACCGACCGGCTGTGCGTGGTCCTGTCCGGAGTCTGGTGGTGCAACAGCGGCCCGGACTTCGACCCGGACCGGGCCGTGGCGGCCTACCCGAGCTCCTACGTCCGCAGGGTGGCGGGCACCCCGCACTACGACGGCGCGCGCCCGGACGCGCCCGAGCCCGCCGTCATCGCGATCTGCGGCCTCGGCCCGGTCGAGCAGACCTGGGTCGACCCGTCCCAGCCCCGGCTACGCCGCATCTGAGCGGCGACGGGCGGGCGAGACGGTCCACCGCCGCTCAGTAACCGCCTACCACTTTGTTGATCAAAGGCTGTCCGGCCGCGTAGCGGCGCACCTGGTCGCCCACCAGGCGGTACGCCCGGGGAAGGACACCGCTGGTGGCGCCGCCGATGTGCGGGGTGAACAGGACGTTGGGCATGTCCCACAGCGGGTGGTCGGCCGGCAGGGGCTCGGGGTCGGCGACGTCCAGCGCCGCCCGGATCCGGCCCGTCGACAGCTCCTTGACCAGAGCATCGGTATCCGCGACCTGGCCCCGCGCGGCGTTGACCAGCAGCGCCCCGTCCGGCAAAGCGGCCAGAAACGCCGCGTTCACCATGCCCCGGGTCTGCTGGGTCAGCGGCAGCAGCAGCACGACGATGTCGGCCTGCGGCAGGAGCTGCGGAAGATCGTCCACGCTGTGCATGCCGTCGTGGGAGGTGTGCGCGACGTACGTCAGCTGCACCCCGAACGGCGCCAGCCGCACGGCCACGGCCTGGCCGATCGAGCCCGCCCCGACGATGAGCACGCGCTTGCCGGACAGTTCGTCGGCGGCGCCCATGTCATGGGCGAAACGGTGCTCCTGCTGGGCGCGGGCAAAGTAGTCCAGCCGCCGCAGGCTGGAAAGGATCGCCGCCACCACCCACTCCGCGACGTCGACATCGTGCACGCCCCGCGCGTCACACAGCGTCACGCCGCTGTCCAGCTGTCCTACCCACACGTCCGCGCCGGCACTGAGCAGCTGCACCACCCGCAGCGCGGGCATGCCGCGCGCGAGCGCCACCGTGTCCGCCCCGCCGAGCAGCGGCGGAACCCAGAACTCCACCGTGGCCGGATCGCCGGGCAGCGGGGCGTCCCACGCCGGCAGGACCTGAACCTCGACGCCGTCGGGGACGGGGCCCATCAGCTGCCGTCCCTGCTCACCGGCGATCCACACCTGCATCAATCCACGGTATGCGCCGCGCCGACCCGCACACGCCGATTCGGTCGAGATGCGTACGGCGCAACCTGAGTGGTGCGGTGCAGTACACCGAATGTTCGCTTGGATGACACCGGAAGGTCGAACCGCTGTCGGACCATAGCGCGCGCGGGTAGCACGTCTGTGCTGCTCAGCCGCGACCTCGGCGACATTTGTGGCGAACGCCATGAACAGCAACCGATAGGGCGCTGAACCTCTCTCGGGTGGTTGAGATTCCGAACCACAGGGGAGGTGCCGTGCTGGGACGCCGGCGTGCCAACAGCGCCAGAGGACTGCTCACCGCGGTCGCGGTCGCCGTACTGATCTCGACGACGCTGCTGACCGCGCTCTCCGCGTACAGCAGCGCGGTGATCGAGTCCGGCGGCCGGGCAGCGGTCGCCGCCGCCCCCGCCGATGAGCGCGCGATCCAGCTGCGCCTGCCCTCCCGCCCCGCCGGCAGCAGCGGCTGGACCACCGGCCCCACCGACGGCGGCGGCCAGGCCGCGCAGTGGACCGCCACCGACACCGCGGTGCGCGACACCTTCGCCGCCCGGTTCGGCGACACCGCACCCGAGGTGACCGCCGCGGGCTACGCGACCGGCACCCGCTTCGCCGGCGACACCGGCAAAGCAGCCCGCGACGCCTACGGCGTGACCTACGCGCGAGTCATGTTCCTCGACAAACTGGCCGACCACGCCCGCCTCGTCGCCGGCAGCTGGCCCGTCCCCGGCGCGCGGCCGCGGCAGGTCGTCGTCGGCGAAGCGGCCGCACAGACCCTCGGCCTGCGCGCCGGGTCGGTGGTCCCCCTCGCCAACGGCGTCTCCAAACACACCGAACAGGTCGTCGTATCCGGGATCTTCGCCGCCACCGCGGCCGCCGACCCGTACTGGCTGCTCGCCCCCGAGACCGCCCAGGGCGCCGAGGCCGGCCGCAACACCTACGGGCCGCTGGTGCTCACCCGGGAGGACTTCTTCGACGGCTGGTCCGAGCTGGGCAGCAACGCCTGGGTCGTGACCCCGGACCTGTCCGGGGCGCAGCCGGCCGCCCTCGCCGCCGCCCGCGAGACGGTCCAGCACCTGGCCGACGTCCCCACCCAGCTCGGCTTCCGCAACGGCGGCCAGGTGTCCACCCACCTGGAACGGCTCGTCGACCGGATCCAGCAGGCCAGCCTCGTCGGCCGATCCGACCTGCTCACTCCGCTGCTGCTCATCGCGATCCTCGGCGGCTACGCGCTGCTGCTGCTCGCCGCGATGCTGACCGAGGGCCGCCGCCAGGAGACCGCCCTGCTGCGCGCCCGCGGGGCCTCCCGCGCCCAGCTGGCCGGGCTGGCCACCCGCGAGGCCCTGCTGGTCGCCGCGCCCGCCGCGGTGATCGCGCCACTGCTGACGGCGCCGCTGCTGGCGATGGCCGGGCGACTGCCGGTGCTCAGCGCCGCCCACCTGGACCTGACCGCCGGGATCACCCCGGCCACGGTCGCCGTCGCAGCTGCCGCCGGGCTGGGCTGCGTACTGGCCATGGTGCTGCCCGCGCTGCGCGGCGGCGGCACCTACGTCGCCGACCTCGCCACCCGGTCCCGCCCCGGACGGGTCGCCGTCGCCCAGCGCACCGGCCTCGACCTCGCCCTCGTCGGCTTCGCCGTGCTGGCCTGGTACCAGCTGCGCCAGTACGACTCGCCGCTGACCGGCTCCGGCGGGCGCCTCGGCGTCGACCCCCTGCTGGCCGCGGCCGCGCCGCTGGGAGTGCTGGCCGGAGCCGTCGTCGCGCTGCGGATGTTCCCCCTGCTGACCCGGCTGCTCGAACGGGCCGTCGACCGGACCGGCTGGTTCGCCACCCAACTCGGCGTCTGGCAGGCCGGCCGCCGCCCCAGCGCCGGGCCGGTCCTGCTGCTGGCGCTCAGCGTCGCCGTCAGCACGCTGGCCTGGACGCTTGCCGCCACCGCCCGGCAGTCACAGGCCGACCAGGCCGACCACACCGCCGGAGCAGACCTCCGCCTGACCGAGACGAGCACCGTCATCCCACCGCAGCGAGGAGCCCAGATCCGGGACCTGCCCGGGATCACCGAAGCGCTCCCGGCCTGGCGCACCACCCTGCGGGCAGGCGAACGCGACACCACGGCCTCGGTGGTGGCGCTGGACGCCGCCGCGGCAGGCGACCTGATCCGGTTGCGCGCCGACCTCGGCGACGCGCCAACCCTGTTGGCGGGCATGGCCGCCGCCGGAAGCCACGTCACCGGGGCCGTGCTGCCGCCGGGCACCGCCACCGTGCGCGGCACCGTCCGCATCACCTTCGACGGCCACCCCTGGGACGGCGACCCGCGCCAAGCCACCGCGCTGCAGTTCACCGGCCGGCACGGCGACACCCGCACCGTGCCACTGCGACCCGGCAGGGGCAGGTACGCCTTCACCGCACCGGTGCCGAACGAGCCGGGCATCCGACTGACCGCCGTCACCGTCACCGGACCCGAACTGCCGCTGCAGACCCGGGTCAGCTGGACCCTGTCCGGCCTGACCGCCGTGGACCGCTCCGGCACGGCGACGGCGATCACCCTGGACACCCCGGCCGCCGCGTGGAGCCTGCCCACCGGCAAACCGGCGTATGAGGCCACGGTCCGGGGCAACGGCATCAAGGTCGACGCCTGGATGGCCGAACCCGCCGCCGACTACGGCAAGTTCACCTTCACCACCCGCCCGCAGGCCGCCGTCGCACCCGTACCGGCGCTGGCCACCCCCGAGGCGCTCGCCGCGCTGCACACCGAGTCCGGCGAGACCCTGAACCTGCAACTGTGGTCGCAGACCGTGCCGGTCCAGCTGACCGGCACGACGAAGGCCCTGCCGGGCGGCGCCGAGCCCGCCGCGCTGCTGCTCGACATGCCCTCCTTCAGCGCGCACCTGCAGCACGCCGGGCTGCCGGCCCCGGACGTCACCGAATGGTGGGCCGCCACCGACCCCGCCCGGCACGCCGAAGCCGCCACCGCCGCCGCGCAACTGCCGACCCTGGCCGTCGTCGACCGCCACGACCTGGCACAGCGCGCCGGCAACGACCCGTTCGGCGTCGGCGGCCGACTCGCGCTGTTCATCGCGGCCCTGGGCGCGATCGGCCTCGCGCTGGTCGGCATCGGCGTCGACCTGCGCTCGACCGCCCGCCGCCGGACCTCCGAACTCGCCGTGCTCAACACCCTCGGGGCGAGTCCCGGCCTGCTGGCCCGCGCCCTCATGATCGAACAGGCGTTCCTGGCCGGCCTCGGCGTCACCGTCGGCCTGCTCGTCGGCCTGGTCGTCGCCCGCACCACCGGCCCCCTGGTGATCCTCACCCCGAGCGCGAACCGGCCGGTGCCGGCCGCGCTCACCACGACGGACTGGCCACCCGTGCTCGCCACAGCCGCCGCCCTGCTCGCCGTCACGCTCGTGATGGCCGGGCTGGTGGCCACCACCTCGCGGCGGCGACTGGCCGCCACCCAACTGCGGATCGGAGCCGACCGGTGAAGGGATGGATCTCCCGCGCGCGTACGACCGCAGGCCCGACCCTCCTGCTGTGCGTCCTGACCATGCTGGCCGCGGCGCTGGTGATCGGCGCGCCGCGCGCCGCCAACCGGCTCACCGACGACGCGCTGCACCACGAGCTGTCGCAACTGGGCTACGCCTCCCGCGACCTCACCTTCCGCGGCGCCGAGCCCACCGGAGCCGGCGGCTGGACACCACAGGCGCAACTGGCCGACCACCAGAACAAACTCGCGCCCGTCCTGCGGGACCGCATCGAACACTCCTGGTGGTCGATGTCGACACCGCTGGAGAGCTCACCGGTCACCGGCACCGGCCTGCCCGCCAAGGCGTTCTTCAGCTTCCGCGCCGGCAGCGGCCTGGCCGACCAGGCCGACGTCGTCGAAGGCCGCCTGCCCGAGACCGACCGGTCCGCGAGCGAGCCCGTCGAGATCGTGCTGACCCGGTGGAACGCCACCAAGCTGCGCCAGCGCGTCGGCCAGGTGTTCCGGTGGCCGGGCGCGGACGGCGACCCGGACATCCCCGTCAAGGTCGTCGGGATCGTCGCGCCGCACGACGAGGACGCCACGTTCTGGGAGCCGATGCCGCTGGGACTGCGGGCAGACCTGCCCCACGACGACGGCGAGGTGTTCCGCGCGGTCGTGTTCAGCGACGAGACGGGACTCGACCGGCTCGCCAAGCGGACCTCGCTGGTGTACGAGTGGCGCTACCGCATCGACATCAACCGCCTGGACATGGGCGTGCTGCCGCAGGCCGTCGAGGCCGCCGGCGTCGCGCACCGGCAGAGCCCGGGCTTCCTGCTCGTGACCGGCCTGGACACGCTGCTGGCCCGGTTCGCCGACCAGGCCGCCTCCGTCACCGCGCTGCTCGCGGTGGCACAGCTCGGCGCGCTGGTCACCCTCGGCGGGCTCGCGCTGCTCGCGGCACGCGTCGCCGTGGGCAGGCGACGCGCCGAGTTCGCGCTGCTGCGGGCACGCGGCGGTGCGTTGCGCACCATCGGGTCGTACACGCTGCCGCAGTCCCTGCCCGTCCTGCTCGCGGCCGCCGCCGGGGCACTGCTCGGCCTGGCCGTGCCCGGACGGCCCGCCGCGAGCTGGCCGATCCTGGCCGCGTACACGCTGCTCGCGGCGCTGGCGGTGCCCGTGCTGGCCGTGGTCGTGGCGCGTGATCCGTCCTTCGCCGCCGGTCGCGCCGACCTGGGGCGGGTCAGCGTGCGGCGGCGCACCGCGGAGCTGAGCCTGCTGGTGCTGGCCGGGCTGGGCGTGTGGCTGCTGCGCCGACGCGGCCTCGACGGATCCGGCGGCGTGGACTTCTACCTGGCCGCGGTGCCGTCGCTGCTCGCCGCCGGGGCGGCCGTCGCCACCCTGCGGCTGGTGCCGCCGATCGTGACCGGGCTGGCCCGGCTGTCCGTTCGCGGCCGGGGCGCGATCGGCTTCCTGGGCCTGGCCCGCGCGGGCCGGACCGCGGGCGCCGTGGTCGGCCCGGTCGCGGTGCTGGTCGTCGCCGTGAGCACGGCGGTGTTCAGCGTCGCCGTGGCGGGCGACATCGACACCGGCCGCGACCGCGCCACCGACCTGCGGATGGGCGCCGACGTGAAGGTGGAGGGCTACGCCTTCGACGGTGCGACCACGGAGGAGCTGGCCGCGGTGCCCGGCGTCGTCGCGGTGGCGCCGTACGCGGTCGATCCGGCCGCGGATCTGAGCGCCGACGGCAGGCGGCTCGGCGTGGTCTACACGGTGCTGGTGGACGGGCCCGCGTACGCGCGGGTCGCGAACGCCTCCGGCGTCGAGTCGACCGCCCCCGGGGCGATCACCGCCGCCCCGGCCGGCGGCAGGCTCCCGGCCGTCGTCTCGGCCGGCCTGGCGGAGCGGCTGGGCGTCGACCACGGCTCGGTGACGGTCCGCGGCCGCCGGGTGGACTTCGCGGTCGCCCAGACCGTGGACGCCGTCGCGCCGATCGCCGGGGCCACGAACTTCGTCGTGCTGCCCTGGCAGCCGGCCGCCGCGGACCGCCAGGCACTGGACCCGACCGGCTTCCTGATCGCGGGAACGCCCGACCCGCGGCGGTTGCGCGAGGCCGGCGACGCGGGCCAGCGCCGCTGGATCGAACGCGGTGTGCGGGCCGACGCCTACGACCGGCCGACGACCGCGGTGACGACCTGGGAGCAGGCGCGGGCGGAGCTGGACAGGTCCAGCCTGAACGCGGTGGTGACGTTCGCGTATGCGATCGGTGCGGGTGCCGGGGTGGCGCTGGCGTTGCTGGCGATCGGTTTCGCGGTGGTGTCGGGGGCGCGGGGCCGGGGCACGGTGCTGTCGCGGTTGCGGACGATGGGACTGTCGCGGGGTCAGGGCCGTGGTCTGCTGCTGGTGGAGTTGATGCCGGTGGTGGCCGTGGCGGTGGTGACCGGTGCGGTGGTGGGCACGGCGGTGCCGCATCTGATCGCCCCCGCTCTGGGGCTGTCGCAGTTCACCGACGGGGTGTCGGTGGGTGTCACGTTCGACCCGGTGATCGTCGGCGCCTGCCTGGTGCTGGTGGTCGTCGGGATG
>NZ_JBEZEB010000077.1:0-16866 GCF_040648615.1 Catellatospora sp. NPDC049111 | reverse complement strand
TCTGTCTTCCGCCCCCCCCCCCCCAACCCACAAAAGCCCCCTTCCGCCGGCCGCGGGGGTTTGCCGGTTGGCCTCCCCCCCCCCCCCCCGGGCCCCCCCCGGGGGGGGCCCCCCCCCGGCGGTGGCTGCCCGGCGGAATCGCGCCGCCGGGCAGCCGGATGGGGAGGTCAGAGCGTGGTCGACCAGGTGTCGAGCACGCCGTAGTCACCGGGGCCGTAGTCGGTCACCCGCAGCTGCCAGGTGCCGGCGGCCAGCGCCGCCAGCGGCACGCTGTAGGTGCGGGTGCCGCCGAACGGGGTGCACTGGTAGTTGCCGGTGCCCGAGGTCTTGACCGCGTAGATCAGCCCGCTGGGGTCGATGAGGCTGATCCCGAGGTCCTCGGCGCAGGTGTGCTGGATGGTGACCGACAGCTGGACCGGCGACACCGCCAGGCCCGGAGCCGTGGACACGACCGGACTGTAGATGCGGTTGTCGATGATCTGGTAGTCGGTGCCGTTGGTGAACGTACGCCCACCGGGCGGGGTCGGCGAGGTCGACGGCGACGGCGGTGCGCTCGGCGACGGCGACGGGCTGCTGCTGGGAGACGGCGAGGGCGACGGGCCGGGCCCGGTGCTCACCGCAGTCTTCCAGATCGTGTACGCCAGGCCGTCGGCGCTGCGGTTGAGCGCCGTGGCGTTGATGTTGTTGGTGGTGTCGCAGGACTGGTGGTAGCAGGGGTCGTACTACGATCCCGCCGTGCCGCCCCACTTGCTCGCCTGCGCCGACGTCTTGCTGTTGCCCGCGCCGGTGGCGTAGCCGCTGGTGGGGATGCCGGCGTTCTTGAACGACGCGTCGTCGGAACGGCCCTGGCCCTCGACGTTCTCCTCCGGCTGGAGGTTCAGCGAGTCCCAGCACTCCTTCATCGGCGCCGACGTCGTCGACGTGATGTTGTTGATGAAGTAGCCGCCGTTGGTCGAGGCGACCATGTCGAAGTTGTAGTAGCCCTTGATCGCCGTCTTCTGCGCCGAGGTCAGCGAGTTGACGTAGAAGCGGGAGCCGTTGAGGCCCTGCTCCTCGTCGGTCCACCAGCCGAACCGGACGTGCTTGCTCAGGGTCGGATTGGCGGCGGCGAGTGCGAGCGCGGACTCCAGCAGGATCGACGAGCCGGAGGCGTTGTCGTTGATGCCGGGGCCGGCCGAGACGCCGTCGAGGTGCGCGCCGAACATGAGGACCTGGTCGGCGGGGCCGCCGGGCCAGTCCGCGATGAGGTTGTTGGACCGGTAGGTGCAGCTGGTGCAGTCCTGCAGGGTGACGGTGTACCCGGCGGCCTCCAGCTTGCCCTTCACGTAGTTCACCGACGCGGTGTATCCGGCCGAGCCGGCGCGGCGGTTGCCGCCGTTGTTCGACGCGATCGTGCCGAACTGGCTCAGGTGCGCCTGCACCTTGGCGACGTCGATGTCCGGTGCGGTCGGCGGCGGGTTGGTGCTGCCGATGGTGAGGGTGTACTGCGCGGAGTGGTCGGTGGCGCCGTCACCGTCGACGGTGATGGGGTAGCTGCCCGGCGTGGTGCCCGCCGTGGTGGCGACGGTCATCGTGGAGCTGTTGCCGGTCTGCACCGCCGGCGTACCAGCGCGAGCGCGCCCAGCCGCAGGGCCAGCGGGTCGATCGGGCGCTGCTCGCCGCGGCACAGCACGGCGTCGACGGCTTCGGCCTGGCGGGCCGGCAGGGCGCCGAAGTCGTCCGGTGCCGCCTGGGTGAGCAGGTCGGCCAGGCCCAGATGGGTCTCGGCCGGGGACGGTGCGATCCGGATCACCGGCCGTCCGGCGGCGGCCGGGTCCGCCGCTGCCGCGAGCAGCGCCGAGCGTCCGATGCCGCGCGGTCCGGTCAGGACGACCCGGCCGGTGGTGGCAAGCACCGCGCGCACCTCGGCCAGCAGATCCTCCCGCCCGACCAGCACCCGGCCAGGCCAGGCCAGACGTGGGAGTCATGGAAGACCTGCGATGCAGGGCGGGTGGCAGCCCTGTTCGGGCAACGGGCTGCCGCGCACGCCGAGCGTGCACCCACTGTCGGGCAGCTGACAGTTCTGGCTGCCATCCGCCCGCACCCGGTCACCGAATGAGTGACATGCATCTATCACCCCGCCGGGCCAGGCCCGGCTCTCACCACCTCCGCAGAATGGTCGCGACCATGGTGGTCGCCGCCGCGACGATCGCCGCGGCGGCGGTCGTGTCGAGCCCGGGGGCGCAGGCCGCCCCCGGACCGTTTCAGGACCTCAAGCTGCCCGGAGTCTGCAACTCGATCGCCTTCACCATGGCGGAGAAGATCGACGCCAAGCTCAAGGCGGACGGCAAGCCAGACCGCATGATCCGCGTCGACGAACCGAAGAAGGGCGAGACCGGCTTCCACGACGCCGCCGTCGCGTACGCCGTGGTCGAGCTCGCGAAGGCGCTGAAGAAGGAGATCGGCGACCTCACCGCCAAGGACCTGGCCGACAACGCCCAGAAGGTGGCCGACGCCGTCGACGCCGCGCTGAAGTGGCGGGCCGACAAGGGCGACACCGTGCTGCACCGCGCCGACCTCGCCGGCAACGAGGTCTACCTCTGGTGCCTGAAGGCCGGCAACGGCCACGGCGGTCCGGACCTGGGGCTGCTGTATGTGCCGAAGGGCAAGGCGGCCAAGGACGGGGTGTGGATCGCCGGCTGCGTCCTGCCCGGCGGGCTCAACGCCTATCAGGGCAGCTACGACGACAAGACGTTCGATTTCGCCAAGTTCGTCTGGTACAACGAGGGCCCCAATCCCGGCAAGGACAAGGAGTTCATCCGCTATACCTATGAGTACGACGTGGCCGCGAACATCCTGAAGATCACCAAGGAGGTCGGGCCGTACAAGCAGGGCGTCTTCACCCCGCACACCACGGAGGTGGAGAAGAAGCCCGGACCGCCGCCGGCCGAGTTCAAGGACCTCAAGCTCAACGGCGAGCAGATCAGCCTGCTCGACGGCGGGTGTGCGTGCCCGGCCCAGCAGTCGGTCGTAGCGGTCGCCGACCCGGCCACGCCCTGGCAGCTCGACCTGGCCAATCCGGTGCAGCGCGGCACAGGCGGCGGCGACGACCTGCCCGCGGGCGTGTCCGTGCGGGTCGCCCCACACGAGCTGTTCACGGTCGCGCTGCCCGAGGGCGCCCGCTTCGCCGGACCCGGGGCCGACCCGCGCTGGGAGGTCGTGTTCGTGCAGGACTCGCTGATCGCGGTCCGCTACCGCGGGTACGAGCCGCTGGTGCTCGGCGTGGGCGCAGTCGTGCGGGCCGTGGCCTGGATCGTCCCGGCTCCGACGCCGACCGTGCCGCCGCTGCCGACCACATCGACCTCTGCATCGCCTTCGCCGACACCGGTGCCGGTGCCGACGCGGACCGAGGGTCCGTCACCGACCAGCACCGCGCAGCTGCCCAGCACGCCTGCTCCGACGACGCCTGAGCAGCCCACGGCACCTCCGCCGACCCACACCACGGCCCCCACCGCGCCGGTCGTGATCGACGGCGCCGTGGTCGCCCGCTGACCGACGCCGGGTGGGCCGGCCAGGTCTGGCCGGCCCACCCGGCGTCACCTCGGAACCGGTGGCGGATGTCACCAGATTGTCAGCAACAAGTGGTTCACGGTCAGGGCGGTGACCGCGCCAGCGGCCAGCCACCCGCGCCGGCTGCCGGCCGGAAGAAGTGCCGCGCCGGCCGGCAGCCACACCGCGAACGGCAGCCAGATGCGCTCCACCTCGGCCTTGCTGAGCCCGGACAGGTCGGCGGCGGCGACCGCGACCAGCGCCGCCAGCGGCAGCAGCACGTGAGCTGCCCGATCGTGGCGCAGTGCGACGACTGCCCTGCGGCCGATGACCGCGGCGACCGGCCCGGCCGACAGCAGGAACGCCGCCAGGTTCGCCCAGGCCCAGTACCCGTACGCCCGTTCGGCGGCTATGCCCTGGTAGTAGCGCTGCACGACGAGGTGGTATCCGTCGAGCCACCAGAACCCGGCGGCGGTGAACGCCACGACGACTGCCAGGCCCGCCGCGAGGGCCGTCGCCAGCACCGGCCCGGCCGCGCCGCGCCGCCATGCCGCCGACAGCACCGCCGCCACGAGTGGGGCCAGCAGCACCAGCCCGTAGGACAGGTAGCAGGCGAAGGCGAGCAGCGCACCGGCGGCCAGGGCGAAGCAAACGGCCGGGGCGCGCCGCCGGCTGGTCAGCGCGAGCGCGAGCAGGGCCAGGGCGGTGCTGGTCAGTCCGGCGAACAGGCCGTCGGCGGACGCGCCGATCCACACCGCGCCGGGCAGCAGGGCGGCGAACGGCACCGCGACCCTGGCGGCGTCTTCGCGGCCGAGGGCGCGCAGGGTCACCGGCACGGCTACCGTGGCCAGTGCTCCGATCAGCACGCACGCGAGCGCGGCCGGGCCTCCGCCGCCCAGTCCGATGCGGTCGAGCCAGACGAAGACCAGCAGCGCGCCGGGCGGGTGGCCGGAGACGTGGGTGGTCCACGAGTCGGGCTGGAAGTCGAGGATGCGGCCGGTGAACCCGGCGAGCATCGCGGGGATGTCGGTGACGGCGGGGACTTCGGTGAGGTATTCGGCCTGGGCGGTGAGCCTTCCGGCCAGGCCGAGCCGCCAGCCGTCGATCATCGCGAGGCTGAGCGTCCACAGCACCGAGGTGGCGTATCCGGCGGCGAGCAGCCGCCGCCAGGGCAGGATCGCGGCCAGTCGCGGCCCGTGCAGGACGGCCGCGGCGGCCACGGCCAGCGCGGCGGGGGTGCCGACGCCCAGGTGCGGGTGCCACAGGGCGAACAGCGGTGCGGTCTGGGCCTGTACCGGTGCGCCGGACAGGTTCAGCGCCGCGCCGACGGCGATCGACGCGGCCACGAGCGCTCCGGCCAGGGCGGTGGTGATCCGGTCGGCGGCCGGGAACGCCGCCTCGGTCCGCGCGGCCGGGGTCTGGGTGGTGATCATGTCAGGCGCGCAGTGGTGCGTAGGCGAACTCGGCGAGCCCGGCGGCGAACGGCACGGCGGCGGTGAATCCGATCTCGTCGCGGGCGCGGTGCGGCGAGGCGACGATGTGCCGCACGTCGCCGGCCCGGTAGGCACCGGTGACCTGCGGCTCGGGGCCGTTCATCGCGGCGGCCAGGGTGACGGCCATGTCCGCGACGGTGCGCGGATCACCGGAGGCGATGTTGTACGCGCGCAGGCCGGGGATCTTGCGGTCAGGCAGGGCGTGCAGGGCGGCGAGGTTGGCGGCGGCGACGTCGGCGACGTGGACGAAGTCGCGGCGCTGGCCGCCGTCCTCGAAGACCTGCGGTGCCCGCCCGTGCTCCAGCGCGGAGCGGAAGATGGCCGCGACACCCGAGTAGGGCGTGTCGCGGGGCATGCCGGGGCCGTAGACGTTGTGGTAGCGCAGCGCGGTCGCGACCGCACCGGACTCGCGGGCCCACGCGTCGGCGAGGTGCTCCTGGGCGAGTTTGGTCGCGGCGTACACGCTGCGCGGTTCGAGGCGGTCGTCCTCGTCGACGGTGCCGGCGTCCACCGTGCGGCCGCAGCGTTCGCAGCGCGGTTCGAAGCGTCCAGCGGCCAGGTCCTCGGCGCGGCGCGGCGCGGGGCGGGACTGCCCGTGCTCGGCGCACAGGTACCGGCCTTCTCCGTACACGACCATGGAGCTGGCCAGCACCAGCCGCCGGACCCGGTGGCGGGCCATGCCCGCCAGCAGCACCGCGGTGCCCAGGTCGTTGCAGCCGACGTAGTCGGGCAGGTCGGCGAGGTCGACTCCCATGCCGACCATGGCGGCCTGGTGCACGACGGCGTCCATCCCGGTCAGCGCCGCGTCGACCGCGTCGCGGTCGCGAAGGTCCGCGCGGCGCACCTGGATCCCGTCGACGTCGGTGACGTCGGTTCCGGACCGGTGCGCGGCGGGGTGCAGGCAGTCCAGCACGGACACGTCGTGTCCGGCCGCGGTCAGGGCGCGGGTGACGTGCGTGCCGATGAAGCCGGCGCCGCCGGTGACGAGTACTCGCATGACCCACCAACGTAGGCGGCCGCCAGGCCGTCACGGTGCGACGTTCCTATTTCGTAAGGACTTGTCAGCGTTTGTTAAGAACTTCGGCCCCGCCCAGCCGATAGGTTCGAGATCATGATTGATGTGGTGCTGCCGTGCCTCGACGAGGCCGCCGCGCTGCCCGGTGTGCTTTCCGGACTGCCCTCAGGCTATCGCGCGATCGTGGCCGACAACGGCTCCACCGACGGCTCCGCCGACGTGGCTCGCGCGTTCGGCGCGCACGTCGTGCCGGTGCCGCAGCGGGGCTTCGGTGCCGCCGCCCACGCGGGGCTGCTGGCGGCGACCTCCGATGTGGTGTGCTTCGCCGACGCCGACGGTTCCTTCGACCTGCGCCAGCTGCCGCTGGTCGCCGGACCCGTCGCCGACGGCGTCGCCGACCTGGTCCTGGGCCGCCGCCGGCCCGACCGTGCCGGCGCCTGGCCGGCCCACGCCCGGCTGGCCAATGCCCTGCTCGCCTGGCGGCTGCGGACCCGCCTGGGCCTGCCCATCCACGACCTGGGCCCGATGCGCGCAGCCCGCCGCCAGGCACTGCTCGCCCTCGACCTGAGGGACCGCCGCTTCGGATACCCGTTGGAGATGATCGTCGCCGCGTCCCGCGCGGGCTGGACGGTCGCCGAGACCGACGTCCGCTACGCCCCACGGGCCGAGGGCACCCGGTCGAAGGTGACCGGCACGGTGCTGGGCACGGCCCGCGCCGTGCGGGACATGTCCAAGGTGCTGGCCCGGTGACCGCCCAGCAGCTGCTGCTCATCGCCAAGGCTCCGGTGCCGGGGCGGGTCAAGACCCGGCTGTGCCCGCCGTGCACCCCGGCGCAGGCCGCCGCCATCGCCGCGGCATCGCTGGCCGACACCGTCGACGTCCTCGACACCGGCCCCGCCTGCCGGCGGGTCATTGTCCTCGACGGCCGGTATCCGACTCCGGCCGGCTGGAGCGCGGTGCCGCAGCGCGGCGACGGCCTGGGCGAGCGCCTGGCCAACGCCTACGCCGACACCGCGCTGCCCGGCACCCCCTCCGTGCTGGTCGGCATGGACACCCCGCAGCTGACCCGAGCGCACCTCACCGCGGCCGCCGGCACACTGACCGGCGCGGACGCGGTGCTCGGCCCGGCTTCGGACGGCGGCTGGTGGCTGCTGGGCCTGAACGACCCCGCGCACGGGGCGGTGCTCGCCGACGTGCCCATGTCCACGCCCGACACCGGCGCGCGCACGCTGGCGGCGCTGCGCCGGCTCGGGCTGAGCGTGGCGCTGCTGGACACGCTGCGCGACGTCGACACGGCCGCCGACGCGCGCGCCGTGGCCGCGCTGCGCCCGCACGGCCGGTTCGCCGCGGCGGTCGCCGCCCAGGTTCCGCTGACCCTGGCAGCGCCGCTATGACCAGTGCACTGGTGGTGTACGCGGGGGCACTGCACCGCGCGGCCGGCGGCGGCGACCCTGGCCTGCACCTGACCGACCCGGCCGGGCGGCTGCTGCGCCGCCTGGACACCGCCGCCTGGCACGCCGAGCCCACCCGCGGCGACAGGGCCCTGCTGTCCCGCTGCACCGGCGCGACCCTCGACATCGGCTGCGGCCCCGGCCGCCTGGTCGCGGAACTGACCCGCCGCCGCGTCCCGGCGCTCGGCATCGACGTCAGCCCCACCGCGGTCCGGCTGGCCCGCAGCCGCGGCGCGAACGCGCTCGTCCACGACGTGTTCACCCCGCTGCCCGGCCGCCTGCCGTTCATGCACACGCTGCTGGTCGACGGCAACATCGGCATCGGCGGCGACCCCGTCCGCCTGCTGGGTCGATGCCGGGACCTGCTGGCCGCCGGCGGCACCGTCCTGGCCGAGGTCGACCCGCCCGGCACCCGCGGCTGGCGGGCGACCGTGGCGCTGACCGACCACCTGCGCACCAGCGACCCGTTCGCCTGGGCCGCCGTCAGCGCCGACGAGATCGCACCCCTGTCCGCCCAAGTCGGTCTGCGCCAGACCGACTCCTGGACCGAGGACGGACGATGGTTCACCTGCCTGGCCCGCTGACCCGCCTGGACCCGGCCCGCCTGTCCCGGCTGTTCACCTCGCGGCTGCGCTCCCCGCAGCTGACCAGCCGCCTCGGGGTGCTGCTGGGCGCCGCGGTCGCGGTGTGCCTGCTGACCGGATACCTCAGCCACGCCATCCAGCACCCGCCGGCCTGGTTCTACTGGCCGTCGCGGCCGGTCAACCTCTACCGCGTCACCCAGGGGCTGCACGTGGCCACCGGCCTGGCGATCGTGCCGCTGCTGGCGGCCAAGCTGTGGTCGGTCTACCCGAAGCTGTTCCGCTGGCCGCCGTTTCGCGACGCCGTCCACGCGATCGAACGGCTCAGCCTGTTCCTGCTGGTGGCCGCGGCCCTGTTCCAGGTGACCACGGGCCTCCTCAACATCGCCCTGTGGTACTCCCCGATGAGCTTCTTCTTCACCACCGCCCACTACTGGACCGCCTGGATCTTCGCCGGCTCGCTGCTGATCCACATCGGTGTCAAACTTCCCATCGTCCGCCGGGCCCTGGCCGCACCGGCCCGGCCGGCACCGCCGACCGGCATGACCCGGCGCGGGCTGTTCGCCGCGGTCGGCGCCGCGGTCGCGGCCATCACCGTCGCCACCGTCGGGCAGACCCTGCGTCCTTTGGCCGGGCTGTCCGTCCTCGGCCCCCGCGACCCGCGCATCGGCCCGCAAGGCCTGCCCGTCAACCAGACCGCCGCCGCGGCCGGTGTCGCCGCCGCGGCCACCGACCCCGGCTACCGCCTGGAGGTCGCCGGCCCCGGCGGCACGTTGCGGCTGAGCCTGGCCGAGCTGGCCGCGATGGCCCAGCACACCGCCCAGCTGCCGATCACCTGCGTCGAAGGATGGAGCGCCACCGCCACCTGGACCGGCGTGCCCATCCGCGACCTGGTCACCGCCGTGGGTGGGCACGCCGGCCACAGCGTCCGGGTCACCTCCCTGCAGCAGAACAGCCTCTACCGCGTCTCGACGCTCCCGCCGCCGCACGCCGCCGACCCGCTCACCCTGCTCGCGCTGCGCGTCAACGGGGAGCCGCTCGACCTCGACCACGGCTACCCGTGCCGGCTCATCGCCCCGAACCGGCCCGGCGTCCTGCAGACCAAATGGGTCGCCCGGATCGAGGTGCTGCCGTGACCCGCGCCGCCCGGCCGGCGGCGACCGCGTGGACCAGGCGGGTGCTCGTCGCCGTGGGCGTGCTCTGCGCCGGGTACGGCATCGTGGGGCTGCTCACCGACCCGAGCGTGGCGCTGCCGAACTACGCCCGCTACACGATCACGGTCCTGCTCGGCCACGACCTGCTGGTCATGCCCGCCGCCATCGTCGTCGGCGCGGTGCTGACCCGATGGCTGCCCACCTGGGCCAAAGCCACCGTCCAGGGCGCGCTGCTGGTGACCGCCGCCGTCACCGTCGTCGCCCTGCCGCTGGTCCTCGGCTACGGCCGCAGGGCAGACGACCCGTCCGCTCTCCCCCGCGACTATCACCGCGGCTACCTGCTCTGCCTCGCCGTGATCTGGCTGGCCACCGCCGCCTTGCTGGTATGGCGCGCCCGGCGCCGACCCACCGCACGAAACTCCGAGGAGCGCTCATGACCATCACCGCTGACGTCGCCGTCATCGGCGGATCCGGCCTGTACAGCCTGCTCGACGGGGCCGAGGAGGTCGACGTCCGGACCCCGTACGGGCCGCCCTCGGACACGATCACCATGGGGCAGGTGGCCGGACGGGCGGTGGCGTTCCTGCCCAGGCATGGCCGCGACCACCGCCACCCGCCCCACCTCATCCCCTACCGCGCCAACCTGTGGGCGCTGCGCTCGCTGGGCGTGGGCCAGATCCTCGCGCCCTGCGCCGTCGGCGGCCTGCGCCCCGACCTCGGCCCCGGCACGTTCGTGCTACCCGACCAGCTCATCGACCGCACCGGCGGACGCGAACGCACCTTCGTCGAGTCCGGCGCCGTACACGTCAACTTCGCCGACCCCTACTGCCCCACCGGCCGGGCCGCCGTCCGCGCCACCGCGGAGCGCTCCGGGATGGCCCTCGAACCGGACGGCGCCATGGTCGTCATCGACGGCCCCCGCTTCTCGACCCGCGCCGAGTCACGCTGGTACGCCGCCTGCGGCGGCACCGTCATCAACATGACCGGCGCCCCCGAAGCCGCCCTCGCCCGCGAACTGGCTATGTGCTACACCACCATCGCGCTGGTGACCGACCACGACGCCGGTGTCGACGGCGACCACGGCGTCACCCAGGACGAGGTCTTCCGCGTCTTCAAGGACAACACCGAACGTATGCGGGCGCTCCTGCTGGCCGCCATCGCCGACCTGCCCAGCCGGCGAACGTGTCCCTGCCCGGCGGCCCTCGACGGCATGCAGCCCGGCTACGAACTGCCCTGACCGCAGGCACCCCTGCGGTCAGGGGCGCGGCGGGCGGCCGTAGGGCGAAGCGCTGGGGCTGCCGGTCGCGGTCGGCGCGGGGCTGGGCGACGCGCTCGGCGTGGCGGACGGTCCTGGCTCGGTCGGCGTCGGGTCGGCGCAGTCCAGCGGGACCGCGTTGACGGCGTGGCGGACGAGATTGCCGTCGGGGCTGTCGCCGCCGGGACCCACCGCCAGCTCGCCGGCGACGACCTGGCCGATGACCGTGCCGCCCCCGAAGATGCCGAGCTCGGTGTGGGGTCCGAGGACCGTGCCGGGCAGGGTGCCCGCGCCGTTCAGGACGACCGCGGCGCTGCCCGGGAAGTTCCACAGCAGGTACGGGGCCTCGGCCACGGAAGCGCCCAGGAACCTCGGCACCGCCCAGGTGAACTGGTCCTGGCCGACGGGGACGTCGACGTTGACGAGCAGCGTCGCCGACGCCGACGGCGGTCCGGAGAAGATGACCGTGGACAGGGCGCCCAGGTTGGGGGCGCTGATGTTCAGCACGTTGGCGCCGCGGGACAGGTCGACGACCGCCAACGTGCCCGGTGGGATGCGGGCGGGCAGCGGCTTGCCGGTCAGGTCCGTCAGCCGCACCGTGTTCTGGCACTCGGCCATGTCGTGGGAGGCGCTCTGCAGGTGGGCGAACACCGTGGCGAAGTCGATGCCGGTGGCCCGGCCGATCGACTCGGCGCTCTGCCCCGCGCCGACGGTGACCACGGCCGGATAGCCGGCCCCCTGGCCGTGCGGCACGATCCGCGTCTGCTCGCCGGCGCTGTAGACGGACACAGCCGACGGGCGGCCGACCTTCGCGTACCCCGGTGGCGGCGGAGCCGGATGACCGCCTGACGGGACCGCGACCGTCAGCTCACCGCGGTTCGACGGCGGGAAGACCAGGCCCTGCCCGGCGACCAGCGCACTCGGCACGCTGTCACCGGGAGCGATGAATTCGCCCGGGGTGACGGAGGCGACCGGGAAGTCCCCGAACCACCGCACCGGGCCTCCGACCGCCAGCGGGCCCTCGATCTCGCCGGAGTCGAGCTGGACCAGGTCCCGCACGAACACGTTGAAGCCCAGCGCACCCTCGATGGCCCCCGACGGCGCGGCCGCGGTCGCCTCGGTCGTCGGGGGTGCCAGCAGCACCGCCAGGGCGGTCACCCCCAGGGTCGCCGACGCGACGGCAAGACGTAGTGATCTCCTGTCCACCCGGCGACGATAGCGTCAGTTGATGACCTTTTGATGTATTTAGCAGCATTGATTATTCTTCACGTTCAGGACCGGCGAGCGCGTTCGTGCCGGATGTCCGTGGACCCCGCACCTCGGGTCGGCCGGCCGCGGGGCCATAGATTTGCCGCATGCAGACTCCCCCCACCCGGTCGGCGACCGCAGACGACAGTCGACACCGCGCCCTGACGCCCGCAGCCCTATCGCCGAACGACGCCGGATGCCGCGCCGTCGCCGACGACGGGCAGGTGTTCGCCGGTGCGCAGGACTGACGCCGGACCGGCCGTCCTGGTCGGCCACCTCGGGTACGGGCTGGCGGCCGCCAAGGCCGCGATCGCGGTGCTGCCCGACGGCGAGCCACCCCGACGGGTCGAACTGCTCGCCGAAGACGGCACGCCGCAGCCACCCCTGACCGTGGGCCCGGTCCAGGCGGTGCCCGGCTGGACCGCCGGACCGTACGCACGCATCGACCTGCCGCCCGGCCTCGGATCCGGCGGCTACCGCGTCCGCATCCACGACGCCGCCGGCCGTGCCGCGACCTCCCACGCGTTCGAGATCGCCCCGGATCGGATCCAGCGCCAGACCATGTCGGACGTGCTCGCCTACTTCAAGGCGATGCGCTCCAGCGGCGAGATCGACCGCAAGGACCGCCACGCCGCCCTGTACGGCGACGACTCAGGCCGCACCGTAGACGCCCGCGGCGGCTGGCTGGACGCCAGCGGAGACACCAGCAAGTTCCTCAGCCACCTCACCTACACCCGGACCATGAGCCCGCAGCAGACCCCGCTGTGCGCCTGGGCGATGCTGGCCGCCCGCGACGCGCTCACCGAACACCACCCTGCGCTGCTGCGCTCGCTCGGCGCCCGGCTGCGCGACGAGGCGCTGTGGGGCGCCGACTTCCTGGTGCGCTTCCGCTCCCCCGACGGCTGCTTCTACACCGGCATCTTCGACGCCCTGACCAAACGCCTCGACGAGCGCGTGATCACCGCACCGCTGCCAGACTGCGTCCGCACCGACCGCTACCAGGCCGGCTACCGGCACGGCGGCGGCTTGGCCATCGCCGCACTCGCCCGCGCCGCCACCCTCGACGACGACGGCCACTTCAGCCGCGCGGACTACCTGCACGCGGCCCGGCAAGGGTTCGCCCACCTGCAAGAACAAAACCTCGACCACCTCCACGACAACACCGAGAACATCGTCGACGACTACTGCGCGCTGCTCGCCGCCGCCGAACTCACCGCCGTCGGGGCCGGCGACAGCGCCGTACGCGCAGCCGCCGAGCAACGCGCGGCGTCGCTGCTGGCCCGATACGTCCGCCCGACCGACCAAAGCCCCGGGTGGTTCCTCGCCGACGCGCAGCGACGGCCGTTCTTCCACGCCGTCGAGGCCGGGCTGCCCATGCTGGCGCTGCTGCGCTTCGCCCGGGTGCTGCCCGAAGCGCCACAGGCGGCGGCCGCCCGAGCCCTCGCGCTGGAAGCCACCCTGGACACCGTGCGGCGCAGCCACGCCGTGCCCAACCCGTTCGGCTACCCGCGCCAGCGCGTGCAACCCGCCGAAGCCGAACCCGCCGACGCCTTCTTCTTCCCCCACGCCAACGAGACCGGCTACTGGTGGCAGGGCGAGAACGCCACCATCGCCTCGCTCGCCGCCGCAGCGGCCACCTGCGCCCACCTCGACGAGGTCCCCGACGGCGTACGCGAGAGACTCGCCGCCTTCGCCGACGACCAGCTCGCCTGGATCACCGGCCGCAACCCGTTCGACGTCTCGATGGTCCAGGGCAGGGGACACAACAACGTCGACTACGAGACCGACTTCCCCAATCTGCCGGGCGGCATCGTCAACGGCATCACCGCAGGGTGGTCCGACGAGAAGGACATCGCCTTCCTACCGCCCGACGCCCCCGCGGGAGACTCCTGGCGCTGGGCCGAGCAATGGATCCCCCACGCGGGATGGTTCCTGCTCGCCGCTGCCTGCGCCCGCTGACCCGTCACCCATGCAACCCGGCTGGAGCAGCTGAACGAGCGGAACAGGCAGCGGCCTCCATCCGCCAAGAGACTTGCGGGTGGCGACGGCGTACACCACGACATCGCCACCCGCGCGGCCTTGCGCGACTACGACCGGCCTCTGTTCAACTCCCAGACGGATGTGCGCACTTGCCCCTACGCCGACAGCTGAGCAGGAGCCAGGCGATAAGGTTCCGTCTATGGACATGCTGAGGGGCGAGAAGATCGCCGAAGCCGGCCTTACCGACTGGCGCAAGCTCGGCCAGGGGCTGCATGCCCGCTACGTGGTCGGTGACTTCGGCACCGGCGCACGGTTCGTCGCCGCGGTGGGTGAGGCAGGCGACGCGCTCGGCCACCACCCGCGCGTGTCGATCGGCAACGGTCACGTCGACCTCAAGCTGATCACCGACGATGCCGTCTACCGCGACGACGAGGGCACCGAGCACGTCGTCGAATGGGTGACCCAGCAGGACATCGACCTTGCGCGGCGGATCACCGAGATCGCCGCCGACCACAAGATCGTCGCCGACCCGGCGTCGGTCAGCGTGATCGAGCTCGGCCTCGACACGGCGCGCTCCGCGACCATCGCCCCGGTGTGGGCCGCGCTGCTGACCGGGAGCATCGAGGCCCAGGGACGCGGATGCCTCGGCGACGACATCCGTGACGCCACGGGACGGGTACCGATCCTGTGGTTCGGGGACACCGACGAGCACGACACTCCGCGCCAGCGGTTCCACATCGAGGTCTACGTGGCGCCCGAGGTGGCCGGGCAACGGATCGCCGCCGCCGTCGCCGCGGGTGGAACCGTCGTCGACGACAGCAACGCGCCTTCGCTCACCGTGATAGCCGACCAGGACGGCAACAAGGGAATCGTGTGCGTCGACATGTCAGCGGCGAAGAAGCGGTGAACCGCCGGCACGGGTGACCTGCGGCCGGTGCGCTACGCAGGTCCGCCCGTCACTGGGCCAGGTAGCCGCCGTCGATGACCAGCTCGGTGCCCGTGACGAAGCTCGACTCGTCGCAGGCCAGGTAGAGGCAGCCGTAGGCGACCTCCGTCGGCAGACCCGGCCGTTTCATCGGCGTCTGGTCGATGACGAGCTTGTTCAGGTCCGGTGCCTGGGCCTGGGTCAGCGGGGTGTCGATGAAACCGGGATGGACCGAGTTGACCCGGATCCCCTCACCGACGTAGGTCATCGCCGCGTTCTTGGTCATGTTGCGCACCGCGCCCTTCGCCGCGTGGTACGAGAACGCTCCGGCGACCGCCGAGTTGCCCCAGATCGACGAGACGTTGACGATCGAGCCGGACCTGTTCTTCCGCATGATCCGCACCGCCTCGCGCATGCCGAGGAAGACGCCCGTCTGGTCCACCGCGACCATCTTCATCCAGTTCGTGACGTCCAACTCGTCGAGCGGTTCGTACGCGATGATGCCGGCGTTGTTGACCAACACGTCGAGGCGGCCGTGCTTCTTGACGATGTCCCCGACCACGCTCGCCCACTGGTCCTCGCTGGTGACGTCGAGCTGTACGGCCTCGACCCCCGCGGGGAAGGACCCCTGCGGCGGGGTGATGTCGCCCGAGATGACGGTCGCGCCCTCCTTGGCGAACAGTTCCACCACCGCATGGCCGATGCCCTTGGAACCGCCGGAGACCAGCGCGACCTTCCCCTGCAACCTCATTGCCCCGTCCTTCCGTCACAGCGGCTGGAACGCCGGTTGAACCCTGGACGTGGCAGCGTCCCCACCGCTGCCCGGTGAAAGCCTCTCGTCGGCAGCGGTGCCGGGTTCGTCGAGCGGGCCGCCACCGCGTCGAACCACAGATCACGTTAGTGCCTTCGGGGGTCGCACCATCCCGGGATCGCCGGGAAAGTCGGGACGCCATCCGGGGCACCTCACCCATGCGTCCGGCGCTACGAACCCGTGGCCGAGTCCGCAGGCCTCGCCGCGGGCGGCGGCGGGAAGTATCTGCGCTGGATCAGGGCGACGACGGACTTAACCGCGATGAGTGCGGTCAGCAGCAGGGTGACCAGCCAGCTGACCACCTGCGGTGCGGAAAGTCGTTCGGCTGCCGCCCCTGCGATGCCCCGCCGCCATCGGGACGATGCGGGACGGGCGGCGACAGGCGGACGCCGAGTACCTCGCGGGCGATCATCTCGTCGCCGTGTTCCACCGAACTATATGCCGCGTCTGCCGCTGTCGCAGGAGAACCATCAGGTCGATACTGATGTGCTCCACGAATGCCACAGAATTCCCATTGAATTCTGGTCGATGAAAGTGGTTATCCGACAACACGGAATCGGGTCGCACTTCCGCCCTCCGTCCATTCCGCTCTCAGGCGATGACGACGGGCCAGGGCTTCGACCTGGCACGACCACCAGGTGCCACCGACCGATGCCGATCAGCTATCGATTGATAGATGTCCGTTGTTGTTATTCTGGGAGCGCTCCCGTAACATGTTCGACACCAATGTGAGCGATCACATTGCATCTATCGCAGGAGCGCATCCATCGGGAGTGTGCCAATGGCAAGATCGAGATCAATCCTGGTCAGCCTCGTGTCGGCCGGTGCGGCACTACTGGCGTCGGTAACGGTTCTCGTGGCGTTGCCGGCCGGCGCCGCGGCCGCGGGCTGCTCGGTGAACTATGCCGTTTCGTCGCAGTGGCCCGGCGGCTTCGGCGCCAACGTGTCGGTCACGAACCTGGGCGACCCGCTGACCAGCTGGACGTTGACGTGGTCGTTCGGCGCCGGACAGACGGTGACGCAGGCGTGGAACACCTCGCTGACGCAGAGCGGCACAGCGGTGACCGCGAACAACGTGAGCTACAACGGTTCGGTGGCGACCAATGCCACGGTGTCGTTCGGCTTCAACGCATCGTGGACAGGCTCCAATCCGGTCCCGGCGAGCTTCGCCCTCAACGGCGTGACGTGCACCGGCGGCGTGTCGCCGACGGGATCGCCGACCGCCTCGCCGACGACGTCGCCGAGCGCGAGGCCGTCTCCCACGATGTCCCCGTCGCCCTCACCGCCCGGCGGGTGCTCCCTGCCGTCGACCTACCGCTGGACGTCGACCGGCTCGCTGGCCAACCCGAAGTCGGGCTGGGTCTCGCTCAAGGACTTCACCTACGCCCCCTACAACGGCCGGCACCTGGTCTACGCCACCACCCA
>NZ_JBEZEB010000076.1:0-17881 GCF_040648615.1 Catellatospora sp. NPDC049111 | reverse complement strand
ACGAGCGGGCGGCTGTTGCCCGAGCCGTCGCCGTAGGTCATCTGCGCGCCGTCCCAGAACGCGTTGACGTACGCGTTGCCGTAGTGGACCCGGCTCGGCACGCCGGTGCCGTTGCCGAAGATGCCGTTGCGGCCGTGGACGTTCTTGAAGTAGTCGAACGTCGCCGCCGCGCCGAAGTGCGCGTCGACACCGGCGGACTGCCGGTTGGCATTCGTGCCGTCACCCCACACGTTGTCCGCGTCGGTGAACGTGGTGCAGGTCGAGGAGCCGTTGTTCATGTCGCAGGTGCGGCCGTTGCCGTGCGACGGGTCGATCATCGAGTACGTCGAGCCCGACAGGGTTGTGTCGACGGTGACGGCGCCCGAGTAGATGCTGTTGCCGGTGCCGTTGACCATCATGATCTCGTCGAACGAGCCGAGGTACGCGCCGGTGACCGCGTCGGTGATGACGTGCAGCTTGGACGGGGTCTGCTTGTCCGGGCCCATGCCGGTGACGACGGTCTCCCAGGCCAGCTTGCCCTTGCCGCTGCTGGCGTCGATGAACAGCTCGGAGGAGCCGACCGTGGCGACGGTGCCGGAGAAGCGGCTGCGCGCGGTCTGCGCGGCCTTGGCGGCGGTGACCTTCGGGGTGGTCGACAGGGTCAGCGGGGCCTCCAGGCCGACCGACGATCCCTTGTAGACGCCGTTGGGGCCGGTGTGCACGACGAAGTCGCCGCCGTACACCCGCAGGCCCTGGAACGTGCGGGCGTAGCGCACGTGGGTGCCGCTGCTGTCGCTGATGGTGCGGTCGATGCGGTAGGCGTCGCCGCCCGCGGCGCGCACGTCCGCCGGGTGCTCGGCGAGCGCGCGTTCGGCGGCCGCCAGGCCGGTGGGCGACGAGGGGCCGCTGGGCGCGGCACTGCCGGAGGTTGCCGACACCGACAGCATGGCGCCCACGAGTAGGGCGACACTGCCGGTCGCGAGGGTTCTTTTCACGAGTCCTCCCCGACTCAGTGGAGTGTGACGGTAGTCACTGAAAGCCATATATATAGAAGTGGGGAGAACTTTGGAAGTCTTTCGCATCCCTATCTGTCGATGAAAGAACTTTCGCCGACGCCGGTCGGCCGGTCGGTAAGGGGTGCTGTCTCGTCATCGCGTGATCGACTCGGCGCGGCCGGCGGATCGCGTGTCCGGTAGGTGACAGCGGGGGAGTGACGTCCCAAGATTGTAGAGAAAGCTTTCTAAAGCTATCTTTAGCATGTGACCGACCAACCCGTGGTGGACCTCACCGACCCCGTCGCCATGCGCGCGTACGCCCACCCGTTGCGCATCTCGCTGGTCGGCCTGCTGCGGCGGGAGGGCCCGCTGACCGCCACCCAGGCCGCCCGCCGGCTGGGCGAGAACGTACCCAACTGCTCCTTCCACCTGCGCCAACTCGCCAAGTACGGCCTGGTCGAACGGGTCGAGGGGGCCGACGCCCGGGAGCGGCCGTGGCGGGCCACCGCCCTGATGACCCGGTGGGGCCGCGACTCCGACGACGCCGAGACCCGCGCCGCCGTCGACCAGCTCGACGGGGTGATCATCCGCCGCTTCTACGAACGCGCCATGACCTGGCTGGCCGGCCGCGCCGACGACCCGCCGCAGTGGCGCGCCGTCACCGGCCCCGGCGACGACCTGGCCTACCTCACCACCGACGAACTCGGCGAACTGTCCCAACGCATCGAGGCCCTCTTCGAGGCGTACCGGCCCCGCCAGACCGACCCGTCCCTGCGGCCACCCGGCGCGCGTTTGGTCCACGTCGGCTACTACGTGACCACCATCGACAACCAGCCCTGACCCCGGAGGCGCACACCCCCATGACCGCCACCGCCACCCCCGACACTCGCCGCTGGCTGCCCCCGCTGCTGCGGCAGACCCCGTTCCGGCGCTACTGGACCGGGCAGAGCGTCTCCCTGCTCGGCGACCAGATCACCGAACTGGCACTCCCGCTGTTCGCGGTGCTCGTCGCGCAGGCCGGCCCCGCCGAGATGGGCTGGCTGACCGCCGCCGCGCTCGCCCCGAACCTGCTGTTCTCGCTGCTGTTCGGCGGCTGGGCCGACCGCCGGCCCTACAAGCGGACCATCATGGTCGCCGCCGACGTCGCCCGCGCGGTCGCGCTGCTGGCCGTGCCGGTGCTGTACCTGCTCGACGCGCTCACCATGACCCAGCTCTACCTGGTCGCGTTCACCGTCGGCACGTTCAGCGTGCTGTTCGAGGTGTGCCGCACCACCCTGTTCGTCTCACTCGTGCCCCGCGAGGACTTCCTGCCCGCCAACGCGCTGCTCAACGGCTCGCGGGCGTTCTCGTCGGTGGCCGGGGCGAGCGTCGGCGGCGTGCTGGTGCGCCTGGTCGGCGCGCCGTTCGCGCTGCTGCTGGACGCGGTGTCGTTCCTGTTCTCCGCTGTCATGATCGCCCGCGTGGAGGTCGTCGAACCGACGCCGACCGCCCGGCGCGGCCTCGGACTGCGCGAGGGCCTGTCGTTCATCGCACGCCACCCGGTCATGCGGGCGGCCGTCAGCGCGAGCAGCACCCTCAACCTGTTCAACTTCATGTACCTCGCGCTGGTCATCCTGTACGTCACCACCGAACTGCACATCACCCCCGACGTGCTGGGCCTCGGGCTGGGCCTCGCCGCCGTCGGCGCGCTGATCGGCGCGGCCGTCGCGCGGCGGGTGGCCGAGCGCTTCGGCGTCGGACCGCTGTACGTCTTCGGCTACCTGCTGTTCCCGGCCCCGCTGATCCTCATTCCGCTGGCCCAGGGCCCGCACTGGCTGGTGCTGACGATGGTGTTCTGCGCCGAGTTCCTCTCCGGCCTCGGCGTCATGCTGCTGGACACCGCGGGCGGCTCGCTGCAGGCCAGCGTCATCCCCGACGAGCTGCGCGCCCGGGTGACGGGCGCGCACCGCACCATCAACTACGGCATCCGCCCGATCGGCGCGGTCATCGGCGGCGCGCTGGGCACCGCCCTGGGCGTACGCGAGACGCTGTGGATCGCCACCGTCGGCGCGCTCCTGGGCGTGCTCTGGCTGCTGGCCTCACCCATCCCGCGTATGCGGCGACTGTGACTCAGTCCACCAGGCGGCTGATCGCGTGCACGGTGAAGGCCGCTCCGACACCGGCCAGCAGCAGACCTTCCACGAAGATCCGCAGCCAGTCGCCGGCATTGCGCCCTCCGGTGCGGCGCGGGTCCCGCTCCTGCGCGGTGCCGTCGAAGACCGTGCCGAGGGTGGCCTCGCGCTCGACCGAGCCGCGGTGCACCCGCCGCAACCGGATACCGCGCCACAGCAGCATCAGGCCGATCCCGAGCATGGCGAGGCCGAGTACGAGGAAGGGGAGGGGGTCGAGTTCCCGCTCGACGAGGGCGTGCATCCGCCGAGCGTAACCATGCCGCACCAGCTGGCAAGGGCCGAACTGTGTTCGCCCATTGAGACGAACATTGCAAGGTGTGAATCAATCGATCTAATCTTGGATGCGTCCGGGCAACGACATCAGATCTCTCCCTGAGGAGACCTTCATGTCCTCTGCCCGATCCGCCGCCGTGACCCTGACCCTGTTCCGGGTCGTGCTCGGCCTGCTGTTCGCGTTCCACGGCGCGGCCTCACTGTTCGGCGTCTTCGGCGGCAACCGCGGCTCCGGCCGTGCCGTCGAGTTCGCCGCCTGGCCCGGCTGGTGGGCGGCGCTCATCCAGCTCGCCGGCGGCATCCTTGTGATCACGGGCCTGGCGACGCGGCCGGCCGCTCTGCTCTGCTCCGGCTCCATGGCGTACGCCTACTTCGTCGTGCACCAGACCCAGGGCCTGCTCCCACTGAACAACGGCGGCGAGGCTGCCGCCCTGTTCTGCTGGTCGTTCCTCATCATCGCGGTGCTCGGCCCCGGCGCCTTCTCCCTCGACGCCCTCCTGCGCCGCCGCGACCCGGCACCACCGGCCCCCTTGGCCACCGCCTCCTGACCCCGGGCGAAGCGAAAGGAAGGGCACCTTCACATCGCGGAGCGATGTGAAGGTGCCCTTCCAAACTTCGTCCTGCCGGACAGCCAGGTCACGACTGGTTCAGACGAGGGCGGGCTCCGGTGCCGCGGCTTGCGCGCGGGCCCGCCGTGCCCAGCGCACGGTGGCGGGCACTGCTGCTCCGCTGGCCGCGAAGACCAGGCCGAACAGCAGCCAGCCGGGCCATCCCCAGCCGACGACGACCGTGGCCAGCAGGGCGGGCGCGACCACGCCCGCCAGCGAGAACCCGGTGCCGTACATGCCCTGGTACTGCCCCTGGGCGTGGTCCGGCGCGAGGTCGAACGAGATGCCCCACGAGCCTGCGGCCTGGCGCAGCTCGCCGAGCACGTGCACGAGCGCGGCCGCGACGAGCACAGCGACGGCGATCCGGGCGTTCTGCCCTGCGGCGAGGCTGTAGAGCAGGCAGGCACCGAGCAGCAGAAGTCCGGACGTCCGCTGCGCGGCGGCAGCCCCCTCTGCGGTGGCGGTGCCCCGGCTGGCGCGGATCTGGAACAGCACCACGACAGTGGCGTTCAGCAGGCCCAGCATGGCGACGACCCAGGCCGGCGCGTTGGTGCGTTCGACCACCCACAGCGGCACGGCCACGTTGAGCATGCCGTAGTGGATGCACAGCACCCCGTTGAGCGCCGCGAGCGCGAGGTACGGCCGGTCCCGGAGCACGATCAGCGCGGGGCCGGAAGCGCGACGGGGCTGTGGCGCGACCGGTGGCACCCGCATGACCAGCGACGATGCCGTCAGCGCGAGTGCCGCGCAGACGACGATGATGGCGACGTAGGCAGCCCGGGTGTCGTACTTCAGCGCCACTCCGGCGATCAGCGCGCCGACGCCCCAGCCCACGTTGGTGACGGCACGCAGCATGGCCCGGGTGCGCACCCGGTGCTCGGCGGGGATCGAGCCCGCGATGAGCGCCCCGTTCGCGGCGCCGAAGCCCGTCTCCAGCACCTGCACCCCGGCCGCGACCAGCACGAAGCCCGGGAAGTCGTGCACAGCGAGGTAGCCGAGCATGAGTGCCGCCCGGGCCGTCCCGAAGGCGACCATGACCCGGCGCGGGCCGACCCGGTCCGCGAGGTGCCCGGCGGGCACTCCGGCGATCAGACCCACCACAGCGGCGATGGTCAGCCCGAGCCCGACCTGCCCGGCGGACAACCCCACCGAGCGCGTGAAGAAGATGACGCTGATCGTGATGAACAGGCCGCGCGACGTCGACCCCGCGAGCGTGCTGAAGACGAGCGCACGGGTGGCGGGGTGGTCGGGCAGCAGTTTGATCATCCGGGTCAGCACGTGGGCAGGTTAGCCCGCATGCGGGGACCTGTGCGCACCCGTTTTGCGTGCTCCGCGTCACGCGCCGGCGTCACCCGCCCGCACGGCGCGCGTGGACAAGAGGGGCGACACGCGCACGTGGGGTGCGCGCCCGACGAAGATCGCCGTTTCCGGTCGGAACCTGCGGTGGCACCCGAGGTTCTGACCGGAAACGGCGATCAAGAACGGGCCGTCGCCGTCGCACCGCGGCGGCGGCCCGTGGCCGGTCAGCGAGCGCCGAGCAGGTGCTCGAGCGCCAGCTGGTTGAGCTGGACGAACGCGCCGCCCTTGGCGGCCTGGGCGTCGACGTCGAAGTCCTCGAACGACGACCGGTCGGCGAGCAGGTCGCTGTAGGTCTCGCCCGCGCCCAGGGTCGGCACGCCGAGCTCGTCGTAGCGGGCGGCGGCGCGGGCCTCGGCGACCCGCGGGTCGGCCCGGAACGCTGCGGCGCGCTCCTTGAGCAGCAGGTACGTGCGCATGTTCGCGGCCGCCGACGCCCACACCCCGTCGAGGTCCTCGGTCCGGGACGGCTTGTAGTCGAAGTGGCGCGGGCCGGTGTACGCCCGGCCGCCGTCGGCGGCGCCGAACTCCAGCAGGTCGACCAGGAAGAACGCGTTGACGATGTCGCCGTGGCCGAACACCAGGTCCTGGTCGTACTTGATGCCGCGCTGGCCGTTGAGGTCGATGTGGAACAGCTTGCCGTGCCACAGCGCCTGGGCGATGCCGTGCAGGAAGTTCAGGCCGGCCATCTGCTCGTGCCCGACCTCGGGGTTGAGGCCGACCATGTCGCGGTGCTCGAGGCTGTCGATGAACGCGATCGCGTGGCCGATCGTCGGCAGCAGGATGTCGCCGCGGGGCTCGTTCGGCTTGGGCTCCAGCGCGAACTTCAGCCCGTAGCCCCGGTCGATGCTGTACTGCGCGAGCATGTCCAGGCCCTCGCGGTAGCGCTCCAGCGCGGTGCGCACGTCCTTGGAGCCGTCGTACTCGGTGCCCTCGCGGCCGCCCCACAGCACGTAGGTCTGCGCGCCCAGTTCGGCGGCCAGGTCCATGTTGCGCATGACCTTGCGCAGCGCGTACCGGCGCACGGCGCGGTCGTTGCTGGTGAAGCCGCCGTCCTTGAAGACCGGGTGGGTGAACAGGTTGGTGGTGGCCATCGGCACGACCAGGCCGGTTTCGGCGAGCGCGGCCTGGAAGCGCTTGATGATCCGCTCGCGCTCGCTGTCGTCGGAACCGAACGGGATCAGGTCGTCGTCGTGGAACGTCACGCCGTACGCGCCCAGCTCGGCGAGGCGGTGCACGGACTCGACCGGGTCGATCGCCTCGCGGGTGGCGTCGCCGAACGGGTCGCGCCCCTGCCATCCCACGGTCCACAGGCCGAACGTGAACTTGTCGGCCGGAGTCGGCTGCGTCATGTCATCTCCCTGAAATCTTGTTTGTTCAGCCATTGAACTTATAGGGTGTGGCATTGTCAAGACCATGCCGCCCCGCCCGCCGCGCCGAGACGATCCGGTGCGCCAGCGCAGCCTGCGCGATCACAACCTCGCGCTGGTCCTGCGCCATGTCACCGCCGCGAACCGGCCCCCGTCCCGGGCCGAGATCGCGGCGGCCAGCGGGCTGACCAGAGCCACCGTCTCCACCATCGTCGACGAGCTGATCGCCGGGGGGCTGGTCGCCGAACTAGAGCCCGTGTCGCGCTCCGGCGTCGGCCGGCCGGGCACCGGCATCGTGCCCGCGGGCACCGGCCCGGCCGGGCTCGGCATGGAGGTCAACGTCGACTACCTGGCCGTGTGCGCGGTCGACCTGACGGGAGCCGTACGCCATCGGCAGGTGCGCCGACTCGACCAGCGTGAGCACCGCCCCGCGCAGACCTGGCAGGCGCTCGCCGAGCTGGCCGACCAGGCCATCGCCGCCGTCGCCGCCCTGGGGCTGACCCCGGCGGGCGGCGTGATCGCGGTGCCGGGCCTGGTCGAGGGGGACACCATCCGGATCGCCCCGAACCTCGGCTGGCAGCAGGTCGCCCTGCCCCGGCCCGAGGACCTGGGCGGTCTAGGCCACCTGCCGCTGGACGTCGCGAACGAGGCCACCCTGGCCGCGCTGGGGGAGCGGCACGCCACCGGGCTGCGCAGCTTCCTCTACGTGTCCGGCGAGATCGGCATCGGCGGCGGCATCGTGCTCGACGGCGAGCTGTTCGGCGGCTCGCACGGCTGGGCGGGGGAGATCGGCCACGTCACCATCGACCCGCAGGGCCCCGACTGCCACTGCGGCTCTCGCGGCTGCCTGGAGCAGTACGCGGGCGAGGAGGCCATCCGCGCCGCCGCCGGACTGCCCACCGGCGCGGCCGTGCTCACCGACCTGGTCGACGGGGCCCGCCGCGCGAGCGCGCCGGTGCTCGACGCGCTGGACCATGCCGGCACGGCGCTCGGCGTGGCGCTGTCCGGCGCGGTGAACCTGCTCGACATCGCCACCGTCGTGCTCGGCGGCCACTACGCGGAGCTGATCGACTGGCTGCGCCCGGCCCTCGAACGCGAGCTGTCCCGGCGCGTGATCACCGCGCGCTGGTCCCCGGTGAAGGTCCGCGCGTCGGCCCTGGGCGCCGATGCCGCCCTGGTCGGCGCGGCACGCGCGGTCACCCAGGCCATCCTCGACGACCCGGCCCGTTTCCTGGCCACCCGCACGGCCGCCGCCTAGCTCCGCGCAGCAGCGTCGCGGACCGCCCGCGGCGCGGCCACCACAGGCATAACCTGTATCCATGGGCGCGATCACGGTTCTTCGACCGCTGGCACTCGGCATGGCCACCGGGATGCGCTCGCAGCTCGGGCTGGCCGCGCTCGCGGTGGCCATGAGCCGGGGTGGCAAGAAGAAGGGCAAGAAGGGCCGGGGCTTCGCCTCGATGGTGCAGGGCCAGGTGCTGTCCAGCCCGCTCGTGCGCAAGAGCCTGGTCGCCACGGCGGCCACCGAAATCGTCGCCGACAAACTGCCGAGCACGCCCAGCCGGCTCAACCGCGGCCCGCTGCTCGCCCGCCTCGCCCTCGGCGGACTGGCCGGCGGACTGCTGGGCTGGTCCGACGACCGCGGCTTCGGCCGCGCGGCGGCCGGTGCGGCGCTCGGCGCGGCAGGTGCGGGCCTGGGCGCGTTCGGCGGTTACCACCTTCGCGCGGCGCTCGACCAGCGCACCAACCTGCCCGACCGGTACTGGGCCGTCGCCGAGGACATCACCGCGGTGGGCCTGGCCGCGTTCGCCGTGGCGGTCACCGACGACAGCGACACGCAGCAGACCGAATCGCTCCCGGCCCGCCTACGCGACCCCGAGTACGCGGACGCGTCCTGGGCCTGACCCGGCATGACGCCGTGCGGTGGCACCGTGGCGCGGTGCCGACAACGCGGCCGTCTCCGCTCCGCAGGCCGTCCATGATCGTTCGACCTGCCAGGCACCTGTGCGTATCTTGCATTCGCCCACCTGCCAGGCAAGTTGAACGATCATGGTGCGCCTGGCGCCCCTGCCATCGCGCACACCCGCCGGAGCTCCCTCGGTACGCCGTCGGTGTGCGCTTGGTGACCATGGGCGAGTTCGCGATCTCGATTCTGTTGTGTCCGGCAACAAAACGGTAACCGGCGTTGACAGGCTCGTCACGAGGGGAGAAGTCTGGGCTGGCGCGTGAGACAACGATGTCAAGAATCAGATGGAGGAAGCATGCGTCTTTCCAGGCGAGTGGCAGCCCTGGCCGTCGCTTTCGGAACGATGTTCGCGACCGTGGCCTGCAGCAGCAGTGAAGAGCCCGGCGCCGGCACCAAGAAGGTCGAGGTCTTCACCTGGTGGGCCGACGGCGGTGAGAAGGCCGGACTCGACGGCCTGGTGGGTGTCTTCAAGACCGACTGCGCGGACTACGAGTTCGAGAACGGCGCGGTCGCCGGCGGCGCGGGCAGCAACGCCAAGCAGGTGCTGGCCTCGCGGCTGCAGCAGAACGACCCGCCGGACACGTTCCAGGCCCACGCGGGCGCGGAGCTGTCCGACTACATCAACGACGACCAGCTCGAGGACCTGTCGGCGCAGTACACCGAATGGGGTCTGAGCAACGCCTTCCCGAAGGGCCTCATCGAGAACCTGACGGTCGACGGCAAGATCTACTCGGTGCCGGCCAACATCCACCGCGCCAACGTGCTGTGGAGCAACAAGACGGTGCTGGCCAAGGCCGGCATCACCAAGGACGCCACCACCCTCGACGGCTTCTTCGCCGACCTGGACAAGCTCAAGGCCGCCGGGGTGGCCACGCCGCTGGCGCTGGGCAAGGACTGGACCCAGCAGATGCTGTTCGAGGCCCTGCTGATCTCCAAGCTCGGCCCGGAGAAGTTCAACGGGCTGTGGAACGGCGGCACCGACTGGAAGGGCGCCGAGATCACCACGGCGATCAACGACTACAAGAAGCTGCTCACCTACACCAACAAGGACCGGGACACCTTCGACTGGACCGACGCCGAGAAGCTGCTGATGGACGGCAAGGCGGCGTACCAGCTGATGGGTGACTGGGAGGCGGCCGACCTCGACGCCAAGGGCTTCAAGGACTACGGCTGGTCGGTGTTCCCGGGCAACGGCAACGTGTTCCAGTGGCTGGCCGACTCGTTCGTGCTGCCCAAGGGCGCGAAGAACGCCGACGGCACCAAGTGCTGGCTGAAGACGGTCGGCAGCGCCACCGGCCAGGCCGCGTTCAACCAGAAGAAGGGCTCGATCCCGGCCCGCACCGACGTCGGCACCGACGGCTTCCCGGCGTACCAGCAGGCCGCCATGGGCGACTGGAAGACCGCGACCCAGGTGCCGAGCTGCCCGCACGGTTCGGCGTGCGCGCAGGGCTGGCAGGGCGCGGTCGGCTCGGCGCAGGGCAAGTTCTCCGCCGACGGTGACGTCGCCGCGCTGCAGACGGCGCTGGCGGCCGCCGCGGCGGAGTTCGGCCCGAAGAAGTAGTCCGCCGTAAGGCAACGAAGGGCGCCTTCCCACCCGGAGGGCGCCCTTCCTTACCGAGGAGGTCGCGTTGCGCCACCGGAGGCGGACCTGGATACCCGGGCTGCTGCTCATCTCACCGTCGCTGATCCTGCTGGCCGTGTTCGTGTACGGCCTGATCGGCTGGACGGTCAACCTGTCCCTGCAGGACCGCCACAACGCCCGCCCCGCCAAGGGCTACGTCGGGCTCGACAACTACACCAAGCTGTTCACCAGCGACATCAACGACCGCTTCACCCACTCGCTGCAGAACCTGGTCGTCTTCACGGTCGTGTTCATGGTCGGCACCATCGTGCTCGGCTTGATCTGGGCGCTGCTGCTGGAGCGCCGCGCGAAGGCCGAGGGCTTCTGGCGCACCGTCTACCTGTTCCCGATGGCGGTGTCGTTCGTCGCCTCGGGCGTGGTCTGGCGCTGGCTGATGAACACCGGGCAGGGGGAGAACGCGGGCGGCATCAACGCGATCTTCCACGGCCTCGGGCTGGGCTTCCTGGAGAGCCCGTGGTGGACCGACCCCGACTGGGGCATGGCCGCGATGGCGGTGCCCGCGATCTGGCAGCTGTCCGGATACGTGATGGCGCTGTTCCTGGCCGGGTTCCGGGGCATCCCGGAGGAGCTGCGCGAGGCCGCCGTCGTGGACGGGGCCACCACCTTCCAGCTGTACCGGCAGGTGCTGTTCCCGCAGCTGACGCCGACGATCCTGTCGGCGCTCATCATCACCGGGCACATGTCGATGAAGATGTTCGACCTGATCATGTCGGTGTCCGGGGCGCAGTGGCTGACCGAGGTGCCCGCCGTGTACGTCTGGCAGACCCTGCTCACCCGCGACTACGCCAAGGCCGCCGCGATCTCGGTGTTCCTGCTGCTGGTCGTCGCCGTGGTGGTCGTGCCGTACCTGATCCACGTCAACCGCTCGGAGAAGCGCTCATGAGCACCGAGACCGTCGCCGCACCGCCTGCCGCCGCCCCGCCCCGCCCGGCGCCCGCGCCGCGGCAGGGCCTGCCGAAGCCGGTGGCCCGCGCCCTGCGGTACGGGCTGCTGATCCTGTTCGTGCTGATCGTGCTCATGCCGCTGTACGTGCTGGTCGTGACGAGCTTCAAGTCCGGCCGCGAGATCGGCGTCAACGGGCAGTGGAACCTGCCCGAGACGTGGACGTTCGCGTCCTGGGAGAAGGCGTGGACCTCGCTGGGCCCGTCGTTCGGCCGCACGTTCCAGCTGGCGATCCCGGTCGCGCTGCTCTCGTCGATCATCGGGGCGGCGAACGGCTTCGTGCTGTCGCGCTGGCGCTTCCCCGGCGCGGACGTGGTGTTCACGCTGATCCTGTTTGGCATGTTCATCCCGTACCAGGCGGTCATGATCCCGCTGCGGGAGATCGTGCTGTGGCTGGGTGTCGCGCCCGGCATCCCGACGCTGGTCTTCGTGCACACGGTGTACGGCATCCCGATCTGCACGCTGATCTTCCGCAACTACTACGCGACGATCATTCCGGAGGAGCTGATCGAGGCCGGGCAGATGGACGGGGCCGGGCTGCTGCGCACGTTCCGGTCGCTGATCCTGCCGGTGTCGCTGCCGGGCTTCGTGGTGACCGTCATCTGGCAGTTCACCTCGTCCTGGAACGACTACCTGTTCGCGATCTTCCTGTCGAACACCCGCAACGGGCCGATCACCATCGCGCTCAACGCGCTGGCCGGCGCGCAGTCGCCGGACTACGCGGCGGCGATGGCGGGTGCGCTGATCACCTCGCTGCCGACGCTGCTGGTGTACATACTGCTGGGCCGCTGGTTCATCGGCGGCATGATGGCCGGTTCGGTCAAGAGCTGACCGCGGAGGCGGGGCGCTGCCGCGGCGCCCCGCCTCCGGCTAGTCGAGCAGCCAGACGAGCAGGGTCCGCGCCTGCGGGGTCAGTGACGCCGCGAAGGCGAGCGCGGACAGCACGGTGCTGGCCGCCAGCGAGCGCCACCTGCGGCGGTCGGCGCGCAGCCGGGCCGAGGCGAGCAGGACGATTGCGTACAGCGCGGTGAGCCCGGCGAGGATCGGCGCGATGCTCAGCACGAAGGTGATCGCGAGCCAGACCGCGGCCAGCACGCCGGGCCAGATGTCGGCGGTGCCGGTGGCCTCGTCGCCCTGGTGGGGGAGGTAGAACCGGCCCGCGAGCTGGGCCGCCCGGCCCAGCGCCACGGCGACGGCCAGGAAGTACGCGCCGGCCAGCACGTACTGCACCCGGGTCGCGATGCGGCCGGACAGACTCGCCGTGTCGGCGGCGTAGGCCGCGGCATCGATTTCGCTCGACATGGCCGCAGTCTAGCGACCACCACCGCCCATCTGCCGCCCCCGCAGGCAGCGTCGGCGGGCATGTTAAGAAGGTGCCCTTCCTCTACGTATTCCGATGGGAAGGTGCCCTTCCTTCGTCGGGGGTGTAAGGGGCGTAGGGCTGTACGGTACTGTCTGCGGCATGGCGGAGCAGCGATTCCACACCGGTAGCCACGACCTGCCCGTGTCGGCGGCACTGGACGAGTTCATGCGCACGGGCTGGCTCGACTCCGAGCACCACGACCTGCCGCAGGCCGAGGTGGCGGCGTGGACGCCGGCCCGGCGCGCGCGCCTGCACCAGGCGTTCCCGGGGCACCGCGTCGTCGTGCCGGCGGGCACGTTCAAGGCCCGCTCCAACGACCAGGACTACCGGTTCCGGGCGCACTCGGCGTACGTGTGGCTGACCGGCGACCAGTCCAGCGACGGGGTCGTGGTCGTGGAGCCGGACGGGGAGAGCACGTTGTACCTGCGGCCGCGTTCGGCCCGGGACAACGGCGAGTTCTTCCGCGACCGCCGTTACGGCGAGCTGTGGGCGGGTCGCCGTCCCACGCTGGGGGAGAGCACCCGGGCGCTGGGCGTGACGACCCGGCACCGCGACGAGCTGGCCGCCGCGCTCAAGCCGGACACCCCGACGCTGGTGCTGCGCGGCCTGGACACCGAGGTCGACGCGGCGGTCGCCCCGGTCGACGGCGACGCCGAGCTGAAGGCGGTGCTGGCCGAGCTGCGGCTGGTCAAGGACGCGTGGGAGATCGCCCAGCTGGAGGAGGCCGTCGCGATCACCACGCGCGGCTTCGAGGACGTGGTGCGCGCCCTGCCGCAGGCCAAGGCCACCTCGGAGCGGCTGCTGGAAGGCGTGTTCTGGCAGCGCGCCCGGCTGGAGGGCAACGAGGTCGGCTACCACTCGATCGTCGCCGCCGGGGCGCACGCCGCCACCCTGCACTGGATCGACAACGACGGCCCGGTCCGCGACGGCGACCTGCTGCTGCTCGACGCGGGAGTGGAGACGCGCTCGCTGTACACCGCCGACATCACCCGGGTGCTGCCCATCTCGGGGCACTTCACCCCGCTGCAGCGCGACCTGTACGAGCTGTGCCGCAAGGCCAACGACGCCGCGCTCGCCGCGCTGGTGCCGGGCGCGGCCTACCGCGACTTCCACCGCGCGGCAATGCACGTGTACGCGTACGGCCTGGCCGACCTCGGCATCCTGCCGGTCTCCGCCGAGCAGGCCCTGGACGAGGACAGCGGTCTGCACCGGCGCTGGACCCTGTGCGGCTCGGGGCACATGCTCGGCCTGGACGTGCACGACTGCGCCGCGGCGCGGGCCGATCACTACCTCGACGGGACGCTGACCCCGGGGCACGTGCTCACCGTGGAGCCGGGCATCTACTTCCAGCCCGACGACGGGCTGATCCCGGCCGAGCTGCGCGGCATGGGCTTCCGGATCGAGGAGGATCTGCTGATCACCGAGACCGGCTACCGGATGCTGTCCGACGGCCTGCCGCGCTCCGCGTCCGACGTGGAGTCCTGGATGCACAGGCTGGCGTCTTAACATTTCGTTCACAGGTCGGCAATGGACGGACGTGGTCAGCATGCTGACTGCGTCGCAGGGGTGCCGCGGGGGACTGTGGAGACCGCGCCGTCACACGGCGTGACTCCCGGTCCCCTACGAAAGCGAGCGCCCGTGAAGACCGTACGACGCCTGTTGTCCTCCTCCCTGGCCGCCGCCGTCGCGCTGGTGGTGGTGCTGCCCGCCGCCCCGGCCTCGGCCGACGGCGGGCTGCACGCCGTCGACCTCGGCACCCTGACCGGCACCTGCTGCAGCCAGGCGTTCGCCGTCAACGACCACGGGGTCGTGGTCGGGTCGAGCCAGGTGGGCACCGGCGAGAACCCGCCCGAGCGCGCCTTCCGCTGGAAGGACGGCGTCATGGCCGACCTCGGCACATTGGGCGGGGCGAGGTCCGGCGCCACGGCGATCAACAACAACGGCTGGATCGTCGGCTACAGCGAGCTGGCCGACGCCTCGATGCACGCGTTCCTGTGGCGGCCCGGCCTCGGCATGGCCGACCTGGGCACGCTGGGCGCGACGAGCGTGGCCACCGACGTCAACGACAGCGGCATCGTCGTCGGCTACTACGTGCTCAGCGGTGAGCTGCGCGGCTTCCGCTGGGCCGACGGGGTGCTCAGCGACCTGAACACTCCGGACGGGTCCGGCTTCGCCGCGCAGGGGATCAACAAGAACGGCAAGATCGCCGGCACCCACGTGAGCCAGCCGGCCACCTGGAAGAACGGCATCACCGTGCTGTCGGGCCTGGTCGGCGAGGGTACGGCGATCAACGACAGCGGCGACGTCGCCTTCGACTCCGCCCCGTCCCCGGCCGTGGTGGGCGTGTGGCGGGCCAACGGCACCGTACTCACGCTGACGCCGCCCCCGAACACGGTCGACGCCGCGACCACCGGAATCAACGAGAGCCGGCACACCGTCGGCTGGCGGGTCACCGCAGGCGGCAACTACCGGGCCGTGTACTGGTCGGAGTTCGGCACGCCGAACCTGCTGCCGGGCCTCGTGCCGGGCGGGCAGTCGATGGCGTGGGGCATGAACCGCCTCGGCCAGACCGTCGGCCAGGCCAACCTGAGCGCCACCGGCGGCGAGTACCACGCCGTGCTCTGGACTCGCTGAACTCCACGAACGGCCCGGTGTGTGTGGACATCCGTGCGTGCACACCGGGCCGTTCGGCTGCTCGGATGCCTTTCTCGTGCAGGAATCCGCCGGAATGAGACCGAGTACTTAACATTTCTGTCACATGTCGGCAATGGAATGTCGTGGTCAGCATGCTGACTGCGCGAACGGTGTCCGGCGGGGGACTGTGGGAGTTCACGCCGTCACGTGGCGTGAACTCCTGCCCTCCCGAGAGAGTGAGCGCCTATGAGAACAGTCCGAAGGCTGGTGTCCGTGACGGTCGCCGCCGTCCTCACCGCGGTGTCGCTGACCGCGGCTCCGGCGGCCGCGGCAGGCCCGCAGATCGTGGTGCTCGGCAACCTGTCCGGCAGCTGCTGCAGCCAGGCGTTCGCCATCAACGACCACGGCGTCGTGGTCGGGCAGAGCCAGGTCGGCACCATGGAGAATCCGCCCGAGCGGGCGGTCCGCTGGCAGAACGGCGTGATCACCGACCTCGGCACGCTGGGTGGGCCGCGGGCGGTGGCGCTCGCGATCAACAACAACGGCTGGATCGTCGGCTACAGCGAGCTGACCGGCGGTGACGGCACCGTGCACGCGTTCCTGTGGCGGCCCGGACTCGGCATGACCGACCTGGGCTCCCTCGGGGACAGCAGCATCGCCACCGGCGTCAACGACAGCGGCGTCGTGGTCGGCCGGTACGTGGTCAACGGCCAGCTGCACGGCTTCCGCTGGGCGAACGGCGTCATGTCGAAGATCGTGACCCCGACCGGCGAAGGCTTTGATCCGGCCGGGATCAACAAGCACGGCAAGATCGGCGGCTCCCTCAACGGGGAGGACTCCGGTCAGCCCGCCTGGTGGAAGAACAACCAGACGGTCGCGTCCGGGCTGGTCGGCCACGCCGGCGCCATCAACGACAACGGCGACGTGGCGGGCACGTACTGGAACGGCGCCCAGGGCGCGTTCGTGTGGCGGGCCGACGGCACCGTGCTGAACCTCGGCATGCCCGCCGGGGCGAAGTTCGCCGCGGCCAACGGGATCAACGAGAGCCGGCACACGGTGGGCACCCGGACCCTGGAGTTCGGGCACACCCGCGCCGTCTACTGGTCGGAGTTCGGCACGCCCCGCCTGCTGCCCAGCCTGGTGCCGGGCGGACAGGCCACGGCGCTGGGCGTGAACCGGCTCGGCCAGACGGTCGGCCACGCCAACCTCACCGCCACCGGCGGCGAGTACACCGCCGTCCTCTGGACCCGCTGAGCGGCACTCACCGGCCGGGCGTCCGGACGCGTCGCCACGGCGGCCGTCCGGGTGCCCGGCCCGCGCCATCAGCCGAACGGCCGACGAGGATGTCGACAATGGACGGTCGGTCCGGTCGTCAATCCGATTGCCTCGGCCGCACATCGGAGGAGACTGCGGAGATCAGGCCCCACGGGGGGCGTGAACCTCTGTCCCACGAGAGAAAGCGACAGCCTGTGCGCAGAACTCCCTTACGCGTGCTCATCGCCTCCCTGGCCGTGTTCGCCGCCGGCGCGGTGGCACTGCCCGCCTCTCCCGCCGCGGCTGCGGCGCTGCAGGTCATCGACCTCGGCACGCTCGGCGGCGCCTGCTGCAGCACCGCGACCGACGTCAACGACCACGGCGTCGTCATCGGCTACAGCGGCGCGCCCAGCCAGACCGCGCCGATGCGCGCGTTCCGCTGGAAGAACGGCACCATGACCGACATCGGCAGCCTGGGCGGCACCCGCACCTATCCGGCCGACATCAACAACAACGGCTGGATCGTCGGCCACAGCACGCTGGCCGACAACGTCACCATGCACGGCTTCCTGTGGCGGCCGGGCGTGGGCATGACCGACCTCGGCGCGCTGGAGAACAACTACAGCCTGGCCACCGGCGTCAACGACGCCGGCGTGGTGGTCGGCCGGGCCATCGCCGACGACACCTCGACGAGCTTCCGCTGGGCCAACGGCGTGATGACCGAGCTCGACCACCCCGGTGACCTCTACGGCCTGGAGTTCGACGCCGAGGCGATCAACAACGGCGGCGTCGTCACCGGCCATCTCGGCGACGTCATCGCCCGGCTGGTCAACGGCGTCGCGACGAGCGTCCCGTCACCGCCGGCCAACGGATCCTTCGCCGCGGGGATCAACAACGGGGGCGACATCGCCGGCCAGTACTACGGCGGCAGCGACGAAAACTTCGTGTGGAAGGCCGACGGGACCATCGTGACCCTGGGCCTGCCCAACGGTGCCGACAGCGCGTTCGTGAGCGCCATCAACGACGACGGTGACACGGTCGGCGCGAGCTCGAACGCCGCCGGCCTGTACCGGGCCGTGTACTGGTCCGAGGCCGGTGTGCCGCACCGGCTGCCGAGCCTGGTCACCGGTGGCGGAGCGAAGGCGAACGGGGTCAACAAGTTCGGCGTGACGGTCGGCACCGCCCAGGTGTCGGTCGGCGGCGACTGGCACGCGGTGATCTGGACGTCCTGACCGGCGTCTCACCGGGCGGGCCCCGGGCCCGGGGCCCCGCACGCCCGGGCCGGGGGGGGCAGGCGGTGGGGGGGTTACGCACCGTAAAGCGCGGAC
>NZ_JBEZEB010000075.1:0-20305 GCF_040648615.1 Catellatospora sp. NPDC049111 | reverse complement strand
TGGCCGAGGGACCGGCCCCGCGTGCCGGCGCCCGAAGCCGGCCCTCTCGGGTCTGTCGCGGCGGCCGGAGCCCGCCATCCGACCCGAAACGGCGATCAAGCCCGGCGACGGCCTGCTAGACCGCCGCCGGACCTGCGGGTCAGACCCGGGTCACCCGGACCGCGTCGGCGATGACGTAGCCGGTGCCGTTGGTCCACCTGCTGACGCCGACCTTGTTGGCGTCGCCCGCGGTGAGGTTGAAGGTGCCCAGCACGCGCCACTGGCCACCGGTCGCCCGCTGGTCCACGGTCACGCTCTGGTTGCCGCTGCTGGTGACGACCACGTACGGCGCGGCGCTGTTGTAGCCCGGGTCGGCCGGCCACCACGCCTCCACGCGGTAGTTGCCCGTCTCCGGGATGGCGAACTTGTACCAGGCGGCGTCGCTGGCTGCGACGGGGTTGGCGAACCGGTAGTTCTCCCCGAACCGCTGCCCGGAGAACGCCGAGGTGCCCCAGTTGGTGCTGGCGGTGAACCGCCCGGCGGTGGTGTTGTCCACGGTGGACGTCCAGCCGCCGGTGGGCGGGTTCATCGCCCGGGCCACGTCGGCGCGCATCACGTTGAGGTCGATGGCATACGGGTCGATCTTGCCCGTGGTGCTGGTCTCCCGGTGGCCGCGGGCGTAGCTGGAGTCGCGGCCCAGCCGCTTGAGCACCGCCGCGGTCGCCGCGATCGAGGCGTTGTACTGCGCGGACGTCATCGTCTGGTTGACGCCGTTGTAGTCGATCTCCCAGCCGATCAGCATGGTGTTGCCGTCACCTGCCGGGATGGGGCCACTGGCCCGCGCCGACCCGGCGTGGTTGCAGCGCCCGGCCGAGATGATGTGGAACACGCCGTGGTAGTCCACCAGCGCCTGGCACAGCGGGCCGGGCAGGTCGGAGCGGCCGTTGATGCAGACGTTCAGGGCCGGGTGCGGGTTGCTCGCGCTCGACGTGGCGGCGGTGTGGTGCCACAGCACGCCGATCGGGTCGAACGAGCCGGGGCGCATCCGGTTGAGCCAGTTGCCCTCCTCGACGACCTGGACACCGGCCGCCCGTAGCACGTCGGCCAGCCAAGGGATGGTCGCCATCACGCCCCCTGAACGAGGTCGGCGGCGCACTCGGGCTCCGGGGCGGATGCGGTCGCGGCGTGGGCGGGGCGGGACACCAGCGCCACGGCGGCGGCCACGAGCGCGGGCACGCCGAGCAACCGCCGGCGGCGCGCACGCAGGGATCGGATTCTGGTCACGGCACTCCTCGGGGGGTAGGGAGGGACACGAGCCCAAGCTCGCGCGCACCTGATCAGACCCGCGTCATGCCTGGCCAGGCGGCGTGACGGCACCATATATCGTCACCGGCGTCTATGTCGATACCTTGCGCCATGCCATAAGTTTGCGAAATTTTCCTTCACACCCAACCGATACACTCACCGCCCAGTCCACGGTGGACCGACCGGCGCACCCGGCGCGCCCACCCCTCCTGCGCCGCGGGCGGCGGGGGCGGCGGGGTCAGAAGAAGTCGTGCAGGACCGGGGTCGGGCCGGCGGTGGCGGCGGAGAGCAGCGGGTCGGCAACGGCGTCGCCGCTCAGCAGGCCGGCCCGGCGCAGCGCCGACGGCGTGGCCGCGCCCGCGTACCAGGCGGCCAGCCCGCGCGGGGTGAACCGGACGGCACCGGAACCGCCGGGCTCCAGCCGCCCGCTGGCGCCGTCGAGCACCAATCGCCACGGACCCGCGTTCCACGGGCACTCGGCGTCGGCGATCTCCAGGTCCACCGCCCCGCTCAGGTAACCCGGCCAGCCGCGGGCCGCGATCGCCGCGGGCGCGTCGACCAGGCGCAGCATCCACGGCTGGCGGCTGTCCACGGTGACCAGCGTCGTCGGGATCTCCAGCAGGGCCGGGTCGCCCTGGCCGAGCCGCAGCACGGTCGTCGGCGCGACACTCGCCCAGCCGCCGAACATGGCCAGCAGCGCCGTCGACGCCTGCGGCGTGGCCGCCACCAGGTCGTGCGCCGTCACCCGGGCCACCGGATCGGTGTTCGGGCCGCGCACCCAGCTCGCGTAGCCCTCCAGGTCGCCCGTCGCGCCCACGGCGATGGTGACGCCGTCGTAGGCGGCCAGGAACTTCTCCGGCGTGGTGTCGTAGAGCAGGCCGGAACGTTCCATCATGCCGGTGCCGGACCTGGCCCAGTCGCGGTAGAGCGCCCGGACGGCGGGCACGTCCTCGGTGGCCGCCGGGCGCAGCGTGACCCCGGGGCCCGGCCGGATCGCCGCCAGCGCCGACGTCGGCACGCTGAGGTAGGTCAGCGCGCCGACCTCCTCCCAGCCCAGCCGGCGGTACGGGTGCGGCGTCGACGGGAACAGCGTGCTGATCGCCGCGCCCCGCTCGTGCGCCCCGGCCAGCAGCCGGGTGAGCACCTGGCGGCCCAGGCCCCCGCGACGCACCTCGGGAGCGACCGCGACGCCCGCGACGCCGGAGGTGGGCACGATCCGCCCGCCGAACCACTGGCCCTGCTCGCGATCGACCGCCTTGGCGATCAGCTGGCCGCCGTCGAGGACACCCCAGGCCGTCCGGCCCGGCACGAGGCTGAAGTCCTCCGGCGGCGGGGACGCGTGGTATCCGAACGCGACGCTGCCCAGCCGCCAGGCGGCGGGCCCGTCCTGCTCCTGCAGCTGCCTTACCTCGTAGACCATCCGGCCATCCTAGGGACGCCGCCCGGTCCCCGGTGACCGTGATCCGGGCGGGCCGGTGTAGGGCCGGCCCGCCCGGATCGGGGTGTCAGACCGTGATCCGGCCCGCGCCCGCGCCCGCGCTCACACTGGCCTTCACACCACCGGCGCTGTCCAGGGTGTACGAGTACGGGATGCCCGACACGCTGCCCCCACCGCTCTCCGGGGACCCGGAGCCGGTGAAGTAGTTGTTGCGCTGCACGATCGCGCCGTCGGCGGAGTCGGCGTAACCGACCAGCGTGGGCTCGTCGACGCTCTCGAAGTAGTTGCCCTCGACGAGCACGCCCGCGCCCATGGTGGACGCGACGCCGTACTCGTTGCCCCGGTAGTAGTTGTTGTACACGTGCACCGGGTTGCCGAAGCGGACCCGCGGGTGGCGGGTGCCCGAACCGTCGAACCAGTTGTGGTGGTAGGTCACCCGCAGGTGGCCGCGGTCCTCACTCGCGTTGTCGTCGCTGTGGCCGAGCAGCATGGACTTGTCGTGCCCGTACACCCGGTTCCAGGAGACCGTGACGTAGTCCGAGGCGCGCTTGACGTCGACCGCGCCGTCGTACCCGTTGGTGAAGCTGTTGTGGTCGATCCAGACCCGGGTCGAGTACTGGACGTTGATCGCGTCGTCGTTCCAGTCGCGGAACGAGATGTTGCGGATGATGACGTTGCTCGCGTTGGAGACGTTCAGGCCGCAGCCCGCGATCGTCGCGCCGGAGTTGCCGAGAATGGTCTTGTTCGACCCGACGGTGATCATGCCGGAGCAGGAGATCGTGCCGGAGATGCGCACGACCCGCGCGGTGCTGCCGGAGACGGCACTGGACAGGGCCGACGAGCTGGTGACCGTGGTCGCCGAGGCGCTGCCGCCGCCGGTGGTGCCGCCGCCCTGGGTGGCCCAGCCGACCAGCCCGGTCTGCGAGCCGCCACCGCCACCGCCACCCGAGCCGACCGCGATGAGCTGCCAGTGCTGATTCCAGCCGTTGAGGTCGGCGTACTGGCTGATGATGCCGCCGTCGGCGGTGGACCACTCCCACACGTCGAGGGCCTTGCCGCTGTGCCGGTTGAGGAACTTCACGTAGCCGCTGTCGGTGTCGCGCACCGCGAAGTGCTGGCGGGTGGTGCCGTTGTCCGGGTTCTGCACCAGGGGAGTGCCGTCGTTGGCGTTCGGCAGTTCCAGGAACTTGCCGCTCTGGCGCGAGCGCAGCTTGTAGTAGCCGCTGCCGGCGTCGACGAACTGCCACTGCTGCTGGTAGCCGTCGTTGCGGGCCCACTGGACGATCGGGGCGCCGTCGGCGGTGCTGAAGTTGTACAGGTCGACGGCTTTGCCGCTGTGCCGGGACACGATGACGTACCACGCGCCGGTGTCGATGGTGACGGCCTGGGCCGGTGCCGCGACGACCGCGCCGACCGCCGCGAGCGCGAGGGTCAGCGCCGCGACGAGTGCGGTTCGCAGTCGCCAGGAGCGGCGGGTTGTCGTCCGTGGAGTGGATGGGGACATCGGATGAACCTCCGAGTGTTGGCGCCGCGGGCGGCCTGGGCGAGCCGGCCCGCGGTGCAGGTGAGCGGGTGCGGAAAGCGCTTTCCGTTCTCGAAACGTTAGTCGTGACGTCAAACTATGTCAATCGATATGGCATGCCAGCCTGCGTGTTCGGGCTCGAAACCGGAGGCCCGCCGACGAGAGTCGTGCCGGGATCATCGACACCGGCGGACGTGGCAGCCGCCGCCTAGGCTGCACGCCATGAGTGACACGGGGATCCTGCTGTTCGCGCCGTGCGTGGCGGTCGTCGCGCTCACGGTCTACGCGCTCTTTCACACCGCCGCGCGGCGGCGCACGGACCCGCGCGATCCGGTCGTCGATCAGGCGATCATGGAGGCGGCCCTGCGGCGGGACGCGGAGCAGCGGGAGGCGGCGCGGACCGCCCGCTCCCGGCGGGCCGGGCGGCGGATCGCCAAGCGCGGGACGCCGAAGCAGGCAGGCGCGCCGGCCCACGACGCCACCTTCGGCGGCCCGCTCTGAGCAGCCGCGGCGCTCAGCCGCGCAGACCCACGCAGTCGTGCGCCCAGAACGGGTCCGAGTAGACGAACGTGCCGGTCATCCAGGGCTCGTGCGCCGTCAGCGGGTGGACCTGGAACCCCGCATCGGGGATGCGCAGCGACGGCGAGCGGAAGTCCAGGCCGCTCGCCCGGACGAAGCCGTGCCGCGCGTAGTACCTCGGGTCGCCCTCCAGGAACACCAGCGGCACACCCGCGGCGTCGGCGGCCGCCAGCGCCGCGGCGACGAGCCGCCCGCCGAGACCACGACGCTGATGATCAGGGTGTACGCCGAGCGGCGACAGGGTGTACACGTCGACCAGGCGGGCCGGGGCGTCCAGTCGGCAGGCGCTGAGCATCACGTGCCCGACGATCCGGTCCTCGTCCGTCGCCACCAGCGAGACCACCGGCAGCGCGGCGGGAGCGGCCCGCAGCGCGTCGACCAGTCCGGGGACCCGGTCGCCGTCACCGAAGGCGAGGGCCTGCACGGCGCGCACCGCGCCGTGGTCGGCGGTGGTCTCGGCCCTGATCGCATAGTCCATGCTCGCGAACCTAGGAGCGGGCGCACCGGACCGCAACGGGTTTCCGGACGCCCAGGCCGGACACGATTGCCTGGCGAGCGGGCATCGCACGGGTAACATCCTTGCGTCTGTCCAACGTGCGCAAGGAGGCCACGGTGGTGCACGAGGTCCGCGGAGTCGTCGCCCGCTCGAAGAACGCGCCGGTCAGCATCGAAACGGTGCTGGTGCCCGACCCCGGTCCCGGGGAGGCGCTGGTGAAGGTGCAGGCCTGCGGGGTCTGCCACACCGACCTGCACTACCGGGAGGGCGGCATCAACGACGACTTCCCGTTCCTGCTCGGACACGAGGCCGCCGGGGTCGTGGAGGCCGTCGGCGCGGGCGTGACCGAGGTGGCCCCGGGCGACTACGTCGTCCTGAACTGGCGCGCCGTGTGCGGCCAGTGCCGCGCCTGCCGCAAGGGCAAGCCGTGGTACTGCTTCGCCACGCACAACGCCAAGCAGAAGATGACGCTGGCCGACGGCACCCCGCTGTCGCCCGCGCTGGGCATCGGTGCGTTCATCGAGAAGACGCTGGTCGCCGCCGGGCAGTGCACCAAGGTGGACCCGGCCGCGCCGCCGGAGGTCGCCGGCCTGCTCGGCTGCGGCGTGATGGCCGGGCTGGGCGCGGTGCTGAACACGGGCGCGGTGACCCGCGGCGACACCGTCGCGGTGATCGGCTGCGGCGGCGTCGGCAACGCGGCCATCGCCGGGGCGCGGCTGGCCGGCGCGACCACGATCATCGGTGTCGACCTCGACGACCGCAAGCTCGCCTGGGCGCAGCAGCTCGGCGCGACGCACACCGTCAACGGCGGGCAGACCGACGTCGTCGCAGCCATCCGCGAGCTGACCGGCGGCTTCGGCGCGGACGTGGTCGTCGACGCGGTCGGCCGCCCGGAGACCTACCGGCAGGCCTTCTATGCCAGGGACCTGGCGGGCACGGTGGTGCTGGTGGGCGTGCCCACCCCGGAGATGCAGCTGGAACTGCCGCTGCTGGACGTGTTCGGCCGCGGCGGCGCGCTCAAGTCCTCCTGGTACGGCGACTGCCTGCCCTCCCGCGACTTCCCCACCCTGCTCGCGCTGTACCTGCAGGGGCGGCTCGACCTGGCCGCGTTCGTGTCCGAGAAGATCGGGCTCGACGACGTCGAGGAGGCGTTCGCCAAGATGGGCCGCGGCGAGGTGCTGCGCTCGGTGGTGATGCTGTGACGGGCTCGGCGCGCATCGAACGGGTCGTCACCTCGGGCACGTTCAGCCTGGACGACGGCACGTGGGAGGTCGACAACAACGTCTGGCTCATCGGCAACGACAGCGACGTGCTCGTCGTCGACGCGGCGCACGACGCGGCCGCGATCATGGCGGCGGCCGGTGAGCGGCGCGTCGTCGCGATCGTGTGCACGCACGCGCACAACGATCACATCGACGCCGCGCCGGAGCTGGCCCGGCTGAGCGGCGCACCGATCATGCTGCACCCCGACGACCGGGTGCTGTGGGACATGACCCACCCGGGCGTGGTGCCCGACCGGGACCTGACCGACGGCGACTGCCTGACCGTCGCCGGGGTCGAGCTGTGGGTGCACCACACGCCGGGGCACGCGCCGGGCGCGGTGTGCCTGTACGCGCCGCAGCTGAACGCGCTGTTCTCCGGGGACACCCTGTTCCAGGGCGGGCCGGGCGCGACCGGCCGGTCCTACAGCGACTTCGGCACGATCATCGGCTCGATCCGCGACCGGCTGCTGACCCTGCCGCCGGATACCGTGGTGTACACCGGGCACGGCGACACCACCACCATCGGCGCGGAGTCCCCGCACCTGGACGAGTGGCTGGCCCGCGGCCACTGAACACGGCTTTGTCCGTGCGGACGCCCACGAAACGGGCGTCCGCACGGCCGCCGGTCAGTAACCCCAGCGGTTCTTCAGGTGCCGCCAGAAGTCGCGCAGCATCCACTTGTCGAACTCGGTGATGCTGGTGGCGCTGCCCGCCTTCATGATGAAGCAGCACTGCCCGGTGGGCGTCCAGTCGTAGAAGTCGTCCAGGCCGAAGGTGTGCCCGACTTCATGCAGGTAGATGTGGATGTTCTCGGAGTTCAGCGCGCCGGTGAAGTACTCGCTGCCCATGCGCTGGCCCCAGTCGCCGCCCGCGCCGCCGCCGAAGCCGGAGGTCAGCCACAGCGACATGTCGTAGTGGTGCGACGCGCCGCCGGGGCAGCCGCTGTAGTTGCCGTCCTGGTGGAAGAAGCGGCCGCACGGCTCGGAGCACTGCGGCGCGTTCTCGCGGATGTCGTTGACGTAGATGTCGACCGAGTTGTCGGTCCACTCCAGGGTGGCCCGGTCGCGCACGGCCCAGCCGACCACGTTCACCGGCACCTCGGCGTACGGCCAGCCGTTGTGCCCGGCCATCACGTCCATCCACTTCTTGAACTGGCGCTTGAGCGCCGCGTGGATCTGGTCGCGCAGTGCCGCGCTCACCCGGGCGCTGGAGTCCCAGCGCACGCAGTAGTTGATCCGCCCGCCGCCGGCCATGACCTGGTCCCAGCCGTAGTTGCGGAAGGTGAGCAGCTGCGGGTATGTGGACTGGTAGTGCGACCAGACCTCGTTGAGCGGTGTCACCAGGTTGCTCGGCGGGTTCCAGTCGCTGGTGGGCGGACTCGACGGGGAGGTCGACGGCCGGGGCGACGCCGACGGTGAGGCCGAGGCTGACGGGCGCGGGGACGCCGACGGCGAGAACGACGGCGGCGCCGGCGACGCGGTGGACGGCGTGCCGGTGCAGGCGACGTTGTTCAGCGTGAACGCGGTCGGGATCGGATTGGCGGTCGTCCACGCGCCGTTGAATCCGATCGTGGTGCTCGCGTTCGGGCCCAGGCTGCCGTTGTAGCCCATGTTGACGGCGGTGACCTGGCTGCCGCTCTGCGTGTAGGCGGCGCTCCAGCCCTGGGTGACGGCCTGGCCGGCGGCGGGGAACGTCCAGCGCAGGGTCCAGGCGGTGAGCGGGTCGCCGAGATTCTTGACGACGATGTTGCCGGTGAAGCCGCCGCTCCACTGCGACGGGACGGTGTAGGTGACCTGGCAGCCGGTGACGGCGGCCTGCGCGGCGGTCGCGACGAGGGTCCAGGCGGCCACGGCGGTCGCCACGGTCGCGGCCAGCGCCGCGCTCAGGGCACGGCGATGTCTGGTTTGCAGCATGGAGGACTCCGGGGGTGTGGGCGCGTCAAGCGCGCCGACGGGTGCGGGGCACGTGGCACGACCGCCCGGTGTCGACGCCACGCGTTGACGCGGGTCGAGTCCGCGTTCCGGCTCCAGCCCACCACGATGCAGGCCGAAAACCTTTTCGGCAACCCGTCGCCGCTCAGCTCGCGGTGACCCGTCCGGACTCGACGGTGAGCATGCGGTTGGTCTGCACGGCCTGCAGCATCTGCCGGTCGTGAGTCACCAGCAGCAACGTGCCGGTGTACGAGTCCAGCGCCTGCTCCAGCTGCTCGATCGCGGGCAGGTCGAGATGGTTGGTGGGCTCGTCGAGCACCAGCAGGTTCACCCCCGACGCCTGCAGCAGCGCCAGCGCGGCCCGGGTGCGCTCGCCCGGCGACAGCGTCGCGGCCGGCCGCAGCACGTGCGCGGCGCGCAGCCCGAACTTGGCCAGCAGGGTGCGCACGTCACCCGGGGCCAGCGCGGGCACCGCCGACTGGAACGCGTCCACGAGCGGTTGGTGGCCGAGGAAACGCCCACGGGCCTGGTCGATCTCGCCGACCACGACGCCCGGCCCGAGCGAGGCGGTGCCCGCGGCGAGCACGGCCCGGCCGAGCATGGCGCGCAGCAGTGTGGACTTGCCGGAGCCGTTGGGGCCGGTCACGGCGACTCGGTCGGCCCAGTCGATACGCAGGTCGACGGGCCCGAGCGTGAAGTCCCCCTGGCGTACGACCGCGTTGTTGAGGGTGGCCACGACGGCGCCGGCGCGCGGGGCGGCGGCGATCTCCATGCGCAGCTCCCACTCCTTGCGCGGCTCCTCGACCTCCTCCATGCGCTCGATCAGCCGCTCGGTCTGGCGGGCCTTGGCGGCCTGCTTCTCGGTCGACTCGGTGCGGAACGCCTTGCCCATCTTGTCGTTGTCGGGCGACTTGCGGCGGGCGTTCTTGACGCCCTTCTCCATCCAGGCGCGCTGCATGCGGGCGCGGGCCAGCAGGTCGTCCTTCTTGTCGGCGTACTCCTCGTAGGCCTCGCGGGCGTGCCTGCGGGCGACCTCCCGCTCGGCGAGGTAGGCCTGGTAGCCGCCGCCGTACTGGCGCACCTGCTGCTGGGCCAGGTCCAGCTCGACGACCCGGGTGACGGTGCGGGTCAGGAACTCGCGGTCGTGGCTGACCAGCACGGTGCCCGCCCGCAGCTCGCCGAGGAAGCGCTCCAGCCGATCCAGCCCGGCCAGGTCCAGGTCGTTGGTCGGCTCGTCCAGCAGGAAGATGTCATACCGGCTGAGCAGCAGCGACGCCATGCCCGCGCGGGCGGCCTGGCCGCCGGACAGCGCGGTCATCGGGTGGTCAAGGTCGACGTCGAGGCCCAGCTCCGCGGCGACCGCCGCGGCCCGCTCGGGCAGGTCGGCCCCGCCGAGTTCGAGCCAGCGCTCCAGGGCCTCGCCGTAGCGGTCGTCGGCCCCGTCCGCGCCCTCGGCCAGCGCCAGCGCCGCGTCGTCCATCTCCTGCTGGGCCCGCGCCACACCGGTGCGGCGGGCGAGGAAGTCGCGCACCGTCTCGGCGGGACGCCGCTCGGGCTCCTGCGGCAGCAGCCCGACGTTGGCGGTCGGCGGGTTGAGGGAGACGCTGCCCTGCTCGGGTGTGGCCAGGCCGGCGAGCAGGCGCAGCAGCGTGGACTTGCCGGCCCCGTTCACGCCGACCAGGCCGACCACCTCGCCGGGCGCGACGACCAGATCGAGTTCGCTGAACAGGACCCGCTCGCCGTGCCCGGCGGACAGGCCCCGTGCCACCAAAGTCGCGCTCATGTGCCGAAGCGTATCCGCCGCCCTGGTCACCGGCCCTGACCGGGCCCGAGGCTCAGCCCACGACCTCGTGCAGGTAGCACCAGCGCCAGTCCTCGCCCGGCTCGAACGACTGGATGACCGGGTGCCCGACCTCGTGGAAATGCGCGGTGGCGTGCTTGTGCGGGGAGGAGTCGCAGCAGCCGATGTGCCCGCAATTCAGGCAGCGGCGCAGGTGCACCCAGGTGGTGCCGTCGCGCAGGCACTCCTCGCAGCCGTCGGCGCGGGCCGCCGGGTCGTCGGCGTTCTTCAGGTCCTCACAGCTCATGCCTGCTCCTCGTTCACGCGGGTCGGTCCATCCGTTCCAGCATCGACTCTTCCAGGTCCATGTCGCGTTGTGCGCGCACGAGCACGTCCTCCGGGATCCGGCCGGCGTCGCGGGCGGCGCGGAACACGGCCCGCTCGGCCTCCAGCATCTCTCGGCGCAGCCGGACGTAGACGGCGGATGGCGTTTCCCGGTCGGCGCCCAGCCGCTCCCACACCGCGTTGGAGCGGCGCTCGGTGAGCAGGCGCAGCTTGTCCACCACCTCCGGGGAGGCGGTGTCGGCGAGGCTCTCCAGCCGCTCGCGGGCGGCCTTGCTGGCCTGCTGCTGCGCCTGCGCCTCGGCGAGGATGTCCCGGGTCGGGTCGTCGGCCTGGACCTTCAGCATGCGGGCCACCATCGGCAGGGTCATGCCCTGCAGCACGAGGGTGCCGACGATGACGGCGAAGGCCAGCCACACGAACAGCGCCCGCGGGTAGGGCATGCGGCCCGCGAGCATGGCGGGCAGCGCCAGCGCGGTGGCCAGGGTGACCACGCCGCGCATGCCGGCCCAGGAGATCACGGTCGCCCCGGTGAAGTCGATGCCGGTGCCGTGGCGGCGCACCATGGGCAGCAACCGCACCAGATACGCGACCGGATACATCCAGGCGAACCGGGCGATGATCACGGTCGCGAGCACCGCCAGGGTCAGCCCCGCCACCTCGGCGAAGGGGGTGTTCAGGTCGGCCAGCACCTCGCGCAGCTGCAGGCCGACGACCAGGAACACCAGGCCTTCCAGCATGAAGGTGATCATGCGCCAGAACGCGCCCATCTGCAGGCGCGACGCGGCTGACATGAGAGTCGGCATCCGGTGGCCCAGGTAGAGCCCGGTCACCACGACCGCGACCACAGCCGAGGCGTGGATGAGTTCCGCGACGACGGTCACCGCGAACGGGGTGAGCAGCGAGATCGAGTTGTCGATCAGCGGGTCGCGGGTGCGCCGGTGCAGGAAAGCGGCGGTGAGCGCCCCCAGCGCGCCGACCAGAACACCGCCGCCGGCCGCCAGCATCACCTGCTGGGCCACGCCCATCGGGCCGACCGCGGTGCCGATCGCGACCACGACGGTGACCCGGAAGATGACCAGCGCGGTGGCGTCGTTGAGCAGGCTCTCGCCTTCGAGGATGGTCACCAGCCGGCGGGGCAGGCCGATGCGTTTGGCGATGGCGGTGGCCGCGACGGCGTCCGGGGGCGCGACCACCGCGCCGAGCGCCAGGCAGGCGGCGAGCGGCACCTGGGGCAGCAGCGCGTGCACGAGCAGTCCGACCGCGACCGCGGTGAAGATGACCAGGCCGACGGCGAGCAGCAGGATCGAGCGGAGGTTGTGCCGGAACGCCGGCACGGAGGTCTCCAGCGCGGCGACGTACAGCAGCGGCGGCAGGACGCCGATGAGCACGACCTCCGGCTCCAGCACCACGACCGGGAAGCCGGGGATCAGCGCCAGGGCCAGGCCCACCACCACCAGCACGATCGGGTTGAGCAGGTTGTACCGGCGCGACAGCGCGGAGACCGCGACGACGATCACGGTCAGCACGACAGCCACCACGAGGGCATTCACGTGTCAGAGCCTATGGCGCGGCAGCGCCTGGTACGCATATGTCCAGGGTCACCGCGCCCATCCGGCGCGATCGGGCACGAATATCCGCTGCTGGCGGCCTCGTGCGGGTCACTGACCGGCCGGTAGGTAAGAAAACCCTCCCACGGGATGAGAAACATGCGTCATACCGCATGGGTTCACCCGATGTTCATCCTTTCCTGCCGACCGGTCAGGCGACCCCGCGCACCGCCCGGTTACCGCCCCCGATGGGCGTTCTACCTGCCGGTCGGTAGGCAGGCTAAATGAACTCCCGGTGAAAGCACCCCTGACCTGCCGCCCGGCAAGGCGTTTGCCCTGATCACGGCGTTGACCATGTCTCGCCGGCGGAGGTTTGATCGGCCTGTCCGCTTGATCAGCCATTCTTTGGGAGGAGGGTGTTCGATGCAGGAGACCGCTCGTGCCATCGGCCACCGGCTGCGGATCACCACCACCATGTTCAGCCTGATGCTGTTCCTGGTCGCCGGGCTCACCGTCATGGCGCAACCGCAGCGGGCGTCGGCCGCGCAGCTCACCGAACCGGTTTCGGTGTCCATGCAGGAATCGACCACGTCCGCACTGGACGGCGGCAAGCGCTGCTGGAAACAGACCTACCGCTGGCACCACCGCACGTACAAGAAGTGGGTCTGCAAGTACAGCCACCACTACAAGAAGCACTACAAGAAGAACTACCACCACAAGAAGTACAACAACCACGGCAACAACCACCACGGGTACAGCAACCACCGTTGAGGATCACCCGTCCCGGGCCGGCGGCCCCGACCGCCGGCCCACCCGTACCCCGCGGACGCCGCCGCGGTGGCACGATGACCGGATGCCTGACATGGAACTGCTGCCGGCCACCAGCCGCGCCCTGCTGCACCGCCTCGCCACCGCCCAGACCGAGGGCCGCGCGCCGTCCCTGGTCGGCGCGATCGTCCGCGACGGCGCACCGGTGTGGACCGGCGGCCGCGGCCTCGTCGGCGGGCAGCCCCCGACGACCGACACGCAGTACCGCATCGGCTCGCTGACCAAGACCTTCGTCGCCGTACTGGTCATGCGCCTGCGCGACGAGGGCCGTCTCGACCTGGCCGACCCGCTGGGCGCTCACCTGCCCGCGGCGCCCGCGGCCACCGCCGGGCTGACCGTCGCCCAGCTGCTCGCGCACACCGCCGGCCTGCCGTCGGAGACCCCGGCCCCGTGGTGGGAGCGCACCGACGGCGGCGTACGCCCCGAACTGGCCGACCTGCTCGACGCCGACCCGGTCAGGCACCCCGCCGGGCGGGTCTTCCACTACTCGAATCCCGGCTTCGCGCTGCTCGGCGCGCTCGTCGAGCAGTTGCGCGGCAAGCCGCTGGAGCAGGTGCTCGCCGAGGAGATCCTCACCCCGCTCGGCATGACCCGCACCTCGCTGCTGCCGCAGGCTCCGCACGCCGACGGCTGGGCCGTGCACCCGTGGGCCGACGTGCTGCTGCCCGAGCCCGCCACCGACACCGGCCGGATGGCCGCGGCCGGGCAGCTGTGGTCCACCGTCGAGGACCTGTGCCGCTTCGCCGCGTTCCTGGGCGCGGGCGACCCGGCGGTGCTGGCCGAGGCGAGCCTGGCGCAGATGCGCGTCCCGGCGTCCCCGCTCGACGGCCCCGTCTGGGACCTGAGCTACGGCCTGGGCATGCAGCTCAAGAACGACGGCGGCCGGATGCTGTCCGGGCACACCGGCTCGATGCCCGGCTTCCTGTGCACGGTGTGGGTCAGCCCCGCCGACCGGCTGGGCGGCGTCGTGCTGGCCAACGCGACCTCGGGGATCTCCATCGGGGCGCTGGCCGCCGACCTGGTGCGCATCACCGCCGAGCACGAACCGCGTATCCCGGACACGTGGACCCCGCTGGAGACGTACGACCCAGCGCTGCTGGACCTGGCCGGCCCCTGGTACGTGGGGCCCACACCAGCGCTGATCCGGCTGCGCGCCGACGGCGACCTGGAGTTCGGGCCGCTGACCGGGGCGGGGCGCAGTTCCCGGATGAAGGCGCGGGGCGACGGCACGTGGCTCGGGCTGGAGGGCTACTACGCGGGCGAGACGCTGCGTGTGGTGCGCGACGCCGCCGGTGCGGTGACCCATCTGGACCTGGGCAGTTTCGTGCTCACTCGGCAGCCGTACGGTTCGGACACGGTCCCCGGCGGCGTCGACCCGCTGGGCTGGCGCGGCGGCCCCGCGTAGGGTCGGGGACATGGATCAGCTGGAACCGCTGCCGACGGACTGGACCCGCGCGCTCGCCATCGCCGCCCACCCCGACGACCTCGAATACGGGGTGTCCGGGGCGGTGGCCGGGTGGACCGCGGCGGGCAAGGACGTGCGCTACACCCTGGTCACCCGCGGCGAGGCCGGCATCGACACCCTCCCGCCGCAGGAGTGCGGGCCGCTGCGCGAGGCCGAGCAGCGCGCGGCCTGCGCCGAGGTCGGCGTGTCCGAACTGGAGTTCCTCGGCCACGCCGACGGCGTCGTCGAGTACGGCCTCGCCCTGCGCCGGGACCTGGCCGCGGCGATCCGCCGCCACACGCCCGACCTGGTGGTCACCGCGAACTTCCACGACACGTGGCCCGGCGGCGGCTGGAACTCCCCCGACCACCGCAACGTGGGCCGGGCCGTCATGGACGCCGTCGGCGACGCGGGCAACCGGTGGATCTTCCCTGAGCTGGTGGCGCAGGGACTGGCCCCGTGGGGCGGCGTGCGCTACGTCGCCGTCGGCGGCTCGCCGCAGGCCACCCACGCCGTCGACATCACCGACACGCTGGACCGGGCCGTGGCGTCCCTCGACGCACACCACGCCTACCTGGCGGGGCTGGGCGACAACCCGATGGCCGACACGCGGGCCTTCCTGGAGTGGATGGCCGACCTGACCGCGCCGCGCTTCGGCGGCCGGCGCGCGGCGGCCTTCGAGCTGCACCGGATGTGACGGGCCGGCCGGGTCGCGCCGCGGCCCGGCCGGCCCGGGGCGAGTTCACCGGCGACCGGACCCGGCCGCAGGCAGGGATGGGCCTCGGTCTTCACGGCTGGGCCTGGCGCTGGGTCGCGGCGACGGCCAGTTCCACGCGGGAGGTCAGGCCGAGTTTGGCCAGGATGCTCGACACGTGCGACTGCACCGTGCGCCGGGACAGGAACAGCTGCGCGGCGACGTCCGGGTTGGGCATGCCGGTAGCGACCAACTCGGCCACGGTGCGCTCGGTGTCGGTGAGCGCGTCCCAGCCGTGTTTGGGACGGCCCCGGCGGCCGCGGGCCCATCGCGCACGCCGGCGTCGCGCAGCCGGGCCCGGGCCATGTCCCCGCAGCGAGCCGGGCCGGGCGGGAGTCAGCGTGCGGCGGTGTCCCCGTGGCGCGCGGAGCCGGCGGCGACCGGTTGGCGGCGGGACCGCGCGGCGGCGAGCTGCACCGGCGCGCCGGGAGCGGCGAGCGCGTCCTGCTGCTGGCGCTCGTACAGGTAGGAGGACATGGCGTAGAAGAAGGTGATGACGCCGAGCATCTCGCACAGCTCCTCGACGGACGCCGCGAGCAGGTATTCCATGTACCCGGTGCCGGGCGCGACGTTGCCGCTGACGTCCCGGCCGACGAACGCTCCGACGACCTCCATGCCGACCGCGCCGAGCACGAACAGCACTCCGCCGCCCGCCACCAGCAGGCGGGTGCGCACCGGTAGGTGGAACAGGAACTTCAGGTAGGACACGCAGAAGACCAGCACGAACGGCGCGGCGACCACGATCCACGACAGGTAGGACGCCTTGCCCAGGTTGACCAGGCCCATCTTGCGGCTCATCTCGTGCATCTGCGTGATCTCGTCCATGGACAGGAACGCGAAGACGACCGACAGGATCCGCCAGTGCTTGGCGTACTTCTCGCCCCGTGCGGCGACGTTGTTCGCGATCTCCCACAGCACGTACGCGGCGAGCAGCAGCAGGGCGCCGGAGAACCAGGTCGGGAGGTTCTTCTCCTTGTCCACGTTGAAGAACGTGGTCCACCAGGCGAAGGCGGGGATCACGTTGTGATGGCCCAGCCCGTGGTAGAGGTAGTTGCCGCCGAGGCTGAGCACGTGCAGGCCGGCGACGAAGCACAGCAGGAAGCGCACGAGCGTGCGGGGAGTCGGCAGGTTGATTCTCATCGCGGGCCCTATTCGACGGTGGACCGCCCGGTGCGGACCGGGAGGCATGGCTGCCGAATATAACGGTCGAAATCGCCCAAACGATTCTTGACTTCGCAGAATTCCTGCCGCTGGGCCCCGGCACGCACGAGGCGCGGCCCGGCTCCCGCCGCGACCGCGCCCCCGACGATCCGAACCGGCCCGTCAGGTCAGACCGTTGCGGCCGATGACCTCGGCGTACCAGTGAGCGCTGTCCTTGGGCAGGCGGCGCTGGGTGGCGTAGTCGACGTGCACCAGCCCGAAGCGCTTGCCGTAGCCGTACCCCCACTCGTAGTTGTCCAGCAGCGACCAGGCGAGATATCCGCGCAGGTCGGCCCCGCCCTCGATGGCGGCGTGCGCCGCCCGCAGGTGACCGTCGAGGTACGCGATGCGCTCGTCGTCGGCCACCCGGTCGCCCTCCACCACGTCGGTGTAGGCGGCGCCGTTCTCGGTGACCATCAGCGGCACGCCCGGGTAGTCCGCCGCCAGCCGCAGCAGCAGGTCGGACAGGCCGGTCGGGTCCACCGGCCAGTCCATCGCCGTCACGGGTGCGCTCTGGGTCACGAACTCGACGCCCTCGCTGCCGGGGTGCGCCTGCCCGCTGTGCGCGCCGACCTGGGCCCGGACCAGCGCCGGCTGGTAGTAGTTCACGCCCAGTAGGTCGATCGGGGCGGCGATGAGCGACTCGTCACCGGCCTGGATCACCCCGGCCGCACCGAACCGCTCGAACAGCGCGAGCATGTCCTGCGGGTAGCGCCCGCGCAGCGCCGGGTCCAGGAACAGCCGGTTCTGCAACCCGTCGATGAGCCGGGCCGCCGCCTGGTCGTGCGGGTCGGCGGGGGTGAGCGGCCGGACGTCGGTGAGGTTCAGCGTCAGCGACACCTCCCGCGCCCCGCCCGCCCGCAGCGCCCGCGCCGCGAGGCCGTGCCCGAGCATCAGGTGGTGCACCGCCTCGAACGTGGCCCGCGGGTCCTGCCGACCCGGCGCGTGCACGCCGCTGCCGTAGCCGAGGAACGCCGAGCACCACGGCTCGTTGAGCGTGGTCCAGGTGCGCACCCGGTCGCCGAGCCGGGCGATCGTGGCCGTGGCGAGGTCGGCGAGGTAGTGCGCGGTGTCGCGGTTGGTCCAGCCGCCCCGGTCCTCGAGGACCTGCGGCAGGTCCCAGTGGTAGAGGGTGACCATCGGGTCGATGCCCTTGTCGAGCAGTTCGTCGACGAGCCGGTCGTAGAAGTCCAGGCCGCGCGAGTTGACCGGGCCGGAGCCGTCGGGTTTGATGCGCGGCCAGGCGACCGAGAACCGGTAGGTCCCGAGCCCGAGCTGCTTCATCAACGCGACGTCTTCGCGGTAGCGGAAGTAGTGCTCGCAGGCGACGTCACCGGAGTGGCCCTCGAACACCTTGCCGGGTGTACGGGCGAAGGTGTCCCAGATGGACGGGCTGCGCCCGTCGTCGGCCGCCGCCCCCTCGATCTGGTACGACGCGGTCGCCGCGCCCCAGCGGAACCCGGCCGGGAAACGCACCGCCGCGGTTCCGGTCAGCTGCTCCTCGGTAGTGGCCAGCGTCATCGGATGCCTCCGTGGATACTCCGGCCTTCAGGCCGGGGAGGAAACGGAACCCCTGCGGAGCAGGGCAGGAGAGGTTGGTTCGCCGCCGGAACGAATCCGGCGTCCACGGGTGTCGCATATGCGAACAGGCGCGCTAATCTGTTGCGGCCTGGCCGGCGATAACCAAGCCGGTCGGGCCTACCGCCGGGCTGGCGGGAAGTCAGGTCTGTGGAGCTTGTGTAGGACCGATGGGCGGCACACCGCTCCTCGCTGGTAACCCAGGTCGGCAACGGGCTGTGAAGCAGAAAGTTCAACCCGCGAGGGTTGAGTCCCCCTGCCTCGGTTCGGGGAGATGTCAAGACTTCACCGCTCCCTGCATGATGCCGCCGATGATGTACTTGCCGAGCAGGGCGAACACGATCACCAGCGGGATCGTCGCGATGGCCGTGCCGGTCAGCGACAGCGAGTAGTCCTGGATGTAGCCGCTGGCCAGGGTGGACAGCGCGGTCTGCACCGTCGGGTCCTCCGGGGTGAGCACCACCAGTGGCCAGAAGAAGTCGTTCCAGGCCCCCATGAACGTGAGCATGCCGAGCACGGCCGCGGCGGGCTTGGACGCGGGCAGGACCACGTGCCAGAAGATGCGCAGCGTGTGGCAGCCGTCGACGCGCGCGGCCTCGATCAGCTCGCTCGGCACCGCCTCGCGCAGGAACTGGGTCATGAAGAACACGCCGAACGCGGTGACCAGGCCCGGCGCGACGACGGCGTACATCGTGCCGGTCCACTCGATCTTGGCCATCAGCATGTACAGCGGGATGATGCCGAGCTGCGTCGGGACCATCATGGTCGCGATGAGCATGACCAGCATCGCGTTGCGGCCCTTGAAGGTCAGCTTCGCGAAGGAGAACCCGGCCAGCGTGGAGAACAGGACCACGCTGATCGTGATCGAGATCGAGACGACGAACGAGTTGGTCAGCGCCTTGGCGAAGTCGACCGTGCCGAAGGCCCGTTCCAGGTTCGCGATCAGGTTCGGGCCGATGCCGAACGGCGGCGGGACCTGGCCCAGGATGCCGTTGTCGTGCGAGGCGACGACGATCGACCAGTACAGCGGGAACCCCGAGAACAGCGCCAGCCCGGCCAGCGCGAGGTAGGTGAGCTTGCCCGGCCGGCGGTCGGCCATGAACGACCGGCGGCGGCGGACCTGCCTCTGCTCCTCCGTCGTCGCGACGGTCCTGGTCATGGTGGTGGTAGTCATCAGGACCTCCGCAGGCGGCTGGTCAGGAAGTAGTTGATCGCCGCGACGATCACGATGATGCCGAACATCGCCCACGCCGCGGTCGAGGCGTAACCGAAGTCGAACCGCGAGAACGCCACCTCGTACAGGTAGAGCGACAGCGTCTGGAACTGCCGGTCCGAGCCGCCCGTGACGCTCGCGCCGCCGAACAGCAGTGGTTCGGCCAGGACCTGCATGCCGCCGATCGTGGACACGATGACCGTGAAGATGATCGTCGGGCGGATCGCCGGGACGGTGATCCTGGTCAGCTGCTGGAAGCTGCTGGCTCCGTCGAGGGAAGCGGCGTCGTAGAGGTCCTTGTTGACCGCCTGCATCGCGGCCAGGTAGATCAGGGCGTTGTAGCCCGTCCACCGCCAGATGATCATCACCGAGATCGCGATCTGGGAGGACGCGGTGCCGGCCTGCCAGTCGATGCGGCCCAGACCGAGGGTCTCCAGGAGCCAGTTGACCAGGCCGTAGTCCTTGCCGAAGATCTGCCCGAAGATGATCGCCACCGCGGCCACCGACGTGATGTTGGGCAGCACCGCCGTCATCCGCCAGAACGTCGGCGCGCGCAGCCGCTGGTTGAGCACGTGCGCCAGGACCAGGGCCATCAGCAGCTGGGGAACGGTGGACAGCACCCAGATCTGGGCGGTGTTGCGCAGCGCGTTCCAGAAGTACTCGTCGGCGAACAGGTCCTTGTAGTTCTGCAGGCCGAGGAACGTGTGGGTGTCCGCCAGCAGGCTCCACTCGTGCAGGGAGACCCACGCGGTGTACGCCAGCGGGAAGATCCCGAACGCGGCGAAAAGGAGAAAGAAGGGCACGATGTACAGATAGGGCGAGCCCTTGACGTCCAAGCGATAGAGGAGGTTCTTCATCATCGGCACATCACTGTTCAGGTCGGCTTACGCGGACGGGGCGGATGCGGTGAAAGGGGCCGGTTCCCCGCCAACCGCGCCCTGAAGCGGTTGTTGACGGCGGGGAACCGGCCGAGGGGTCAGGTCACAGGAGGGCGTTGACGTCCTTGACGGACTGCGTCCAGGCCTCGTCGGGCTTCTGCTTGCCCTGCTCCACACGGGTCAGACCGTTCTGGATCGCCGTGTTGATGTCACCGGACTTCGGACC
>NZ_JBEZEB010000074.1:0-22974 GCF_040648615.1 Catellatospora sp. NPDC049111 | reverse complement strand
CGCGGGGGCGGTTATGTCGCCCCCCCGCCGCCGGGGCGCCCGGCTTTACCGCCGTTTCAGTACAACACCTCGGGCCCCACCGCAGGTTTTGACCTGAAACGGCGATCATGCACCGGGCCCCACCCGTCATCCCGGTCCCCCGGGCCGATCCGGCCGCTCCCAGCCGGTTCACGGCCTGGGTCACGGCCTTGGAACGATGGGAAGGGCACCTTCTATAACGCGGAGCGTTAAGAAGGTGCCCTTCCTTGCTCTAAATGAGGGGGCGGACGGAGTCGCGCATGGCGATGTGGGTGCCGAGCATGACGTGCTGGCGGGCGGAGCCTTCGCCGCGCTGGAGGGCCAGTTTGACGGCGGTGCGGCCGAGTTCCTCGTGCGGGAGGTGGACGCTGGTCAGGGCCGGGGTGAGTTCGGGGGCGAAGGGGGTGTCGTCGTAGCCGATGACGGAGACGTCGTCGGGCACGCGCTTGCCGGCCGCGCGCAGCGCGCGCATCGCCCCCGCGGCGACGAAGTCGTTGGCGGCGAAGACCGCGGTGAACTCGACACCATCGGCGAGCAGGCGCTGGATCTGGCGGAAGCCGGTCTCCTGGCTCATGTCGCCGTGGGAGATCAGCGCGGGGTCGACCGGGACCCGGAACGCCTCCAGAGCGCGGCGGTAGCCGTCGAGGCGGGCGTCGAAGGTCGTGTTGCCGATCGGGCCGCCCAGCATCGCGATCCGGCGGTGGCCGGAGGAGAGCAGGTGGCTGGTGGCCGAGAAGGCGCCGCCGGAGTTGTCGTACTCGACGGTGATGGCCGGGAAGTCCGGGCCGAGCGAGGGGCGGCCGCAGAGCACCAGGCGGCTGCCCGCGTCCTCCAGGCCTTTGGCATAGCGGTACATGCGCTCGCGGTAGTCGTCGGTCATGTTCACGCCGCCGACCAGGATGACCGCGTCGGCGTGCTGCTCGCGCATCAGCTTGACGATCTCCAGCTCGCGGTCCGGGTCGCCGTGCGTGGTGCACACGAGGCAGAGCCGGTCGGACTCGGTGGCCTGGTATTCCACGCCCGAGGCGATGAACGCGAAGAACGGGGTGACCACGTCGTACATGACCAGGGCGACGACGTTGGAGGTGGAGCCGGACAGCGCCCGCGCGTGGGCGTTGACGACGTAGTCCAGCTCCCGTACGGCGCGCTGGACCTTGGTGCGGGTGGCGTTGGCGACGGGGTAGTCGCCGGAGAGCACCCGGGACACGGTCGCCACCGACACCCCGGCCATCGCCGCGACGTCGCGAATGGTGGGCCGCTTGTTCATGGGAACCCCAGAAGGATGAGGACGAGCAGGGGAAACGATTCTAGAAAGCGTTTACCCTACGCGTCCTCATCCCGTCTGTCCACGTCGGCCGTCAGCCGGTGACCACCTGCAGGAACGCGGGCCGGACGGCGTTGCTGCGGCTGTTGAGCACGGTCGCCCGACCGGTGGCCGCCTGCCACAGCCCGATGGTCGCGGTCTTGTCGCCCGCGTACTCGGCCTGCACGAACGAGGTGACGTCGAGCGGGATCCAGTCGGCGACCTGGCACAGCGGGGACGTGGACAGCAACGTGCCCAGCGCGGGCGCGGTGTTCCAGGTGACGCCGCTCTCCGTCCAGCCGTCGGCGGCGACGGCGTACGCGCTGATGGTGGTGTGCGTGCCGACGGAGTCGGCGGTGTAGCCGCTGACCCAGAGCACGGCCCGCTTCGGCGCGGCGGGCAGCGCGGTGAGGTCGAACTTGAGGAAGGCCTTGCGGGCATACCCGGTGCCGTCGTTCTTCACTTCGAGCGTGGTGCCGTTGTAGTTGGTGGTGGCGTAGCTCCCGTCGCGGACGTGCGCGTCGGCGGTCGGCGACAGGGTCAGGTGCTGTCCGCCGGTGACGGCGCTGCCGGTGCCGAGGGTGATGGTCCGGGAGCCGCCGAGCGCGCCGCCGACCTCGACGACCAGCTTGATCGGGTTGAGGCCGGTGACGGTGATCCGCCTGTCGCCGGAGGCGGTGCTGTAGCCGCTGCGGGCGATGGTGACGGTGATCGTGGTGGCGGCCCGGGTCGGGTCGGCGACGCCGACCTTGAGCTGCCCGCCGGACTCGCGCATCAGCACCGAGCAGGGTGCGCTGACCGTGATCGGTCCGGCCGTGCCCGCGGTGAAGAAGTTCGCGGCCGTCACACCGGTGGCGGTGTCGCTGATCGCCTGCACGGCGGCCGTGTTGGCGAGCACGGTCACGGTCGGGGCGGCGGCCCGGTTCGCGGTCGTCGTGGTGTCCGCGCCCGGCAGCAGGTGGTAGGCGTACGAGGCGGCCGTGGGGTTGACGCCGTGGTCGACGTACAGCGTGAGGTATTTGCGGGTCAGCACTTCCGTGGTGCCGCCGGTGTTGATCTGCGACCAGCTGCCCGAGCGCGACTCCCGCAGCGCCTTGACCGTCGCGCCGCCGGGGAACACGATCCCGGCGAAGGAGTTGTGCGCCCAGTTCACGCCGGTGAAGGTGGCCGAACCGGGCGAGGCGAGCTGCGGGGTCCCGTTGATGTGCAGCTGCTGGCTGCCGGTGCCGCCGCCGAGGTTGCGGTTGTCCACGATCGTCTCGACCGCGACGCCGTCGGTGCTGCCGATGCCCGCGCCGAGGCAGACGATGCCGTCGTCGAGGCAGAACCAGGACTTCTTGGCCTGCAGTGTGGACTCCAGGCCGCGGGTGTCCTGACCGAGCGCGGCGAAGGTGCCGTCGGTGGCGCCGCCGACCCAGCTCGTGCCGGGATCGGGCGCACCCCACGTGCCGCCCGCGCCGTCGGCGAGGGCCTTCTTCGACACCGTCGTGCCGGGCATCCGGTACGGGTCCACGGTCGGCCAGAACGCGTCCGAGTACTGCCCGTTGCCCCAGGTCGAGCCCCAGTACGACAGCATGCCGTTGTTGGTGTGCCAGCCCTTGAGGTGCTCGCCGTTGCCGGTCTCGTAGTAGGTGGTGCGCTGGGAGCACATGGCGATGGACGCGGCCCAGCCGGTGCGGCGGTGCACGGCCTGGTCCTGAACGGCAAGCAGACGGTGGTTGACCGGCTCGGCGACCGCGGTGACGGACGCGCTGTCGCGGATCGCGAGGCACGCGGCCAGCGTCGGCACGCCCAGGTTCTGGTCGTCGGCGAGGTTGCCCCAGTACTCGCGCTGGATCCAGCCCTTCACCATGCCCCGCCACAGCGCGGCCTCGGCCGGGGACGCGGCGTCGGCCATGCGCACGAAGCTCGCGACGAGGCCGTGGCCGCGCACGTGGTCGTCGCCCTGGATGCCGAGCGGGTCCTGCAGGGACAGCCCGCGGCTGACGCCCCGGCCGCTGACGCAGTCCATGACCAGCCCGTTGTAGATGAACGGGGCCCACGAGCGGGTCATCGCGTCGAAGGCGATCTGCCGGTTCGGGTCGCTCACCGCCCACGTCGAGCCGGCCAGCAGCCCGAACAGTCCGGCCAGCCCGGACAACAGCGCCGCGCCGTAGGTGCCCTGGTACGGCACCACGCTGTGCTGGATGAAGGAGCCGTCCTCGTAGTAGCCGTCGCCGGTGCGCGCGTACGTGAAGATCGGGGACAGGCCGTCCCGGCCGGCGATGATCTTCGTGGCGTTCTTGCCGACGATGCCGCGCCGCACGATCACGACACACACGTCGGAGCGGTTCGCGCCGGTGCTCGCACCGCCGTTGAGCAGCGGCGCGACCGACGGGGTGAAGGTGTCGACGGCGGCCAGCCAGTTGTCGATCCGGGTGGCGGTCAGGTGGTCGTAGACCAGCGCCATGATGTCGAGCAGCGTCTGCGGGGTGCCGATGTTCCAGTCCCACCAGTTGCCGAACCAGCTGGTCGAGGGCTTGTAGACCTTGGTGTGCAGGTGGTCGAGCCCGGTGATGACCTCGCCGAGCAGGGTCGCGTCGCCGGTGAGCCCGGTGCCGGGCTGGGCCCAGGCCAGCGCCATGCCCCGCAGGCGCGAGTAGCTGTTGGTGACCGACGACGAGACGTCGAGCGGCAGGTCCGGCCACAGCGCGGCGCCGCCCGGGGTCATCGCGGCCCGGCGCTGCGCGGCGACCTCCCCGATCGTGGCCAGGCGCGAGGCGTAGGGCTCGACCGCCGGGTTGAACCCCGTGCCGGTGATGCTGTCGCGATACCGCAGCCGCAGAGTGTCGAACTCGTCGGCGGCGTACGCCGGGCCGGCCGGGAGCAGGGGCAGGGCGAGCGCGCCGAGTGCGGAGGCGCTGCCGGCCTGGAGCAGGTGACGGCGGGACAGGAGCATGGGCCATCCTCTTTACGTCAGTACTACAGCGGACTTACGTAACCGTTTCCCCGATTGATGACGCAGAAGATAGGGCATGCACTCTCAGCCACACAAGAGAATCGGGAAAACGTTATCCATCACTGCCCGACAGACCGGTGCTGACCATTGCCCGACAGCGACGACCTGTCCGTTGTGGATCTTGACTACTGTTAAGAAGCTGTACTACGGTCATAAGGTTGTTCCAGAAAGCGTTTTCTAAGCTGTGACCGCGCCGCCGTCCGGAGGAGCCGCCGTGCTGATCCCGCAACCCGTCTCGTACGCACCGGCCGAGGGACGGCTGACGCTCACCCCGCGGACCGCGGTCAGCGCCCCGGCCGAGATCGCCGCCCTGCTCCGGGAACTGATCGGCCCGGCCACCGGACTGCCGCTGGCCGACGGCGGCGATGACGCCGAGCTGGTCTTCGCCCTCGACGACACGGCCGGGCTCGGCGCGGAGGGCTACCGGCTCATCGTCGACGGCACGGGCGCGCGGGCCGTCGCGGGCACGCTCACCGGGCTGCGCTGGGCCGTGCAGGCGCTGCGCCAGCTGCTGCCCCCGCAGGCGTACGCCGCCACACCCGTCACCGGGACCGACTGGACCCTGCCGTACGTCGCGATCGAGGACCGGCCCCGCTACCCGTGGCGCGGCATCATGGTCGACGTCGGTCGGTGGTACCAGCCGGTGTCGTGGCTGCGCACCGTGGTCGACCTGCTCGCCCTGCACCGCATGAACACGCTGCACCTGCACCTCACCGAGGACCAGGGCTGGCGGTTCGAGGTGAAGAGCCACCCGCGGCTGACCGAGGTCGGCGCGTGGCGGCGGGAGTCGCCGATCGGCCACGAGAACATCAAGCAGGCCGACCGCACCCCGCACGGCGGCTACTACACCCAGGACGAGCTGCGCGAGCTGGTCGCGTACGCAGCCCGGCGCGGGGTCACCGTCGTGCCCGAGATCGACCTGCCCGGACACACCACCGCGGCCATCGCCGCCTACCCGGAGCTGGGCAACAACCCCGGGACGCAGCTGGCCACGGGCACCCGCTGGGGCATCTACGACACCGTGCTCAACTGCGACGACGCCACCGTGCGCGTCATGAAGGACGTGCTGGACGAGCTGGTCGACGTCTTCCCGTCCCCGCTGATCCACCTCGGCGGCGACGAGGTGCCGCCCGCGGAGTGGTCGGCGAACCCGGGCGCGCAGGCGCGCATGAAGGAACTCGGGCTGACCGACCCGGAGGACCTGCTCGGCTGGTGGATCTCCGAACTGTCCGCGCATCTGCGCGAGCACGGCCGCCGGGTGGTGGTCTGGGACGAACTGGTCGGCCGGGGCGCGCCCGCCGAGGCCGTCGTCATGGCGTGGCGGCACCAGGACAAGGTCGACGAGGCGATCCGGGCCGGGCACGACGTCGTCGCCACCCCGTGCGAGCACGTCTACCTCGACTACTACGAGTCCGACGCGCCCGGCGAGCCGGTGGGCATCGGCGGCCTGCTGCCGCTGGAGAAGGTGTACGCCTACCAGCCCGAACCCGGCGAGCCGCCGGCCGGCGACAACCGGGTGCTCGGCGTGCAGGGCAACCTGTGGGGCGAGTACCTGCCGACGGTCGGGCGGGCGGCGTACAACCTGCTGCCGCGGATGTCCGCGGTCGCCGAGGCGGGCTGGGGCACCCGCACCGAGCTGGGCGACTTCCGGCGACGGCTCGACGTGATGCTGGCCCGCTTCGACGCGCTCGGTGTCGCGTACCGCCGCCCGGAGCCCTACCCGGCTGCCGAGTAGCGACGTAGTGTGCTGGTGATCGTGGCCGGGGCACCGGCCGCGGCCCGGTGGGAGGGGAACACGTGCGCGCGGTCGCCTACGACGGATTCGGTCAGCAGCCCGACGTGCGTGAGCTGCCCGAACCGGTCGCGCCGCCGCACGGCTGCGTGATCAAGGTCGAGGCGACCGGGCTGTGCCGCAGCGACTGGCACGGCTGGATGGGCCACGACCCCGACATCGCCGCGTTCCCGCACGTGCCGGGCCACGAGCTGGCCGGGACCGTGCACGCAGTCGGCGCGGACGTCACCGGCTGGCAGGTCGGCGACCGGGTGACCGTGCCGTTCGTCTGCGGCTGCGGCGGCTGCGAGCCGTGCCGCCGCGGCGCGCCGCAGGTCTGCGAGTTTCAGACGCAGCCCGGGTTCACCCACCGCGGCTCGTTCGCCGAGTACGTAGCGATCGACCACGCCGACCTGAACCTTGTCGGACTGCCCGAGCAGCTGTCGTACGCGGCCGCGGCCGCGCTGGGCTGCCGGTTCGCCACTGCGTACCGGGCGGTGGTCGCGCAGGGTCGGGTCGCCTCCGGTGAGTGGGTCGCCGTGTACGGCTGCGGCGGCGTCGGGCTGTCGGCCGTGATGATCGCCGCCGCGTACGGCGCCCGGGTCGTCGCCGTCGACGTCTCCGGCGGCGCGCTCGACCTCGCCCGCGAGCACGGAGCCGTGGCCTGTGTGAACAGCCGGGAGACCGATCCGGTCGCGGCGGTGCGCGAGCTGACCGGCGGCGGGGCGCACCTCACCCTCGACGCGCTGGGCAGCCCGGCGACCTGCGCCGCGGCCGTCCTGAGCCTGCGCCGCAGCGGCCGCCACGTGCAGGTCGGGCTGCTCCCGCACGGCGCGCCCGAGCTGCCGATGGGCCGGGTCATCGGCTGGGAGCTGGAGATCCTGGGCAGCCACGGCATGGCCGCCGCCGATTACCCGCCGATGCTCGACCTCGTGGTGTCCGGGCGGCTGCGCCCCGACGCGCTGGTCACCCGCACCATCGGGCTCGACGCGGTGCCCGCCGCGCTGACCGCGATGGGCGACGCGCCCCCGACGGGTATCACCGTCATCACCCCGCAAGCCCTTGGCTGAACGCTGCCTCACTTCGCCTAGTACGGTGTCCGAGTGCTGTTCCGTACCTGGGACCAGCCTTTCGACAACGACGGGCGGGCCGAAGCGACCGTCGAGGTGACCGACCACGTCGGCGTCCCCCACGTCGTCGTCAGCGATCATCGGCTCGTCAAGCGGGTGCTGGCCGACCCGGACACCTTCCGGCCGGACAACGCCCTCGACGCGCTCAGCCCGATGCCGGTCAGCGCGCTGCGCGTGCTCGCCTCGTACGGCTTCAAGCTGCCCGCCACGCTGGCCAACAACGGGGGCGTCGCGCATCCCGCGATCCGCGAGATCACCGCACGGGCCCTGCACCCGGCCCGGGTCGAGGCGCTGCGGCCCTGGCTGACCGGCGTGGTGCGCCGCCGCGTCGCCGGGCTGGCCGCGCGGCTGCGCGCCGGAGAGCCCGTCGACCTGTACGCCGATCTCGCCGCCGACCTGCCCCTGCTGGTGCTGGCGAGACTCGTCGAGCTGCCCGGCGCCGAAGCGGCCGTGGTCAAGGAGTTCTCCCGGGCCGCGCTGGAACTGTTCTGGGCGCCGCTCGACACGCCCCGGCAGCTCGCGCTGGCCGAGACCGTCGGCCGGTTCCACACGGTGCTGCGCGACTTCGCGGCGACCGCCGGCGGCATGGTCGGTGAGCTGCGCGCCCATACCGCCGCGGCGGGCCTGCCGAAGGACACCCCGGTCGGGGCGCTGTTCTTCCTGCTCGTGGCCGGTCAGGAGACCACGTCGCAGTTCCTCACCCTGCTGCTGCACCGGCTGACCGGCGAGCCCGCGGTGCTGGACGGGCTCGCCCGGGGCACCGTCGGCGTGGACGACGTGGTCGAGGAGGGCCTGCGGCTGGTCCCGCCGATCCCCACCTGGCGACGGGTGGCGGCCCGGGACACCGACCTCGACGGCTTCCCGGTGCGCCGGGGTGCGAGCATCGTGCTGTGGCTCGCCCGCGCCGGGCTCACGGCCGCCGAGAACCCGCACGATTTCGTACCCGGCCAGCGCGGCTCCCGCCGCCACCTCGCCTTCGGCGCTGGCGCACACCGCTGCGTCGGCGCACAACTGTCCCGGATGGAAGCGGCCGTCGTCGTCGCCGAGACGGCACCCTTGCTCCGCGACGTCGAGGTTGTCCGCGCCCCCTGGTGCCCGGACAACCTGAGCTTCCGCATGCCCGACACCTTCACCATCGGCCGCCCCTGACCCAGCCCACCCATGATCGTCCGACTTGCCTGGCACTCGTGCGTATCTTGAGGGCCCATTTCCACAAGTGCCTGGCAAGTCGAGTGACCTTGGTGCGATGGGCGACCCCGAAGAAGCTCGCCGGGTCAGGGGGTGGGCGTGGGTTCGTGGTCGGAGCAGGTGACGCGGAGTTCGGCGTCGCCGAAGGGGGCGTCGGCGAACAGGCAGTGGTGGGGGCGGGCCGGGTCCTCGGGATGCGCGTCCGGGGCGAAGAAGCGGCAGGTCAGGCACATGCGGGTGAGCGGGATGGCGTGCCGGTCCTGGAGTTCGCGGATGATCGTCGTGGTGCCGCGGAGCATGGCCGCCAGGTCGTCCGGGGCCAGGGCGGCGATCGCGGCGCGCACGTCGGGCGCGACCTCGGTCAGGCGTCGCGCCTCGGCGACACCGGCCGGGGTCAGCGTGAGGACGAACGCGCGGGAGTCGAGGGCGTCGCGTTCGCGTTCGACCAGTTCCTTGGCCAGCAGGGTGCGTACGGCGTCGCTGATGGTGGGGGCGGTGGAGGCCAGGGCGCGCACCACCTCGTTCTGCCGGCGCGGCCGCAGGTCGCCCGCGAGGTAGGTGACGATGTCGGCCTGCAGTTCGGACAGGGCGTACGGGCCGGGGTTGCGGCGCGCGCCGATCCGGATCGCCTGACCTAGCCGGGCCAGTCCGGTGACGAGCTGCTCGGTGGGCGGCAGGCCCGGGACGGGCGGCATGACGCTCCTCTCGACACCCGGTTCGTACGGGCACGGCCAGTCTAGGTGCGCGACCGGCCTGGCATGCGGAACAGTTCCCGCCACCACGTCATCGGGGCGGCGGGAACGGTGCAGGTGCGCGGATCAGGCGCGCGATGGCACGGCGACGGCCGGGAAGTCCAGCTCGGTGCGGCCGACGGAGTTGAAGTAGTTGGTGAACGTGTTCAGCGCGACGGCCGCGATGATCTCGCCGATCTCGCCGTCGCCGTAGCCGGCGGCCCGTACCTCGGCGAGGTCGGTGTCGGAGACGAAGCCGCGGGCGGCCACGACCGCCTTCGCGAACCGCAGCGCGGCCTGCGCCTTCGGGCCGCTCGCGGTGGCCGAGCGTCCGGCTTCGAGGTCGGTCGCGCTGACCCCGGCCCGCTCCCCGAGCACGGTGTGGGCGGCGAGGCAGTAGCCGCACTCGTTCTCGACGGCGACGGTCAGGGCGATCTGCTCCTGCAGCGCGCCGGACAGCCGGCCCTTGGCGAGCGCGCCGCTGAAGGAGAGGTACGCGTCGAGCACCGCGGGCGACTCGGCCATGGCGCGCATCATGTTCGGGGTGACGCCCAGGGCGCGCTCGACCTTGTTGAGCAGGGCGCGGGCCTGCGGCTCGGCGGTGGCGGGGTCGACGGTGTTCAGGCGGGGCATGACGGATTCCTTTCGGCCGGCCCGGCTGGCGGGCCATGTTTTGTTGGCAGTGCCAACCTTACTTGGCACTGCCAACGAAACAAGCCTCAACGGACCTGATCACTTATCGCGAGCTGCGGGAATACGCCCCGGATCAGTCCTCGTCCGGCTCGGCCAGGGTGCGCGGGTCGTCGCAGTCGCCGTACAGGGCGGGGCTGAGCCAGCCGGGGGCGCTACGGCGGAAGACGCCGGGTTCGATGTCGCCCGCGCCCTCGGGGAGCAGCCCGTCGAGCTCGTCGGGCAGGTCGGACAGATTGGCGTAGTGGACCAGTTCGGGGCGGCCGGGCCAGGAGCCGAGCACGACGCGGCCGGCGATGTTGCGGCGGGCCATCGCCTCCAGGGTCAGCGCGGTGTGATTGAGGGTGCCGAGACCGGCCCGCGCGACCACGACCGCGGGCGCGGACAGCGCCACCGCGAGGTCGGCCAGCGACCACACGGCACCACCGGGGTGCAGGCCCATCGGCACCAGCAGCCCGCCCGCGCCCTCGACCAGGGTCAGCTCGTGCTCGGCCGCGATGGCCTTGACCTGGTCGATGATCGCGAACATGTCCAGCGGAGGCAGGCCGGCGACCCGGGCGGCGGCGGTCGGCGCGAGCGGGTCCGGGTACTCGGCGAGGGTGACCGTGGTGGCGGGGGCGGCCAACCGGGCCACGACCGCCATGTCGGGCACCTCGCCGTAGGAGGGGTCGATGCCGGTCTGGGCGGGTTTGACCACCGCGGTGCGTACCCCCGAAGCGGTCGCCGCGGCCGCGATCGCGGCCGTCGTGATGGTCTTGCCCACCCCGGTGTCCGTGCCTGTGACCAGCACGATCCCCGTCAGCGCCGTCACGGCCGCACCTCCACGATGATCTCCAATGCCCGCGCGAAGTCGTCGGCGGGAACGCCTGCGTTGACCGTCAGCCGCAGCCGGGACCGGCTGTCCGGGGTGGACGGTGGGCGGAAGCACCCTACCGCCACGCCCTTGTCGCGGCAGGCCCCGGCCCAGGCCCAGGCCTGCTCGGCCGACGGCGCCTCGACCGACACCACACCGCCCGCCGGGTCGGTCACCGCAAGCCCCGCCGCCCGGAACGTGTCCCGGATCGCGGCCGCGCGTTCGCGCAGCACCGCGCGCAGCGGCTCGCCGTCGCGGGCGAGGTCGAGCGCCGCGGCCACCCCGGCGGCGATCGCGGGCGGCAGCGCGGTGTCGAAGATGAAGGTGCGGCCGGTGTCGACCAGGTGCCGGACCAGCGCGGCGGGCCCGGCGACCACGCCGCCCGCGCCACCGAGCGCCTTGGACAGGGTCGCGGTGACGATCACGTCGGGCTGCCCGGCGATCCCCGCCGCGACCACGCCGCCGGACCCGGCCGGGCCGACCACGCCGAGCCCGTGCGCGTCGTCGACCAGCAGCAGCGCCCCGTGCGCGCGGGCGGCGGCGTGCAGCTCGGCCAGCGGAGCGAGGTCGCCGTCGACGGAGAACACCGACTCGGTGAGCACCACCGCCGGCCGGCCGGGGTGGACGGCGAGCAGCCGGGCCGCGTCGGCCGGGTCGCCGTGGGCGAACGTCACGGTCTCCGCCCCGGCCAGCCGGCAGCCGTCGATCAGCGAGGCATGGTTGTGGGCGTCGGCGACCAGCAGCGTGTTCGGGCCGCACAGGGCCCGGATCGCACCCAGGTTGGCGAGGTAGCCACTGGAGTAGACCAGCGCCTGCTCGGCGCCCAGCCACGAGGCGAGCGCCGCCTCCAGCGCGCTGTGCACGTCGGTGCTGCCGCGCACCAGGCGGGAGCCGGTCGCGCCGAGGCCGTACTCGTCCAGCGCGGCCGCCGCCGCTGACCGCACCCGCGGGTGGCGGGCCAGGCCGAGGTAGTCGTTGCCGGCGAGGTCGACGAGCGCGTCGTCACCGGCGCGTGGACGCAGTTCTCGGCGCAACCCGGCGCGTTCGCGCAGGTCGGCCTTGCGCCGTAGCGTCGCCAGCCAGTCGCCCATGATTCAACCCATCCATGTCTGAAGTCACTCGGCCTTTGGCCGACCCGAACAGGCCGCGTTGTAGGGTACGCCCATGTCGACCAGCTCAGTATCGGTACTCGACCGCGCCCGCACTCGTGTCCTCGCCGAGGGACTCGGCCTCGAGGAGGCCGACATCCTCGAGGTGCTCCGGCTGCCCGACGAGGACATCCCCGCCGCGCTCCAGCTGGCCCACGAGGTGCGCATGCGCTGGTGCGGCCCCGAGGTCGAGGTCGAGGGCATCGTGTCGCTGAAGACCGGCGGCTGCCCCGAGGACTGCCACTTCTGCTCGCAGTCCGGGCTGTTCTCCTCGCCGGTGCGCTCGGTGTGGCTGGACATCCCGTCGCTGGTCAAGGCCGCCGAGCAGACCGCGGCGACCGGCGCGAGCGAGTTCTGCATCGTCGCGGCCGTCCGCGGCCCGGACGCCAAGCTCATGCAGCAGATGCGCGACGGCGTGAAGGCGATCAAGGAGGCCGTCGACATCAACGTCGCGGCGAGCCTGGGCATGCTGAGCCAGGAGCAGGTCGACGACCTGGTGGACATGGGCGTGCACCGCTACAACCACAACCTGGAGACCTGCCGGTCGTACTTCCCGAACGTGGTCACCACGCACTCGTGGGAGGAGCGCTGGAACACCCTGAAGATGGTGCGCGACTCCGGCATGGAGGTCTGCTGCGGCGGCATCATCGGCCTCGGTGAGACCCTGGAGCAGCGCGCCGAGTTCGCGGCGCAGCTCGCCGAGCTGGAGCCGGACGAGGTCCCGCTGAACTTCCTCAACCCGCGGCCGGGCACCCCGCTGGGCGACCAGCCGGTCATGGACCCCAAGGACGCGCTGCGGGCCATCGCCGCGTTCCGGCTCGCGCTGCCGCGCACCATCCTGCGGTACGCGGGCGGGCGCGAGATCACCCTCGGTGACCTGGGCACCCGCGAGGGCCTGCTGGGCGGCATCAACGCGGTGATCGTCGGCAACTACCTGACCACCCTGGGCCGTCCCGCGACCTCGGACCTTGAGCTGCTGGCCGAGCTCAAGATGCCGGTCAAGGCGCTGTCCGCGACGCTGTGAGGCCGGCCGTGGAGACCACGTACTGCGACCGCTGCGGCGAACCGGCCACCGGCGTATCGCACGAGGGCTGCCTGGCGGCCCGTGAGCTGGAGCCGCCGCGCTTCTGCGGGCACTGCCGCCGCCGGATGAAGGTCCAGGTCGTGCCCGCGGGCTGGACCGCGACCTGCGTCGAACACGGCACGCTGACCGGCCACTGAGCACCTGACACGACGAACGGCGTCCCGCCGGGGACGCCGTTCGTCGTCGGAGCGCGGTGCGCGCCGGGGCTCGTCAGGGCAGCGGGGTCGCCGGAGCCGGGGACGGCGGCGGGTCCGGTGCGTCCGGCAGCGCGATGAGCGTGAAGCGGGCCTTCAGCCAGGGCAGCAGCGTCCGGTACGCCACGATGGTGTCGGGTTTGCCGTTGTCGTGCGACAGCACGATCGAGCCGGGCCGCACGTCGCGCTCCACCGCCGCGATGATGTGGTTCACCATCGCCGTGCCCTTGCCGAACTTGGCGCTCTCCCAGTCCCGGGGGTCCACGTGCCAGTAGATCGACTTCATGCCCAGGTCGGATGCGATCTTCACCAGCTTGGCGGTGAAGTTGCCGCCGGGGGCGCGGAAGTAGGCGACCCGGGCGCCGGGCGGGGCCGCCCGCAGGATCATCTTGTTGGTGTTCTCCAGGTCCTTGCGGATGTACGCGTCATCCCGCTTGGCCAGGTCGAACAGGTGCTGCCAGGAGTGGTTGCACAGGGTGTGGCCCTCGGCCGCGATCCGGGCGATCAGCCCCGGGTTGTCCCGGGCCCGGAATCCGACGACGCAGAAGGTCGCCTTCACCCCGCACTGCTGCAGCGCGTCGAGGATCTTCGGCGTGTTGACCGGGTCCGGCCCGTCGTCGAAGGTCAGCGCCACCGCGGGCGAGCCGGTCTTCACCAGCGAGCCGCCGGGCCCGGTGCCGCTCGCGGCGGGCTTGGTCTGCGCGATCTTGCCCGTGCAGCTGATCGGTTTGCCCGCCGTCGGCTTCGGCTTGGCCGGGCTCGCGGTCGGTGGGACGGGTGTCGGCGTCGGCGTCGGTGAGCTGCTCGGCTCCGCGAAGGTCGGCGTCGGGGCCGCCGTCGGCGTCACCGCGGGAGCGGGCGACGGGATCGGCAGAGTGCCACCGGCCGATGGTTCCGAGGGGGAGCCGCAGGCGGCGAGCGCGACCATGACGAGCGCAGCGATGACCGCGATGCGTCGTTGCATGCGAACTCCTGAGGGGGCGGGGGTTCAGCGTGCCCCGACCATAGTCCAATCTCTGCCCCGAATGCAGCCTTCCTCAAGATCGATATCCGGACGTCGCTCGCCCGGGGTCCGCCGGCCGGTGCCCTAGCCGATCCGCGCCCGCACCGCCAGCGAGGTTCATCACGTGTGCCGACAGAAACCGCAGTTCAGCAGATGGTTCAGCCGAGCAGGCGGCGGAGTCCCCGCTTGCGGGCGGGCACCGGCTCGGCGGTGATCGGCGCGGACGCGGGTCCGGCCGGGATCGGGACGGTCGCCTCCGCGTCGGCGTACGCCGCGAGCGGGTCGGTGTGCGGGGCAAAGTCCTGGTCGGCGGGCAGCGGCTCCAGCTCCGCGCTCGGCCTCGGGCCGGTCCGGCCGGTGATCGGGCAGACCGTGGCCACCGGTTCGGCGGCGGTACGCGGTTCCGGTGAGGTGCGCTGCGCCGGCACGGACACCTGCGGCAGCCCGGTCAACGACAGCTGCTGCGCGGACCGGTCGAGGTAGAAGTTCGGCCGCTGGTCGGCCTCGGTGTAGTAGCGGTGGAACACCGGGGTCAGCCCGCCGGAGATCGGCGGCACGATCCAGGTCCAGTCCGCGGGGGTGGCCCGGCCCGCCCGGCGCTCGCGCTCGACGTGGGTCAGAAACAGGCGCGACTCGCTGTGGTGGTCGGTGACGCGGACCCCGGCGCGCTCGAAGGACCACAGCACCGCGCGGTTCAGCTCCACCAGCGCCCGGTCCCGCCACAGCGTGGACTCGCTGCTGGTGTCCAGGCCCAGCCGCGCCGCGACCACCGGGATCTGGTTGTAGCGGTGCGCGTCGGCGAGGTTGCGGGCCCCGATCTCGGTGCCCATGTACCAGCCGGAGAACGGCGCGAGCGGGTAGTCCACGCCGCCGATCGACAGCCGCATGTTGGCGATCGCGGGCACCGCGTGCCAGCGCAGGCCGAGCTCGGCGAACCAGCCGTACTCCGGGTGAGCCAGCGGCACCTCCAGGACCGCCGACTCGGGCAGCTCGTAGAGCCGGGGCTCGCCGTCGCCGGTCTGCAGCACCAGCGGCAGCAGGTCGAACGCGCTGCCCTTGCCGGTCCAGCCGAGCCGGGTGACGGCCGAGGTGAACTGCTCGTACTGCGGATCGCCGGTCATGCCGTCGCCGCTGCGATAGCCGGCGTACCGGATGAGCTGGTCGTTCCACAGCCGGGTGACCGGTCGGCCCGGCACCGCCTGCCCGAAGATCGAGATGACCCCGCGCAGCTTGCCGCGGTTGTGCCCTTCTCCGGTCGCCGTGTGCAGGTGGCTGACCAGGTCGTCGAAGATCTGGTCGGGCGCGCGGTGCTGCCGCCGGTCGAGCACGGTCAGGCTGCGCCAGTACACCCGGCCGATGCACCGGCTGGCGTTGCGCCACGCCATGCGGGCCCCGTGCACCAGCTCGGCGTGGGTGTGGGTGTACGTCCCCAGCGCGGCGATCTGCTCGCGTACCACGGCCAGCCGCGGTTCCACCGGGCCGAGCTTGGGCAGCTCGGTGTAGCAGGCGCGCAGGAACTCCTCGGCCTCGGCGAAGTCGACCGGCCGGTCCGGGTCCCACTCGGTCAACGGAGCGTCACGGTATCCCGCCGGAGGTATGTGAGAGGACGTCATGAGTGAAATAGTTGACCGACCGCCAACATAGCCATCGCACAATGTGTGCGACCGCCTACCAACGGTGGAGCCGGATCACTCCCCTGGTCACACGGGTGCGCGCAGCTCCGACACCGCGATGGTGGCGCTGATGAGGGTGCCGTCGCGGTCCGTCCGGGCCGGCAGCGGCAGCCGCTTCATGGTGCGCAGCATCGCGTCGTTGTCGCAGTGCGTGTGCAGCGTGACCGAGCGGAAGCCGGCCGGTCCCGCCAGCGTCAGCAGCCGCCGCAGCAGCGCCGTGCCGATGCCCCGTCGCTGCCAGCCGTCCTCGACCAGCAGCGCCACCTCGGCGGTCTCCCCCTCGCCGATCAGGTTGGCCACGGCCACGACGCGGCTGCCCGCGGTGCCCGCAACCGTCGTCTCCGCGACCAGCGTGCAGCCGCGGGCCGGGGTCAGCAGCCGCGACAACCGGCCTCGGCTCGGGCCGCGGGTCCCGGCGAGGTAGCGCATGAACAGGCTGCGGTCGCCGCACCGCGTGTGCATGTCGTCGACGGCCGACACGTCCGCCGAACCGGCCGGGCGGAACGCGACCTCGGTGCCATCGGGCAGCAGCGCGACCGCGCTGGCCAGCCGCCGGGTCAGCGCCGCGCGGGCGACCTCGACCAGCGCCTGCGCGCGGGCGAACTCGGCCGGGGTGAACGCCGGGGCGAGCCGGGTCACCACCAGCACACCGTTGTCGGTGAACGGATCCGCCAGCCGCATCGTGGTGTCGGCGTGGCCCGTTACGGTCGCGCCGCCCTGCTCCCGTCGCACCAGGCTGCCGCCGAGCAGACTGGACAGCGCGCCGTGCAGGCCGTCGGGGTCGGCCGCGAGCCGGGCGGCCAGGGTCAGCGCCTGCGTGGGCGGGTCGATCAGTCCGTACACGTCGGTGCGGCTCACCCAGGCGTCGCGCCCCCGGCCGCGTTCGATGGCGGCGATCAGCTCGTCCTCGGAGAGCGCGTCGGGCGCGTCGACCAGGAAGTCGTCGACGGCTCCGCCCTCGGTGGTGTGCACCTGCACCGCGAGGATGTTGACCGATCGCAGGGCGAGACTCGCCGTCAGCACCGCCAGGAACCCAGGACGATCGTCGACGGTCGCCCTCACTCGCCACAACGCCATGACCTGCTCCGATCTTGCAGCGGTACTGTCCGCCGATGGACGGTCCTCCATGATGAGGGCGGCCACCGACAGGACTCAGCGTGCGCCTGCCGTGTTTCGCAGCGGTTACACGGCCTTGTCAAGATCTTGCTATGCCCGAGGTCACACGGCAGGCGACACGCTGAGTTCAGACCGCTGAAGCAGGCTCCTCCGAGGAGCGCTGCCCCGCCCGCGGGGCGGGGGGCTTCACCGCGTCGAGCCGGTCGCCGACGATCGCCGCGGCGGCGCGCACCAACTGCGCCACCCGGTCTACCTCGGTCGCGTGGAACGCCGCCACCGGCAGCTCCGCATCCGCCGACCGTGCCACCACCAGCACCAGTCCCGCCCGCCCGAACGGCGCGAGCGCGTACCGCGTGCCGTCGGCGCCGGTGACCGAGCGTGCCCGCAGCGGCGTCACCTCGGGCAGCAGGAGCTGCTCCGGCGCGCGCCAGCTCGCGTACACGACCGGAGGCTCGGGGCGCTTGCGCATCGCACCCAGCACGGCCATGTCGTCGGCCCCGTGGCGCACGTCGATGCCCACGGACCCGCGGGCGGCCCAGTCGGCGGGCACCCGCAGCGCCAGCGCCCAGTCCGCCGCCAGCAGCGCCGGCACCGTGTCCACCAGCGTGGCCAGGCCCTCGTTCGGGTTCGACGCGACCTGCGTGAGCAGCTCCGCGTCGAAGGCCCCGGCGACGGGCGCGCCGATCGCCCGCCAGATCCCGTCGACCCGCACGCCCGGCATCGCGCTCAGCCCAGCCCGCAGCCGCTCCACCCCGGCCCCGCCGGGCCACACCACAGTGAAGTCGTCGATCGCCCGGCCGCCCAGCCGTTCCAGCACCACGACCTGGACGATGTCCGCGCCGGCCACGCCCAGAGTCCGGGCCACCTGCCCCAGCGATCCGGGACGATCGGGCAGGGCGACTCTGACCCTCAGCAGCATGGCGGCTCCTCTCCACGACGGCACGCGGGCTGGTGCCGGATCTCTGTCCGACCTTGCCCTATTACCGTTTCGTACGCATTGCGGCGCCGTATCCGCGGGAGACAATCTCCACCGCACACCCGCAGGTCAGCGCCCGTCTACACCGGTCCAGCGCCGCCATTGCCGCCACCCGGGCCCACCCATGATCGCCGATCACGGGCAAATAGTGCGGTAACACCACACCCATGGCCACGCAAACAACGATCAAACTGAATGCCACCTACGGCCCGACATGGGCCGGACCCATATCCTCCACGCCCGCCCGGACCCCCGTCAACGCGTGTCCACCACGCGGACGACGAACCAATCCCCACCGCGCCCGCCGAGGGCCGCGCCCGACCCCGGCCGCGCCCCCGCTCCTCCGACTCCGACTCCGCCTCCGCCTCTGACTCCGACCCTGATAGACGTTGGCCTATCTCATCGAAAATTCGGCGATCGAATTCGATGAGATAGGCCAACGTCTATGAAAATCGAGGGCGGGAGCGCGCCGAGGTCCGCTCGACCCCGGAGGGGGCGATGGACGCGTTGTGAGCGACTGCGTCGCCGACGGCTTCTACGCCGAGTTGCGGTGGACGAGGTGGGTGTCCAGCAACACGTGGGTGGGCTGGTCTTCGCCGCGGATGCGGCTGAGCAGCAGGCGCACCATGTGCCGGCCCATGTCCTCGACGGGCTGGTAGACGGTGGTCAGCGGCGGGTCGGTCTGCCGGGCGACGGGCGAGTCCTCGAAGCCGATGACGGCGACGTCCTCGGGGATGCGGCGGCCGTTGTCGCGCAGGGCGCGCACCGCGCCGGCGGCCATCAGGTCGGAGGCGACGAAGACGGCGTCGAGGTCGGGGCGGCGGGCCAGCAGGCGGCGCATCGCGTCGACGCCGCTGTACTCGCTGAAGTCGCCGAACTCGATCAGCGGCTCGACGGCGGCGTTCTGCACGGCGGCGCGGTAGCCGACGAGCCGGTCGACGCCGACGCCGAGGTCCTGGGGGCCGGCGATGGTGGCGACGCGCTTGCGGCCGGAGGCCAGCAGGTATTCGACGGCGGCGCGGGCCCCGTTGACGTTGTCCATGTCGACGTACGAGATCTGCGGGTCGACGTTGACGGGACGCCCGCCGAGCACGGTCGGCAGCCCGCGCTGGCGCAGCAGCTGCGGCAGCGGGTCGGACTCGTGCAGCATGACCAGCAGCACACCGTCGACGTGCTGGCTGGTCAGGTGGTTCTCGATACGCTGGCGCTCGCCCTGGGTCTGCGCCATGGCCAGCCACAGCTGCAGGGACGTGTCGGCCAGGGCGGAGCTGATGCCACGCACGATGCCGGCGAAGAACGGCTCCGTGAAGACGCGCTCCTGCGACTCGGACACGACCAGCGCGACGGAGTCGGTGCGCTGGGTGACCAGGGCGCGGGCGGCGCGGTTGGGCACGTAGCCCAGCTCCTTGATGGCCTCCTGGACGGCCGACCGGGCCTCCGGGCTGACCTGGGGCGAGCCGTTGACGACACGCGACACGGTGCCCCGGCCCACGCCGGCGAGCGCGGCCACCTCATCCAGTGTGGGCCGCCCCGCAGACCTGGTGCGCTGCGTCGTCATCGATGCTCCTCGTTCTGGGCAGGTCCGGGGCCGGCCGGTGGCCGGCCCCGGGTTGCTGTGCCGTCAGGCGGCGAGCCCGCCGCGCCGGATCACGTCCGCGTACCAGTGTGCACTGGTCTTGGGCGTGCGTACCTGGGTGTCATAGTCGACATGGACGATGCCGAACCGCCGCGAGTAGCCCCAGGCCCACTCGAAGTTGTCCAGCAGCGACCACGCGAAGTATCCCCGCAAAGGCACTCCGGACGCCATCGCCTCATGGCACGCCTTCAGGTGGGCGTCCAGGTAGGCGACGCGCTCCGGGTCCGGCACCGAGCCGTCGGGGGCGACCTTGTCGTCGTATGCCGCGCCGTTCTCGGTGATGTACATCGGGATCGGGCCGTAGTTCTCGTGCGTGCGCTGCAGCAGGTCGACGAGCCCGGCGGGGTCGACCTCCCAGCCCATCTCGGTCACCGGGAGCTCCCGGGTCAGGAAACGGACCTGGCCGCTGCCCGGCCACGCCGACGGCGCCCGCCAGTGCGACTGCGGCGCGCCGTCGTCGGACGGCCCGGCCACGACCTGCCGGGTGTAGTAGTTCACGCCCAGCATGTCCAGCGGCTGGTTGATGATCGCCAGGTCGCCGTCCTGCACGAAGGACCAGTCGGTCAGCTCGGCCGTGTCGGCGAGCAGGTCGGCCGGGTACTCGCCGCGGAACACCGGGTCCAGGAAGATCCGGTTGCCGACGCCGTCGATGCGGCGCACCGCGTCGAGGTCCTCGGGGGCGTCCGTGGCGGCCTTGAGCGAGTGCAGGTTGAGCGTGATGCCCATCTGCCGGTCCGGCACCGACGCCCGGATCGCCTGGACGGCGAGGCCGTGGCCCAGGTTGAGGTGGTGCGCGGCCGCCAGCGCCTTCGCGCCGTCGGTCACGCCGGGCGCGTGCACGCCCGAGCCGTAGCCGAGGAACGCGCTGCACCACGGCTCGTTGTGGGTGGTCCAGAACTTCACCCGGTCACCGAGCGCGTCGTGGACGAGGCCCGCGTACTCGGCGAACCGGTAGGCGGTGTCCCGCTCCGGCCAGCCACCGGCGTCCTCGAGCTCCTGCGGCAGGTCCCAGTGGTACAGCGTCAGCCAGGGCTCGATGCCCTTGCCGAGCAGGTCGTCCACCAGGCCACGGTAGAAGTCGAGGCCCTTCTGATTAGCCGGCCCGCGGCCGCCGGGCTGCACCCGGGGCCACGCGACGGAGAAGCGGTAGGACCGGAGCCCGAGCTCTGCCATGAGCCGGACGTCGTCGGCCCTGCGGTGGTAGTGGTCGCAGGCGACGTCGCCGGAGTCCGCGTTGAGCACCTTGCCGGGGGTGCGGCTGAAGGTGTCCCAGATGGACGGAGTGCGCCCGTCCTCGAACGCGCCGCCCTCGATCTGGTAGGAGGCAGTGGCCGCGCCCCAGAGGAAGTCCTGGGGGAACGACACGGTCGGCGTGGCGAGCTGAGGGTCTTGCTGAGTGGTCACGCTTTTACTGCACCTTCCATGATGCCGCCGATGATCTGACGACCGAAGATAATGAAGATCACGAGCAACGGCACGACACTGAGCAGCGTACCCGCGAACACCTGGGAGTAGTCGTTGTAGTAACCCTGCGAAAGGCGCTGCAGGGACAGCTGAACGGTCGGGTTCGTGGGGTCGCCCAGCGCGATCTGCGGCCAGAGGAACGAGTTCCACTGCTCCATGAAGGTGAACAGGCCCAGCACCGCGATCGCGGGACGCAGGCCCGGCAGCACGACGTTCCAGTACGTGCGGAACGTGCTGCAGCCGTCCATGCGGGCGGCCTCGATCAGCTCGTCCGGCACGGCCTGGCTGGCGTACTGGCGCATCATGAACACGCCGAAGCCGCTGACCAGGAACGGCAGGATGATCGAGGGCAGCTTGTTGTGCAGGTCCCACTCGTACATCATCTGGTAGAGCGGCACGATGCCCAGCTGCGTCGGCACCATCATCGTGATGAGGATGCCGAGCATGAGCCCGTTGCGGCCCTTGAACCGCAGCTTGGCGAAGGCGAAGCCGGCCAGCGACGAGAAGAACACCACGAACACGGTGATGACCGTCGCGACGATCGCGGAGTTCACCAGGCCCGTCATGAACGCGGCGCTCTCGTTGCCGAGCAGCCGGTCGATGTTGCCGCCGATCTCGCCACCGGGCGTCACCGGCGGCGGGGTCTGCCCGATCGCGTCGTTGGTGCGCGTCGCGATGACGAACATGTAGTACAGCGGGAAGATCGACAGCGCGACCGCGGCCAGCAGGGTGACATACGTGAGCGGGCTGGCCTGCCAGAGCCGCTCTGCGGCCCCGCCACCCCTGCGCCGACGCCGGCTCGGAGCAGGCGCGGTCACGCCGGTCCGTACAGCGGTGGAGGTCATCGCTTCACGGCCTTCCTCTGCTTGGCCTTCCCGTCCGCGGAGCGCAGGCTCCGGGTGAACAGGAAGTTGATGACGCTGAATATCAGGATCATGATGAAGAGCAGCCAGGCGACCGTGGCGGCCCGGCCCAGCTCGAACTTCATGTAGAACTGCTCCATCAGGAACATGGTCACCGTCTGCGACTGGCGGTCGGAGCCGCCCAGCAGCGGGTTGCCACCGCCGGTGAACAGCAGCGGCTCGCCGTAGAGCTGCAGGCCGCCGATGGTCGAGATGATGGTCACGAAGATGATGGTGGGCCGCAGCATGGGCACCGTCATGGTCCAGAACTGCCGCCAGGCCGACGCGCCGTCGATCGACGCCGACTCGTAGATGTCGCGCGGGATCGACTGCATCGCGGCCAGGAAGATCAGGGCGTTGTAGCCGGTCCAGCGCCAGTCCACCATCGAGGAGATGGCCACCCACGACGACCAGCTGTGCGCCGTCCAGTCGATCGGTTCGACGCCGAAGAAGCCGAGGAACCAGTTGATCAGACCGAAGTCGCGGTTGTAGAGCTGGGTGAAGACGATGGCGACCGCGGCGACCGAGGTGATGTTCGGGATCAGCACGCCCATGCGCAGCAGCGTGCGGCCGCGCAGGCGCTTGTTGAGCGCGTTCGCCAGGATCAGCGCGAGGATCAGCTGCGGGATGGTGGACATCAGGAACATCGCGAGCGTGTTGACGACCGAGTTCCAGAAGTCCTCGTCACCGAGGAACATGGCGAAGTTGTCGAAGCCGACGAACTTCGCGGTCTCGATGGTGGAGCCGAGATCCCAGTCGTACAGCGACATCCGCAGCGTGTAGATCAGCGGCCAGAGGCCGAAGATGCCGAAGACCACGAAGAACGGCGCGATGTACAGGTACGGGGAGTATTTGATGTCGAGCCGCCCGAGCACTCCCTTGCTCCGCTGCGGTTCCATGGGCAGCTGCGAGCCGCCCCTGCGCTGCCCCGGCGCGACCTCAGGTCGCGTGGAGGATTGCACTGCCATGACCACTCCTGTGCGTTGCCGGCCGACCGTGTGACTGCCATGGCCGGGGTGCGCGGGGGTGGGAGAGGGCCCCCACCCCGCCGCGCGATGCGGCTAGTAAGTGTCAGGCTATATGGAACCGGTAGCAC
>NZ_JBEZEB010000073.1:0-24262 GCF_040648615.1 Catellatospora sp. NPDC049111 | reverse complement strand
GGTGCTTGGTCGACACGGGAACCAGAGGCAAGCGGGCACGTCGCGTCCCGATCATCGCCGCGGGTCGCGGCTCGCAGCTCTACGACCTGCCCAACCGACGGGGTGCGGCTGGGCGACGGGCGGGCGGCCGCGGCCGCGTCCGACGGCGACGGTGACACGCTCGGCGAGACGCCGGGCGACGGCGTCGCCGACGGGGCCGGGTTGGCGGCAGGGGCGGCGGGCACGGCCGCCGTCCCGCCGTACGTGAAGGTCACCTCGACCGCGGAGCCGCCGGTCAGGCTGTTGGTCAGCTGCCAGACCAGCCCGGCGTCACCCGAGGCGTCGATCACGCCCGGGGTGAAGACCTTGTCGCCGTTCCAGTCGCCGACCAGCGGCACCGTGTACACCGCGCCGAAGCCGATGTGCACCTGCGTCGGCCCGCCCGTGGTCACGTTGCTCAGGTAGTAGTCGTGGCGCTCGCCGTCCATGTCGACGGTGCCGGGGGTGAAGGTGCGGTTGCCGTCCCAGTCGCCGACGATCGGCGTCTTGGCGGCGTCGCCGTACTCGAACTCGACCTCGGTCAGCGGCTTTTCAAACGTGTTGGTGAGTTTCCACTGGTGCAGCTTGCCGCCGCTGTCCACCGTGCCGGGCGTGAACGTGCCGTTGCCGTCCCAGTCGCCGACCACCGGGATGTCCTCGATGTCGCCGAAGCCGGTGTGGATGTCGGCGGGCCCGCTGCGGAAGCCGTTGGCCAGGTAGAAGTCCCGGCGCTTGCCCTCGGCGTCGACCGTGCCCGGGGTGTAGGTGCCGTTGCCGTCCCAGTCGCCGACGAGAGGAGTCTTCTCCGCGTCGCCGTAGGTGAAGTCGAGCGCTGGGTCTCCGGTGCCGTCGAGGGTGTTGGACAGCCGCCAGCGCCACGTGTCGCCCTCGACGCTGACCAGGCCCGGCGTCATGGTGCCGTTGCCGTCCCAGTCGCCGACGACGGGGCGGGGCAGCGGCCCGGCCGGGTTGGCGGCCAGCGCGTTGAGGTCGGCCATGGTGCCGTTGAAGACGTTCTGGTCACCGGGCAGCTTGCCGTGGTTGGCGTACTGCCACAGCGTCCACCGGTCCCAGCCCGCGGGCAGTCCGCGCACCTTGTCGGTGTAGCTGGAGATGAACAGGTAGTGGTCGCCGAAGTCGGCGTTCTTCCCGGTGCACGGGTTCCACCAGTTCGGATTCGTGTAGATCATCGTGGCGCTGCCGGTGCGCTCGCGTACCCGCTGGGTGAAGTCGCGGATGAAGCGGACCAGCTCGCTCTTGGACTTGCCCCAGCACGGCCCCGGCGCGACGAGCTTGCCGCCCAGCTTGTACGGCCACTCGATGTCCAGCATCGGCGGCAGGGAGCGCCCGTCGTTGCGGTACTGCGCCCGGTCCAGGAAGAAGTCGGCCTGGGTGCGCCCGTTGGTCTTGTCCGGCCGGGCGAAGTGGTACGCCCCGAAGAGGATGCCGTTCTTGCGCGCGCCGCTGTAGTTGTCCTTGAACGAGGCGTCGACGTAGTGCACGCCCTCGGTCACCTTGGCGTAGACGAACTTCGCGCCCTTGTCGGCGACCTTGTCCCAGTTGATGGTCCCCTGGTGGTGCGACACGTCGATGCCGGTGACGGGATAGCCGCCGGGCGCGGCCGCCAGCACCCGGGCCGCCGCGGGCGGGATCAGCTCCGCCGGGGTGCCCGCGCCCGCCCAGCCGTCGGTGACCGGTCTGCCGTCGGGCCCTACCGGATCACCGGGCGGTGCCGCCCCGGCCGGCAGCGCGGTCAGGGACAGGAACAGCCCGGCCGCGGCCAGGACGGCGCGGCGGGCTGCGGCGGTGCGGTGACGGTTCACGGCTCTCCTCAGTGCAGAACGGTGGGCTGGTCCAGCAGGGGCCCGCCGGGTGGCGGAGCGAGCTCGGCCGCGGCGCTCGCCGACGGCTCCGGCGATGCCCCGGCCTGCCCACCCGGTGCGGGGGAGACCGCACCCGGGCCGGCGGCTGTCGGGTCGGCCGGGCTGGGCGTGGGGCCTATAGGCAGTGGCGAGCCGGTCGGCCGCGGGCTCGGCAGGGGGAAGCCGGGCAGGCCCACGACCGGCGGGGCGGTGTCCGGTGACGGGGAGCCGGGCACGGCCGTTGGCAGGCTCTCGCTGGGCCATGGCCTGGGTACGACGCTCGGCGAAGGAGCCGGGCCGGCGGGGTCGACCGGGGCCGCCGGGGCTCCGGCGTACGCGAAGACGGTGTCGGCGATCCCGCTGGCCAGCGCGTTGGACAGCCGCCACTCGTGGCCCGCGCCCGGGTCGGCGACACCGGGCGTGACGAACCCGTCGCCGTCCCAGTCGCCGGTCACCGGCAGCTGCGCCACCTCACCGAACGACACCTCGGTGTCGGTCGCCGGGTCGTCGAGGCTGTTCGTGAACTCCCAGTTCCGGTGCTCGCCGGCGGCGTCGACGACGCCGGGCGTGCTCACCCGGTCGCCGTTCCAGTCGCCGACGACCGGCACCTTGTCCACGTCGCCGAACCCGACATGCACGTCGTGGTCGCCGCCGGTCAGGCTGTTGGCGAGGTACCAGTCGCGCACGTCGCCCTCGGCGTCGACCACGCCGGGCGTGAAGGTGCCGTTGCCGTCCCAGTCGCCGACGACCGGGGCCTTCTCCACGTCGCCGTAGCCGACCCGCACGTCCGGTTCGCCGCCGCGCAGCGAGTTGGACAGGTACCAGTCGTGGTGGTCGCCGGTCAGGTCGACGGTGCCGGGGGTCCACCGGCCGTCGCCGTCCCAGTCGCCGACGATGGGCAGCTTGCGCACGTCGCCGAAGAGGAAGTCGGCGTCGGTCGTCGCGCCCCGCGGGTCGTCGGACAGCCGCCAGCGCCACGTCTCGCCCTCGGGCCGGGCGGCCCCGGCGGTGACCCGTCCGTCGCCGTCCCAGTCGCCGGCCACCGGATACCAGACCGCCTCGTTCTCGATGACGTTGCGGTAGCGGTACGACCGGTACCTGTCCTCGTTGTAGCCCGAGTCCGACCAGGTGCGGTGCTTGACCGAGGGCGGCGTCTGCTCGTACATCACGAAGTCGCCGCCGGGCTCGTCGACCCAGCGCTCGAACAGCACCACGTGCGAGCCGTCCCTCGGCCGGGACTTGTTGTGGTAGAGCAGCATGTCGCCGGGACGCATGTCGTCGAAGTCGACGCGCTCGCCAACCTGGTGCAGGTCGCCGGTCCAGTGGTTGCGGCCCAGTTCCCAGGCCATCGAGACGTATCCGGAGCAGTCGGTGCGCCACCCCTTGCGGAACTTCAGCTGGCTGTAGCCGACCTGCGCGTCGGCCCAGATCGCGGCGCGGGCGAGGATCTGCATGCGGGTGATCGGGCGGCCGAGCCCGCGGGCGGGGCCGGCCAGGCCGTCGGGCTGCAGCGGCATGCCCTGCGCGTCGACGCCCTGCGGGCGCAGCATGTCGGGGTCGTCGGCGCCGTCGGGCACCGCCGCCGCGGGTGCGGCCAGCGCGAGTGCCGCGACGGCCGCGAGCAGGCCGGCGGCGGCCCGGTGCAGCGGACCCCGGTGGCGTGGCGCGCCCCGCTCCCACACGCATCTGCCGGTCGAGGCGCCCCCGTGCTCCGCGCATGATCCGCAATCCCGCATGCCGTGTCAACGAGCGGTGCCGGACGGCCGTTGCGCCTGCTCCGGCGCGCCGTGGCGCGATCTTCCAGGGGTGTCCGGCGTTTCGCTCCGCGAGGCCGCGGGCATGCGTACAGCAAGGGCGAGAGGAGGGCGATCATGCCGCAGCAGGCCTGGAGCGCCAAGCGTGAACGCCAGTACGAGCACATCAAGGCCAGCGCCGAGGAGCGGGGCAAGTCCGAGGACGTCGCCGAGGAGATCGCCGCGCGCACCGTCAACAAGGAGCGGGCTCGCGCCGGTGAGGCCAAGCAGGCCAGCGCGCTGTCGAAGAAGGACATCTCCTCGGGCCGGCGCGGCGGGCTGCGGTCGCACCGCGGCGAGGGCGGCCGCACCCGCGACCAGCTCTACGAGGAGGCGAAGAAGAAGAACGTCAAGGGCCGCTCGACCATGACCAAGGCCGAGCTGCAGCGCGCCGTCGACCGCTGAGGGCGGGCACCGCTCAGAACGAGGGCGGGGTGATCACCGCGTGGGTGTGCAGCGCGTCGAGCACCTCGTCCTGGGCGTACTCGCCCTCGGGCAGCGTGTCGATGGACTGGTGCACGTCCGAGGGCATGTCCTCGGCCATGGCGCGGCGGCGCAGCTCGGCGACGCTGAGCCGCTCCTCCCCGATGAACAGCGTGTCCAGCAGCGTCTCCAGCATCTCGCCGGACGTTTGCTCGGTCATCGCCCCGCCTCCTCCCGTGTGCGATCCGGCCGCGGTCCTACCCAGTGTCCGCCTCGTCGCGACCGCCGCGCGGCCTATCCGTCGGGACAAATCGGGTGAAGACGTTTCAGTTCCCCGGCTCGCGGGAATCGGGGCGGTATGACGCACACACCGTATGGCAGCAGGCAAGCCGTCGACCCGATCGAGGACGACCTCGACCCGCGGTCCTGGGACACGCCGGGCCGCGACGGCATCGTGGGCGACGACGAGCGTGACCCCGATCGTCGCGAACTGCGCGCCGACATCGGCCGGCACGTGTCGCTGGCGACCTTCCCCGCGACCGCCGAGCAGCTGGTCGAGCTGGCGCGCCGCGGGGACGCCCCCGACGAGGTGCTCGACGAACTGGGCACGCTGGAGCCGGAGCGCAGCTTCGCGAACGCCCGGGAGCTGTGGCAGGCCCTCGACCTGGAGGTCGAGGTCCGCTTCTGAGGCAGGACCGCGCGGCCCGAACGCCCGCGCGGACGCGCTCCGGCGTGATGAGGTCATGACATGGCCGAGGAGAACGGCACGGGGCTGGTGCCCGGGATCGACGATCCCGGGCCGATCGGCGCGGTGCGCGAGGGTATGCACGTCCTCGACAGCACCGGGGCCGAGCTGGGCACCGTGCAGGACGTCAAGATCGGTGACGGGGCCGCGATCACCGCGGACGGCCAGCGGATGAGCGAATCGGTGAGCCTGTTCGGGCGGATCGTGCAGGAGGCGGCCGGTCCGGAGCCGGATGTGGAGCAGGAGCTCGCCGAACTGCTGCTGCGCGAGGGCTACGTGAAGATCAAGAGTCGGTTGCCGCTGCGGCGGGCGCATTACGCCGGCGCCGCCCAGATCGCCGGTGTGCGCGACGGGGTGGTGACCCTGAAAGTGTCGGCCGACCACCTCGCCGCCGAGGTGTGAGCCGCCACGGCCCGCGGCCCTGCGGGCGGACGTCGATCGAAGGGAGTCGGTTCGGGTGGACAGGATCGCCGCGAAGTTCGTGCACGGCGCCGCCGAGGTAACCCGGGAGATCGAGGTGGACTCGGCCGTCGATCCACCGGAGACGTACTCGATCTGGCTGCCGGTCGGGCTGGAGCCGGGCCGGGACCGCTGGGCCGGGGACGACCCGTGGGAGGCCGTGTACGTGCGCGAGGCCAACCCCGCCGGCGAACCGGCCTGGATCTACCGGTTCCGGGCGCTGGTCGACCCCGAGGAGTGACCGGTCACGGCCTGGTCCGGGCCAGTAGCTCCACGGCGGCGACGACCTCGGCCGGGTCGATCTCGCCCAGGCAGGGGTGACCGGGCTGGGCGCAGGTGAGCGCGCGGGTGTCCCGGCACGGCGCGTCAGGGTCGCCCAGCCGTACGTGCGGGACGCCGTGCGGACCCCACCGGGCGAACGGCACCGTCGGCGCGAACATGCTCACCACCGGGGTGCCGACCGCCGCGGCCAGGTGCGCCGGGCCGGTGTTGCCCACGACCAGGCACGCCGAACCCGCCAGCAGCCGGCCCAGTGCGGCCAGGTCGGTCTGCCCGCCCAGGTCGCCCGCCACGTCCCCGGCGACCTCGGCGGTCAGCTCGGTCTCGTCGGGCCCGCCGGTGACCAGCACCTCCCGGCCGGAGCGCGCCAGTTCCCGCACGATCTCGACGGCGACCTTGCGTGGCAGCCCGCGGGCCGAGGCGCTCGCGCCGGGATGCACGACGACCCGGCCGGTGCGGGTCCCTTTCGCCGCCAGCACGGTACGCAGCCGGCCGTCGTCGGCGTCGGGCAGCGGATAACCGGCCGCGGCGGCCAGCGACAGGGCCCGGTGTGCCTCGGGCAGGTCGTCGGGGGCCCGATGGCGCACGTCGAGCAGCGAACCGGGGTAGTCCTCGCAGATCGCGCTGATCCGGCCGACCCCGGCCAGCCGCAGCAGGAGCGCGGTGGGCAGCGGCGACTGGGCCGAGGAGGTGAAGATGACGGCCTCGTCGATCTGCCAGCAGCGCACCGTGTCGATGAGGCCGTCGACGGCCGACCGGTCGACCGGGGCCGGGTCGCGCTCGGCCCACGGAGTGCACCACTCCAGGACCCGGGTCACGCCGGGCAGCAGCCGTCCCGCGGGCACGCCGGGCGGGCCGGTGAGCAGGGACACCGTATGGGCCCGCGCGGCCAGCGCCCGCAGCGCGGGGCCGGTCAGCAGCACGTCTCCGGCCGAGCCGGCGCGCACCGCGAGCACGTTGCCGGGCTCGTCGGCTCCCGCCGGGCCGGGGCGCAGCAGCTGCCGCCGGGCGAGGATCCACTCGGCCGCGGCGAGCAGGCTCGGCGCGCGGTACGGGGCCGCGGCGGCCTCGGCGACGCAGGTCTGCCCGGTGGGCACCAGCAGGCCGGTCGCGCCTGCCGCGGCGGCGGCCTGCAGATCGGTGCCCAGGTCGCCGACCATGACGCAGCGGTGCGGGCTGATCCCGAGGCCGTGGGCGGCGGCGGTGATCAGGCCGGGTGCCGGTTTGCGGCAGGCGCACCCGTCGGCGGGGGTGTGCCAGCAGGTCTGCCAGGTGTCGAACGGGCCCAGCAGCGCTTCGATGCGGGCGTCGACCGCCTCGGCTTGCGCCCGGGAGACGAAGCCGAACCCGACGGCGGACTGGTGCGACACGACGCCGATCCGCAGGCCGGCGTCGCGCAGCAGGTCCAGCGCCGCGCGTACGCCGGGCATCGGCACGACCAGGTCGGGATCGCTGAGCCGCGGCACCTCGCGGATCAGGGTGTTGTCGCGGTCGAACAGGACCGCGTCGAACATTCCGGTGAAGCCGCCGTCGATCTCAGCTCTGCGCACCCCGCGGCCTTACCCTGTCCGGCTTACCCCAAACATCCAGCAGCGTGGTTTCCATCATGTATGCCGTAACCATCCTTTTTCCAGGATGGAGACACTGGTCTAGCAGCCTAGGATGATCTAGCGATGGTGATCACGCGCAAGATGGCCGACGCGCGCAGGGGACAGCCGGTCCGGGGGCCGCGGTCAGGCGTTGATGCCGAGGCGGACCGTGCAGCCTTCGGGCGTCGCGTCGACGGTCAGGTCGTCGCTCATCTGGCGGGCCAGCCACAGGCCCATGCCGCCCGCCCCGACCGCCCGGTCCGTCGGCACGTAGCCGCTGTACGCGCTGAAGCAGTGCCCGCCGTCGGACACCGAGCACAGCGCCCGCCCGCCGGCGGACCACAGCCGCACCCGCACCGGGGGCGCGCCGTGCAGGATCGCGTTGGTGGCGACCTCGCTGACCGCCAGCACGAAACCCTGCACCGCGTACGCGGACATGCCGTCGTCGAGCAGCGCCTGCTCGACCGCCGCCCGCAGCGCCGCCAGGTCGTGCGGCTCGGCGACGTCCAGCCGGGGCGGGCCGTCCTCCAGCGGGTCGCGCCAGCGCATGCTGGCGTCGCCGAGCAGGGTCGCCGCGTCGAGGTAACCGGTGCTGGGCACCCGGCCGCCGTCGGCGAGCAGGTGGGAGTGGCTGCTCTCGCCGGCGCGCAGGATCTCCGGCGGGACCCGGCGGCGGTCGTACAGGCACAGGTTCCAGACCGGGTAGTCGGCCAGGGCCTGCCCGAGCGCGGCGTCGAACCGCGCCCACTCCCACTGCCCGCTGGGCCGGGATCCGAAGTCGATCTCCGTCACGACGCGGACGCGGCCGCTGCCGCGCTGCCGCTCGCGCTCGGCGAGGTCGCGGTAGGCGGTCAGGGCCGCCACGGTGCCGCCGTACACGTCCTCACGGCGCAGTTCGGCGACCTGGTGATCACCGAGCGCGGCGCGCAGCCGGGCCGCGTTGTCGGGGCGGCAGATCAGCACCACGCTGTCCCCGGCGGACGCGCCCTCGCGCAGGTAGGGCACGACCGCGTCGAGCAGCTGGTCGTCGTCCTGGTACTGCAGGGCGTCGTGACGGCTGACCGCGTCGGAGTGCCCTGCGAGCGCCGTTGCGTCCACCGTGGTCCTTCCCGAGCCCGTGCCGCGCTCGTCGCCTTGCTCCGCCGAGCCGGACATTAATGCTATTCCCCTGCGATGGCAGGGCCGGACGCCGCCGTCGCGACGGCGCGGGAGTGCTGCGCACACCTGCGGAAACGGCGCTTTCTCAGCGCTCCGCGTCGTTGCGTACCGCCATGATGGCCATGTCGTCGCGGGGTGGATCGACCGAGAAGTCCACCGCCGCGGTGCGCAGCCGGGCGGCGATGACGTCGGCGGGATGCCCGGCCAGGTAGGTCAGGCGCTGCGCGAGCCGCTGGGTGCCGAAGAACTCGTGGCCGTTGCGGCGTTCGGTGACGCCGTCGGTGAAGAACACCAGGGTCTCGCCGGGTTTCAGCACGAGCCGGGCCGGTGGGCAGGTCACCGGGGAGACCAGGCCGAGCGCGGTGCCCCAGCGGCCGGCCGAGGAGACGCGGCCGTCGGCGTGCAGCACCAGCGGCCGGTCGTGGCCGGCCAGGTGCAGCGAGACCTCGACGTCGGAGCCGCCGCTGCGGGTGTCGAAGGCGGCCAGGGCCAGCGTGCAGTAGCGCTCTGAGCGTTCGCTGAGGGTCTCGTTGAGGGTGGCGAGCACGGACTGCAACGGTCGGCCGTCCTTGACCAGGACCCGGATGACCTCGCGGATGAGCCCGGTGACGGCGGCGGCGTGCACGCCCTTGCCGGACACGTCGCCGACCATCACCAGCCAGCGACCGTCGGGCATCGCCATGATGTCGTACAGGTCGCCGCCGACCTCGACGCCGCGGCCCGCGGGCACGTACTCCGCGCCGATGCCCAGGCCCTGGATGGTCGGCAGTTTCGCGGGCAGCAGCGCCTGCTGCAGGGTGTGCGAGACGGTCTGGCGTTCCTCGTGGATGCGGGCGTTGTCCATGGCCAGCGCGCAGCGCCGGGCGACCTCCTCGGCGACGGGGATCTCGTCGGGGTCGCGCGGGGAGTCGGTGTCGCGGCCGATGCTGAGCACGCCGAGCCACTCGCCGCGGGCGAACAGCGGCACGGCGATTCCGGACAGGGCGGTCGGCAGGGGGACGTTCTTGCCGGCCAGCAGCGCGTCGGCGACCGGCGGGGCGAGCAGCGAGCGGGTGAGCTCGTCGCTGACGGCGTCGAGCCAGGGGCTCAGGGCCTCGTCGGCGTGGGCGGCGGCGGCGGGTTCGAGGCGGCGGCCGGGCGTGGCGCGGTGCAGGGTGCACCAGGTGCCGAGGCGGGGCACGACGAGGCGCGGGATCAGCGCCAGGGTGAGGGTGAGGTCGAGGGACTGGGCGAGCAGTTCGCTGACCTCGGCGAGGAAGGCCAGGGAGGTCTGCCGGCGGCGGTCGCTGTCGCGCAGGCGCTGGTGTTCCAGGGTCATGCCGAGCCGCTGTACGGCCAGGCGGGTCAGGGTCCGCGCCTGCGGGGTGTCGGGCGCGTCCAGGCGTAACTCGGCCGACCAGGGCAGGCTCACCGGCACGCTGATGCGGCGCGCGGCGGAGGTCGGCTGCAGCCGCTTGCCCTGGGCGGCCAGCAGTTGCGCTCCGGCGCCGTCGCCGCGGTCGAGCCAGACGGCGCTGCCGGTGGCGGCGGTGTGCTCGGCGAGGGTGCGCAGCAGGTCGCCGGCGAAGCCGTGGGCCGTGCCCGTCTCATCGGCGGTGGTGGCCACGCCGAGCAGGGCATCGACGGCGGTCAGGGGCCCTGCGGCGGGGTGGGGGGAGTGCTCCTGGTCCGGAGCGCGGTTCGGCACCCTTGTAGTGTCCGCCGTTCGGCGTCGGGTTTCCAGCGCGGGGCCTGCTGCCGCGTGCCGCTGGCTCGCATCCGGGGGCCGTACGGACGATGATGAAGCGTGCGCCGCGACGGTGTGGCGCGGCGATGGGCCATAGGGCGAGAGTCGGCCATCGAGGGGAGTGGGTCCTGGTGACGGCGAATCGGACGACCGCACAGCGCGCGCGGGTGGATGACGACGACGCGCGGTGGCACGAGGTCGCGGCGGCGCTGCGGGCGGTGCGCAACGGTGACTTCAAGGTGCGGCTGTCGCGGGGTGCCGGCATCGCCGGGGAGGTCGCCGACGCCTTCAATGAGGTCGTGACGATGCAGGAGCAGCGCAACCGCGAGTTCCTGCGCATCTCCCGGGTCGTCGGCCGGGAGGGCCGGGTCACCGAGCGCCTGGACGAGGAGGCGTACGAGGGGGCGTGGGCGGACGGCGTACGCGCGGTCAACAGCCTGATGGACGACCTCGGCCGGCCGACCGCCGAGATCGCGCGGGTGATCGTGGCCGTCGCCGAGGGCGACCTGAGCCAGCACATGACCCTCGACATCGACGGGCGGCCGCTGCGGGGCGAGTTCCTCACCATCGGCCGGACCGTCAACCGGATGGTCGACCAGCTGTCGTCGTTCGCCGACGAGGTGACGCGTGTCGCCCGTGAGGTCGGCACGGAGGGCAAGCTCGGCGGTCAGGCCGACGTGCGGGGCGTGTCGGGAACCTGGCGTGACCTGACCGACAACGTGAACTTCATGGCGTCGAACCTGACCGCGCAGGTGCGGTCGATCTCGCAGGTGACGACGGCGATCGCGCAGGGCGACCTGTCGCAGAAGATCGCGATCTCGGCGCAGGGCGAGGTGGCCGATCTCGCCGACACGATCAACTCGCTGACCGACACGCTGCGGGTGTTCGCCGAGCAGGTGACCCGGGTGGCGCGCGAGGTCGGCACGGAGGGCAAGCTCGGCGGCCAGGCCGAGGTGCCGAACGTGGCCGGCACCTGGAAGGACCTCACCGACGCGGTGAACTACATGGCGTCGAACCTGACCGCGCAGGTCCGCAACATCGCCCAGGTCGCGACGGCGGTGGCGCGGGGCGACCTGTCGCAGAAGATCGCGGTGGCGGCGCAGGGCGAGATCCTGGAGCTCAAGGACGTCGTCAACACGATGGTGGACCAGCTCAGTTCGTTCGCCGACGAGGTGACCCGTGTCGCGCGTGAGGTGGGTTCGGAGGGCAAGCTCGGCGGTCAGGCGCAGGTGGCCGGGGTGTCGGGCACGTGGCGGGACCTGACCGAGAACGTGAACCAGCTCGCGGGCAACCTGACCGCGCAGGTCCGCAACATCGCCCAGGTGACCACCGCCGTGGCCCGGGGTGACCTGTCGCAGAAGATCACCGTCGATGCGCGGGGCGAGATCCTGGAGCTGAAGAGCACGGTCAACACGATGGTGGACCAGCTCAGTTCGTTCGCCGACGAGGTGACCCGTGTCGCGCGTGAGGTGGGTTCGGAGGGCAAGCTCGGCGGTCAGGCGCAGGTGGCCGGGGTGTCGGGCACGTGGCGGGACCTGACCGAGAACGTGAACCAGCTCGCGGGCAACCTGACCGCGCAGGTCCGCAACATCGCCCAGGTGACCACCGCCGTGGCGCAGGGTGACCTGTCGCAGAAGATCACCGTCGATGCGCGGGGCGAGATCCTGGAGCTGAAGAGCACGGTCAACACGATGGTGGACCAGCTCAGCTCGTTCGCCGACGAGGTGACCCGTGTCGCGCGTGAGGTGGGTTCGGAGGGCAAGCTCGGCGGCCAGGCGCAGGTGCGCGGCGTGTCGGGCACCTGGCGCGACCTGACCGACAACGTCAACGTCATGGCGTCGAACCTGACCGCGCAGGTCCGCAACATCGCCCAGGTCGCCACGGCGGTGGCCAGGGGCGACCTGTCGCAGAAGATCGCCGTGGCGGCGCAGGGCGAGATCCTTGAGCTCAAGGACGTCGTCAACACGATGGTCGACCAGCTGTCCGCGTTCGCCGACGAGGTCACCCGCGTGGCCCGTGAGGTGGGTTCGGAGGGCAAGCTCGGCGGTCAGGCCCAGGTGCCCGCCGTCGCCGGCACCTGGCGCGACCTGACCGACAACGTGAACTTCATGGCGTCGAACCTGACCGGCCAGGTCCGCAACATCGCGCAGGTCACCACGGCCGTGGCCAAGGGCGACCTGTCGCAGAAGATCACCGTCGACGCGCACGGCGAGATCCTGGAGCTGAAGAACACCGTCAACACGATGGTGGACCAGCTCAGTTCGTTCGCCGACGAGGTGACCCGTGTCGCGCGTGAGGTGGGCTCGGAGGGCAAGCTCGGCGGTCAGGCGCAGGTGCGCGGGGTGTCGGGCACCTGGCGGCACCTGACCGAGAACGTCAACCAGCTCGCCTCGACGCTGACCACGCAGCTGCGGGCCATCGCCCAGGTGTCGACGGCGGTGACCCGCGGCGACATGACCCAGCGCATCTCCGTCGAGGCGCAGGGCGAGGTGGCGGAGCTGAAGGACAACATCAACCAGATGATCGTGACGCTGCGCGACACGACCAAGAAGAACGCCGAGCAGGGCTGGCTGGACTCGAACCTGGCCCGCGCCGGTGAGCTGCTGCAGGGCCAGCGTGATCTGGAGCAGGTCTCCCGCATGATCATGTCGGACGTGACGCCGCTGATCGAGGCGCAGATCGGCGCGTTCTTCCTGTCCGAGCCCGAGGGCGACGACATCCGCCTGCAGCTGACCGCGGCCTACGGGTACGCCGGAGGCGGCACCGTGGCGAACTACGCCGCCGGTGAGGGCCTGGTCGGCCAGGCGGCCGTGGACCGCCGCACGATCCGGGTCGGGGCCGGGCGCACCAAGATGACAGTGCGGTCGGGCATCGCCGACACGAAGGTCTCCGATCTGATCCTGGTGCCGATCGTGTTCGAGGGCGAGGCGCTGGGCGTCATCGAGTTCGGCAGCGTCACCCCGTTCTCCGAGCTGCACCTGGACTTCCTGGACCGGCTCGCGGGCACGCTGGGCATCGCGCTGAACACGATCCTGGCCAACCGGCGCACCGAGGAGCTGCTGGCCCAGTCGCAGCGGCTGGCGCAGGAGCTGCGCGACCGCTCGGTGGAGTTGCAGCGCACCAACAACGAGCTGGAGGAGAAGGCGGCCCAGCTGTCGGAGCAGAACCGCAACATCGAGATCAAGAACCGGGAGATCGAGCTGGCGCGGCTGGGTCTGGAGGACAAGGCGCGGCAGCTGTCGGCGGCTTCGCAGTACAAGTCGGAGTTCCTGGCCAACATGAGCCACGAGCTGCGTACGCCGCTGAACTCGCTGCTGCTGCTGTCGCGGCTGCTGGCCGACAACCCGGAGGCCAACCTCACCCCGAAGCAGATCGACTTCGCGCGGACCATCCACAGTGCCGGGTCGGACCTGCTGGCGCTGATCGACGACATCCTGGATCTGTCGAAGATCGAGGCCGGGCGCATGGACGTCGAGCCGGGCGAGGTGCGGTTCCAGGACATCTGCGACTACGTGGAGCAGGCGTTCCGGCCGCAGACCGAGGAGAAGCGCCTGGAGCTGGAGCTGACCCTGTCCGGGCAGCTGCCCGCCGGCATGATCACCGACGCGCAGCGCCTGCAGCAGATCCTGCGCAACCTGCTGTCGAACGCGGTCAAGTTCACCGACTCGGGCACCGTGCACCTGGAGATCGGGCCCGCGCCGGCCGACCTGGTGTTCGAGGAGCCGTCGCTGAGCCAGTCCGGGGAGGTGGTGATGTTCGCGGTGCACGACACCGGGATCGGCATCTCGGCCAGCAAGCTGGCGCTCATCTTCGACGAGTTCCAGCAGGCCGACGGGACGACCAGCCGCAAGTACGGCGGCACCGGCCTCGGCCTGTCGATCAGCCGGGAACTGGCGCGGCTGCTCGGCGGCACCATCACCGTGACCTCGGCGCCGGGGCAGGGTTCGACGTTCACGCTGTACCTGCCCGGCATGCTGACCGGGCCGACGACCGCGCCGACGATGCCGCTGGTGCCGGTGCACGCCGGGGTGGGCGCGCCGGTCGGGGCGGTGCCGGTGAGCCCGACGGCGCAGGCGCACTACGCGACGCCGGTGTCCCGGCCCATCATCAGCCGGCCCGCCACCGACACGCTCGGCGACGAGGTCTCGTCCACCCTGGACGGATCCCGCGTGCTCATCGTCGACGACGACGTGCGCAACGTCTTCGCCTTGGCCAGCGCCCTGGAGCACCACGGCATGCAGGTCCTGTACGCCGACAACGGCAACGACGGCATCCAGTTGCTGGCCGAGCACCCGGACATCGACATCGTGCTGATGGATGCCATGATGCCCGAGCAGGACGGCTACGAGACGACCCGGATCATCCGCCGCAACCCGCACCTGACGGCGCTGCCGGTGGTGTTCCTGACCGCCAAGGCGATGCCGGGCGACCGGGAGGCGGCCCTGGGCGCGGGCGCCAGCGACTACATCACCAAGCCGGTCGACCTGGACGAGCTGCTGCGTTTGATGGCGCGCTGGATCGGGCAGGGGGAGAAGGCGTGAGCGAATTGGAGGCGGGGTTTCTGACGGCGAAGGTGCTCCTGGTCGACGACCGGCAGGACAACCTGATCGCGCTGGAGGCGATGCTGCAGGGGCTGCCGGTGGAGCCGGTCGCGGTAGCCAGCGGCGAGGCGGCGCTCAAGCGGCTGCTGGTCGACGACTTCGCGGTGATCCTGATGGACGCGCAGATGCCGGGCCTGGACGGGTTCGAGACCGCGGGGCACATCAAGCGCCGGGAGCGCACCCGGCACATCCCGATCATCTTCCTGACCGCGGCGGACCGCGACGCCCGCCTGGCGCTGCGGGGGTACGCCGCGGGCGCGGTCGACTACCTCACCAAGCCGTTCGACCCGTGGGTGCTGCGCGCGAAGGTGGCAATCTTCGTCGACCTGTGGGTCAAGACGCAGCAGTTGCGTCAGCAGGCGCAGCAGTGGGCCCGGCTGTCGGGCGCCGCCCAGGATGCGGTACGGCTGCTGGCCGAGCCCGGCCTCGACAACGTCGAACGAGCCCGCGAGGCGCTGCGCGCCGCCCTACCCCACGACCCCGAGCCGCTCACCCGCCGCGCCCGCTGACCGGCGGCCCCCGGGGCGGCACAGGTGGGGCGGGTCAGGCGGCGGAGATCTCCAGGGCGATCAGGCACGCCTCGTCGTCGCGTTCGGGCGGGGTGAGGTGCCACAGGCCCGCGGTGCCGTCCTTGCGGTACGCGCCCGCGACCCGGGTCGCGAACTCGGCCAGCGGGTCGCGTTTGCGCTTGTGCAGCACCCCGTCGGTGAACGACACGAAGCTGTCGCCGGGCTCCAGTCGCAGCGTGTGGGTGTCGAACCGCTGCCCGTCGAGCAGGCCAAGCAGCGGCCCGGCCGGATCGTCGACGACGGTGGCGGTGCCGTCGCGGACCAGCAGCGGCTGCAGGTGGCCCGCCGACGCCCAGCGCAGCGTCCGGTCGGCGGGCTGGTAGTGCCCGATGAGCAGGCTGGCCAGCGGCCCGTCGGGCGCGCCCATCAGCATGCCGTTGACGATGCGCAGGATCTCGGCGGGCGCGGTGCCGGCCGCGCCGAGGGTCACCACCGGGAACCGCAGCCGCACCACCGCCGCCGCGGCGACCAGGCCGGTGCCGAACGCGTCGCCGATGACGAACAGCAGCGAGCCGTCGTCGAGCCGTTCGGCGTCGCAGAAGTCGCCGCGCAGCTGCGTACGCGGCGCGGTGGCGGCGTAGTGGCGGCCGGTGACCTCCGCGCCGGTCGTCTGCAGCACCAGGTCGCGGCCGGGGTAGAGCAGCCGGGTGAGGTTGGCGGTCAGCGACTGCTCGGCGGCCAGCTGGATCTGCCGGGCCGCCGCCACGGTCTCGCTGCGCGTCCAGCGGTCCTCGGCGGCGTGCTGCTCGCTGACGTCGTGCAGCACCAGCCGGATCAGCCGGATGTCGTCGCCGGCGAGGTCGGCTTCGGCGAACACCCGCACCGGCACCACGCCGCGGGCGGAGTTCAGCCGCAGCAGGGCCAGGTCGGGCCGGCCCTGGGCGAGCCCGGCGAGCAGCTCGCGCAGCAGGCCGCGGTCGGCGGCGGCGAAGAACGAGCCGAACTTGTCCAGGGTCGTCGGGCCGTGTGCCGGGTCGCGGCCGACCAGCGGGTACAGGCCGGGGGACCAGACCGCGTCGCCGGCCTGCAGATCCCATTCTGCCCAGCCGGAGCGGCTGAGCGTCTCCAGCCGCGCCATCCGGGCGTCGTTGCTGACGGTCGCGTCGATGCGTTCCCAGGAGGCCAGCAGCGCGTCGCCGACGCGGGCGGCGCGGCGGTTGAGGATGACGCGGCGGGGCCTGCCGTTGACGAGGGCGTCCTCGACGACGGCCTGCCGGGCGAAGGGCACGTCGTCGGTGAGCAGTTCGACGTAGGCGTCGAAGACGCCGTTGACGCGCAACCGCGGGTAGACGTCGAGCAGCAGTCGGCCGACGGTGTCGCCGTCGGAGGCGCGCACCGCGGGCCCGGCGGCGGCGATGACGAAGTCGGTGACCGTGCCGTGCTCGTCGCGCACCGGGGTGAGCAGGTGGCCGAGGCCGCCCATGACGTCGAGGGCGCCGGTGAGCCATACCGGCAGGGAGGCGGCCCTGGTGCCGGCGGTGGGCCACAGCCGGCGTACCGCCCGGCCGGTCCCCGCGGCTAGCCGGTCCAGGAAGGCCAGGTCGGCGGCGGTGAACTCGCGGGGCTCGCCCCAGACCAGCGACAGCACGCCGACGACGTGGTCGCCGACGGCCAGCGGGTAGACCGCACGGGCCGGGCCGGGGCCGATGAGCACGAAGTCGTGCGGCTGCAGGCCGTCGAGCAGCAGGGGCCGGCCGGTGCGCACCGCGGCGCCGACGGTGGTGTTCAGGGAGCTGGGGGAGCGCCGCCACTCGCTGGCGACCTGCGCGGGCCAGCCGTGGCTGGCGACCAGGCGCACCGAGCCGTCGCTCTCGGTGGAGAACAGCGCGGCGGCCGCGCCGGGCTGGTCGCCGAGCCCGATGGTGACCAGCACGTCGGCCAGGGCCGCGAAGTCGTGGGCGGCGTCGAGCGCGGCCAGGCATTTGCGCAGCACCCGCGCCTGGGCCTGGGGCAGCGGCCGGTCCGGGGCGTCGTCCAGGCCGACGACGGTGCGCAGGTCGGCGGGGCTGTCGCCGGGCAGGTCCAGCGCCGCAGCGGCGGGCGGTCGCGGGTCCTGGGCCTCGGCGGTGTCGGGCACGGTCGCGCCGACGAGGTCGGCGGCCAGGTCGACGACGCTGATGTTGCGCTGCTGCGACATCGCCGACAGGCGGCCGAACGCGGTCTCCGGGTCGCAGTCGAAGCGCTCCGCGAGCAGGCCTTTCGCCTGCTCGATGAGGCCGCGGGTGCGCATGGCCCGGCGCAGGCCGGCGAGTTCGGCCTCCAGACGCTGCACGCGGGAGACCCAGTCTGCCTCTGCGGGCCGAGGTTCGCCTTGCCGTGCCATGATTCGTACTCTGCCCATCGCGATTCGCGCCGAAACGGTGATCCCAGCATTGTCCGGCAAGAGCGGGACCGCGGGGACGGCGGGTGTGCGAACCGGGCTGGGCGTGCGTTAATGGAACTGTTTCAGGTGGCGGAGGGAGCGGGATGGACCGGGGTTTCGGGGTCGAACGGGTTGTGGACGCGGACCGCATCGTGGTCAAGGTCCGCGGCGAGATCGACCTGATGACCGCGGGCAGCCTGCGCGACGAGCTGTGTGACGCGGTCAAGCAGTCCCCTGAGGTGGTGGTCGACCTGCAGGGTGTGGGCTTCCTCGACTCCACCGGGGTGCGGGCGCTGTTCGACGCCTACCGTTCGGCCAACGAACTCGGCCACCGGTTCTACGTGACCGGCGCCCGGCAGTGGGTCGCCAAGGTGCTCGACGTGACCGGGGTCGGGAAACTGCTGGCCCCGCCCGCCTGAAGCCGCGCCCGCGCCGCGGGACCCACGCAGACGTTTTCGACTTTTCTCGCCCGCGCAGGCTTGGCCGCCGTGCCGGAGGGGCACGTGAGGAGTATGTCCATGCTGGTGTGCCACGTGCGGCGGGAGCAGCCCTTCGCGGTCGTCGCGATGGCCGGCACGCTCGACCAGGACACGCTCATCCAGGCCGGGGTGACGCTGGCCGACTGCCTGGCCACGCAGCCGGAGGCCGTCGTGCTCGACCTCGCCGACACGCGGTGTGCCGATGAGCGGCTCGTGCCCTGGCTGCACCGTGCCGCAGTCAGCGCCACCCGCTGGCCCGGCATCCCGATCATGGTCGCGGCGCCGCCGTGCCCGGTGCCGGTGGCGCATCAGGGCCTGGCCGTGTACGACGACGCCGGCCTGGCCGAGAAGGCCGCCGAGGCGCTGCCGGTCAGCCCGCGCCGCTCGGTGACGCTGCCACCCACGCCCGCCAGTTGCGCCCGCGCCCGCGATCTCGCGCAGCGTGCCTGCGCGGCGTTCGGGCTGCCGCGGCTGGGGCAGCTCGCCCAGCTGCTCGCCTCGGAGCTGGCCGCGAACGTGGTCACGCATGCGCGCACCGACATGGTGCTGACACTGCGCCGGGCGGGTGACGGGGTGATCGTGGCGGTCCGCGACGGCGATCCGCGGCTGCCGCACGAGCCCGGCCCGGAGGACCGCGGGGCCGGACTGGAGCTGGTGTCAGCGATGGCCACCGATTGGGGAAGCCTGCTGACCAGCGGCGGAAAGGTCGTGTGGGCGCTGGCGTCGGTGGCCGAACCGCGGCGCGCCGAAGCGTCCTGAGGGCGGCCCCGGGCGTATAGTGGAAGACCTGCCGTGGGTAACGGCAGCGTGGCCGGGGCGACCGGGCCGCGTACGGCGCTCTAGCAGCAGGGTGCCGGAACCCGCCAGGAAAGGCCTGCCGGCTCGTGCGGTGCACGGGTGACGCGTGCAGGCGATGGCAGGTAACAAACGATGCGAACCGCTACCGTTTCGTCCCCGAAGTCCGCCGTGAGCGCCGTCGACGTGCTGGCGAGGTTCGAGGACGCTTTGCTGCTGCTGCACCGACTGCCCGACGGCGATACCGGCCGGGGCAGGCTGCGTGACGAGATCATCTGCGGGTGCGCGCCGGTGGCGCGCCGCCTGGCGATGCGCTTCCGCAACCGGGGCGAAGACGTCGAGGACCTCGTCCAGGTGGCCACGATCGGCCTGATCAAGGCCGTGGACCGGTTCGAACCGGACCGCGGTGTGCCGTTCGCCAACTACGTCATGCCGACGATGCTGGGCGAGATCAAGCGCTACTTCCGCGACCGGACCTGGACCCTGCACGTGCAGCGGTCTCTGCAGGAGCTGCACCTGGCGGTGTGCCGGGCGATCCCGGAACTCAGCCAGTCCCTGCAGCGCACGCCGAGCGCCGAGGACATCGCCGTGCACCTGGGCGTCAGCGAGCAGGAGGTGCTGCGCGGCATGCAGTGCGCCGCGGCGTACACCGCCAGCTCGCTCAACGCGCCTGCCACCGGTGACGACGGCGACGGCGAACTGCAGGACCTGCTGGGCGAGAACGACGACACCCTGGAGGCGCTGCCCGAACGGGAGGCGCTGCGCCAGGCGATCGACACCCTGCCCGAGCGCGACCAGCGCATCCTGCGGATGCGGTTCGTGGACAACCTCACCCAGTCGGAGATCGCCGATCAGGTCGGTGTCTCCCAGATGCACGTGTCCCGCTTGCTGGCCCGTGCCTTCCAGGCCCTGCGGGAGGAGCTGACCGCCGCCGACGCCGGATGACGGCCGGAGCCCGCCTAATCCGAGGGCTCGGCCTGCTCGCCCGCGGCGGGAGCCGACCACTCTGCGGGCAGGTCACGGTCGGCGGGCTGCGGGGTGCCCTCGGCGGGTTCGGGCAGCGGTTCCAGTTCCGGCGGCGGCTCGAAGTCCTCGGCGGGCGGGGTGAACCTGGGCTCGTTCATATCAGCCCTGTTTACCCCGCACCGCCTCGGCTCACACCAGGTCACATGCGCTCGGGGGCCTCGATGCCGAGCAGGGCCAGGCCCTGCGCGATGACCCGGGCGGTCAGGTCGCACAGCAGCAGCCGGCTCTCCCGCACCGCGCCCTCTGCCTTGAGGACCGGGCAGTTGTCGTAGAACGCGGTGTACGCCCCGGCCAGGTTCTGCAGGTAGCCTGCCAGCCGGTGGAACTGCAGCGTTTCGGCGGCGTCGGCGACGACCGCGGCGAAGCCCAGCAGCTCCATCGCCAGCGCCCGCTCGGCGGGGGAGCCCAGCAGCACCCCGGCGGCGCGGTCGGGGCTCACCGCGCCCCGGCGGAAGATCGAGTTGATCCGGGCGTGGGTGTACTGCAGGTACGCGCCGGTGTCGCCGGAGAATGACAGCATGCGGTCCCAGTGGAAGCTGTAGTCCTTGATCCGGTCGCTGGACAGGTCGACGTACTTGATCGCGCCGATCCCGACCATGCGCGCGACCTCGGCGCGGGTGTCGGCGTCCAGCTCCGGGTTCTTCTCCGCCACGATGGCTGCGGCCCTGGCCACCGCCTCGTCGAGCAGGTCCACGAGCTTGACGGTGTCGCCGGCCCGGGAGGCGAGCTTCTTGCCGTCGGCACCCAGCACCTGGCCGAAGCCGATGTGCTCGGCGCGGGCGGGCGCGGCCAGCCAGCCGGCTTCGCGCGCGGACTGGTACACCATCTCCAGGTGCTGATGCTGCGGCGAGCCGACGACGTACAGCAGCCGGGTGGCCTTGAGGTCCTGGGTGCGGTGCCGGATCGCGGCCAGGTCGGTCGCGCCGTAGCCGTAGCCGCCGTCGCGTTTGCGCACGATGATCGGCATGGGCTCGCCGTCGCGGCCGGTGAAGCCCTGCGGGAACACGCACAGCGCCCCGTCGCTCTCGCGCAGCAGGCCCAGGCCGTCGAGGGCGTCGACGACGGGGGCGAGCAGGTCGTTGTAGTACGACTCGCCGAAGAAGTGCTCGGCGGTCAGGGTGACGCCGAGCTTGTCGTACACGGCGAGGAAGTACTTCTCGCTCTCGTCGACCAGCAGCCGCCACAGCCGCAGCGTCGTCTCGTCGCCGGACTGCAGCGCCACCACCCGCAGCCGGGACCGCTCGGCGAACGCCGGGTCGGCGTCGAACTTGACCCGCGCCGCGCGGTAGAAGCCGTTGAGGTCGCCGACCGACAGCTCGTGCGCGGCCTCGGTCTCGCCCAGGTCGAGCAGGTGCTCGATGAGCATGCCGAACGGGGTGCCCCAGTCACCGACGTGGTTGGCGCGCCGGATGTCGTGGCCCAGCCAGTCCAGCGTGCGCGCGGCGGCGTCGCCGATCACGGTGGAGCGCAGGTGGCCGACGTGCATCTCCTTGGCCACGTTCGGCGCGGAGTAGTCGATGATCACGGTCTCCGGCGCGGCGGCGGTCGGCACGCCGAGCCGCGCGTCGCCGCTCATCGCGCCGACCAGCCCCGCCAGCGCGTCGTCGCGCACCTTCAGGTTGATGAACCCCGGTCCGGAGATCTCCGCGGTGGCGACCAGGTCGGCCAGGTCGGCGCGGCCGAGGGCGTCGGCGGCGATGTCGCGCGGGGCGCGGCCGAGCCGCCGGGCCAGCGGCAGCGCGCCGTCGGCCTGGAAGTCGGCGTGCTGCGAGCGGCGTACCACCGGGTCCACCGGCTCGCCAGCGACCGCCGCGAACGCGGCCGCCAACCGGTCGTTGAGCAGACTCTCCAGATCAGTCACGTGAACTCAGCTCTCTCGCGGGAAACGGGCAGGGGCGTGCCGGGGCAGCGTCGCGCCGGGCAGACCAAGGATGCGGAGAAGGGCAGTGCCGTACGCGGAGACGCGTCAGCGAGCTGCCACGATTCGTCGTCGCTCGATCACGACGACGCGGCCCGGCCGGCGCACGACAACACGGCCACACAGACCGGTGCGCATCTCGGCAGGGAACACGCCGCCCACCCTACCGCAAGAAGGAAGGGCACCTTGTTAATGGTATGCGTAGCGCAAGGGCACCTTCCTAACATGGCCGCATGACCGACGACACGCAGTACCGGTTCTACGGGGAGTTGGCGCGGTGGTGGCCGCTGATCTCGCCGGTGGAGGAGTACGCCGAGGAGATGGTGTTCGTGGTGCCGCTGCTGGCCTCGGCGTCGATCCCGGTGCGCGAGGTGCTGGAGCTGGGCAGCGGCGGCGGGCACAACGCCGCACACCTGAGCGAGCGGTTCACCATGACGCTGTCGGACCTGTCTTCCGAGATGCTCGACGTGTCGCGGCGGCTGAACCCGGACTGCGAGCACCACCTGGGCGACATGCGCACACTGCGGCTGGGACGCGCCTTCGACGCGGTGTTCGTGCACGACGCGGTGTCCTACATGACCTGCGAGGACGATCTGCGGCAGGCGATCGCGACCGCGTACGCCCACTGCCGCCCCGGCGGCGTCGCCGTGCTGCTGCCCGACGAGACGGCGCAGACCTGGGCGCCCGGCGCCGACCACGGCGGCGTCGACGGCCCGGACGGGCGCGGCGTGCGTTTCCTGGAATGGTCCTGGGACCCCGACCCCGCCGACACCTGGACCGTCACCGAGTACGCGTTCCTGCTGCGCGAGGCCGACGGCAGCGTGCGCACCGTGCACGAGACGCACCGGATCGGGCTGTTCGCCCGCGAGGTGTGGCTGAAACTGCTCGCCGAGGCCGGGTTCGCCGCCGAACTCGTCGTCGAGCAGACCACCGAGGACCGTACTCCGCGCGACTGCTTCGTCGCCCACCGCCCCGTCTGAGCGTGCCGGGCGGTCCGGCGGAGTGTGCGCGCGGCCGCGGGCGATCGGATACGGTGACGGCATGCGGCGGCTGTGCACGGCCCGACCGGGCCGGGCGGCCCGGGTGCTGTTGCTGCTCGCCACCCTGGTCGGCCTTGCCGCCATGCACACCCTCGGGCACGGCACGGCGGCCCACGCCGCGATGACGCCGATGCCCGCACACAGCACCGCCGCCATGGCGGCACGGACCGAGCCCGTCGCCACGTCGGCACGGACCGGGCTCGCCGCCGTCGAGGCGCAGGCCGGGGCGGCCGCTGCCACAGCGGCGCAGGCCGCGGCCATGGCACAGGCCGGACCTGTCGCCATGGCGGCGACGGCGGAGGCGGTCCGCGGCGGCTGCCCCGACGGTCACTGCGCCCGGCTGCTGGTGCCGCCGGCCCGCCACACCACCGGCCTGGACTGGTGGGACGTGTGCGTGGCGGTGCTGACCGCCCTCGGGGTGTTGCTGCTGTTGTTCTGGCTGGTGGGCGTCGTGCGCCGGCGTGCTCCCGCGAGCCTGTCTCGCCTGCGCGCGGCCGTCGCCTCGCGCGGCCCGCCCGCGCCCGGACTCGGCCTGACCCTGGCCACGGTGTCGGTGATGCGGCACTAGGACCCGTGGTGCCGCGTCACGCGCGGCAGGTCCTGCCGTACACCCTTCTTCCGACACCGAGAGGTCGATTCGATCATGTTCAGGAACACCACGCTGCGCGCTGCACTGGTGAGGGCCGCTGCGGCCGTCACCGCCCTCGTCCTGGCCGGCTGCGGTTCCGGCCACTCCGGCATGGACCACGGCTCCGGCGCGACGCCCGGCGCGACCGCGAGCTCGTCCATCGGCGCGTACAACGACGCCGACGTGGCCTTCGCCCAGGCGATGATCCCGCACCACCAGCAGGCGGTGCGCATGGCGCAGCTCGCGCCCACCCGCGCGGCCGACGCCGAGGTCAAGGCGCTGGCCGAGCAGATCAGGGCGGCCCAGGACCCGGAGATCGCCACGATGACCGGCTGGCTGCAGACCTGGCAGCGGCCGACGGCGATGCCCGGTCACGAGAGCGGGCACCAGGGCATGCCCGGCATGATGAGCGACGCCCAGCTCGCGGCGCTTCAGGCCGCGTCGGGGCGGGAGTTCGACCGGATGTTCAGCGAGCTGATGATCGCCCACCACGAGGGCGCGATCATGATGGCGCAGCAGGAGATCGCCAACGGCGCGAATGCGGCGGCCAAGGAGTTGGCACAGCAGATCGTCACGGCCCAGCAGGCCGAGATCGCCACGATGAAGGCGCTGCTGGCGCGGCTGTGAACCGGGCCCGGGTGGCGCGGCGCGACCGCGCCACCCGGGTCGGCCGATGGTCGCGGTGGTGTGCGCCGGCCCCCGCTAATCGACGGTGGCCTATAACAAAGAAAAAATAGCCCCCCGATTAGATTTTTTATTGCCCCCACGAGTTGCCAAAAACCCCCCCCGGGG
>NZ_JBEZEB010000072.1:0-28477 GCF_040648615.1 Catellatospora sp. NPDC049111 | reverse complement strand
GCCTGATCGCCGCAGGCCGGGCGGCGGGCACGCCTCGCAGCCAGCGGCCGGGTGCGTCGCACCGGCCGAGGGAACGGCGACTCTCCCTCGGCCGGTAAGCGCTGTCAGGCGGCGGCCCGGTCGGCGTGCGGGCGCCGGCGCAGGGTGCTGTCGGTCAGGGCCGGCGGGCGCCAGGCGCCGTCCGGGCGGTACAGGTTCACGCCGGGCGGGACGATCTCGTCGATGCGGTCCAGGATCGCGTCGTCCAGGGCCAGCTCCGCCCCCTTGAGTGCGGTGTCGAGGTGGGCCATGGTGCGCGGGCCGATGATGGTCGAGGTGACCGCGGGGTGGGCCTGGGTGAACGCGAGCGCGAGTTCGGGCAGGGTGCGGCCGAGGTCGGCGGCGAGCGCGGTGAGCTGTTCGAGGGCGTCGTATTTGGCGGCGTTGGCGGGGATGGCGGGGTCGAAGCGGTGCGGGGTGAGGGCGGCGCGGCCGGTGGTGAGGTCGACGGTGTCGCGGTTGACGCGTCCGGACAGGAAGCCGGAGGCGAGTGGGCTCCAGACGAGTACGCCCATGCCGTAGCGCTGGGCGACGGGGAGGATGTCGGTTTCGATGCCGCGGGCGAGCAGGGAGTACGGGGGTTGTTCGGTGCGGAATCGGCTGACGGCGCGGCGTGCGGCGGCGTGGTGGGCTTCGACGAGTTCCTCGGCGGGGAAGGTGGAGCAGCCGTAGGTGCGGATCTTTCCGGCGCGGACGAGGTCGTCGAGGGTGGCGAGGGTTTCCTCGATGTCGGTGGTGTGGTCGGGTCGGTGGATCTGGTAGAGGTCGATGCGGTCGGTGTCGAGGCGGCGCAGGCTGTCTTCGACGGCGGTGAGGATCCAGCGCCGGCTGTTGCCGCCGCGGTTGCGGCCTTCGCCCATGGGGAAGTGCACCTTGGTGGCGAGGATGACGTCGTCGCGGCGGCCGTGCAGTGCTTTGCCGACGATGGTCTCGGATTCGCCGGCGGAGTACATGTCGGCGGTGTCGACGAAGTTGACGCCGTGGTCGAGGGCGTGGTGGATGATGCGGGCGCAGTCGTCGTGGTCGGGGTTGCCGACGGTGCCGAACATCATGGTGCCGAGGCAGTAGGTGCTGACCTCGATGCCGGTGCGGCCTAGGGCGCGGTAGCGCATGGTGGTGCTCCCCTGGTCGGGACTCCCGCGCCGGCCCGGCGGGAGTCGATCATGGTAGGGAGCCTAGGTGCTGGAGTGCGCTCCAGGTCAAGCCGGCGCGGCCGGGGGTCTGCTCCCCCGGCCGCGTGGCTTGGTTCAGGTGCGGGCCGCGGCGATGGCGTTTTCGGTGCGGCGGCGCAGGTCGTCGAGGTCGACGCCGGCCTCGGTGATGATCAGTGCGGCGAGGCCTTTGCCCTCGCGGATCATGCCGAGCAGGATGTGCTCGGTGCCGATGTACTTGTGCTTGAGGCGCAGGGCTTCGCGTAGGGACAGTTCGAGCACGACCTTGCTGCGCGGGGTGAAGGGGATGTGGCGGCCTTCGCTGACGGCGACGCGGGGGCGGCGGCGGAACAGGCCGCGCCGGGGTGGCGGGGTGACCTGGTTGAGGGCGCCGGGCCCGAAGGTCTCTTCGAGCTTGGCGCGTACGGCGTCGAGGTCGATGCCGATGGCCTGGAGCGCGGCGGCGTCGGCGGCGCCGAAGGGTTCGGCGGTGCCGACGTGGCGGCTGATGGCGGCGGTGACCTGGTCGTGGTCGAGGCCGGCGGCGGTGAGCAGGTCGTACGGGATGCCGCTGGTGGGTCGGAGCAGGCCGAGCAGGAGGTGTTCGGTGCCGATGTAGTGCTGCTGGCCGCAGTCGCGGGCTTCGTCCTGGGCGCCCCTGACGACTTCGCGTGCGGCGGTGGTGAATCGTTCGAACATCACTTCTCCCGTCGGTCCGGTCCGGGCCAGCGGCCGGCGTGTTTCTTGTGTACGGCCTGTCGGCTGACTTCGAGGGCGTCGGCGATCTCCTGCCAGGACCAGCCTGCTTTGCGGGCGTTGCCGACCTGCAGCGTCTCGAGGGTTTCGAGGAGCCGTCGCAGGGCGAGCACCGCCCGGAGGCCGACGCCGGGGTCGGTGCTGCCGGCCGCGGCGGCGAGTTTTGTCGCGTCGCTCATGCTGTCAATGTAAGTTGACAGAACCTGTGGTGTCAACTCCAGTTGACGCGAAGCCCTGCCTGGATAGCTGCTGAGCTGCGATGGCGTCACATCGGCGGGATCGCCGGGCCGGCATCACGCATCACGATGTGCCGGATATGCACGACACAGGCTTTTGATACCGCATGGTCACCATTAGCGGTGTTAGCTTCTGCGGGCCTCCCGCCACGCGCCGACGCCGTCGCGTGGCCCTCCGCCGCCTGACCCTCTGGACGGGACGACGATGACTGCTGCCACCGTCACCTCACGTGCCACGCTGGTACGCGACGCACTGCTGTGGGCCGCGGTCGCCGCGGCGGCCGCGTGGACGTTCGCCTACCGGGCCGCCACCAGCCGCACCCAGGTGCTGGACTACGACGACGGGGTGTACTGGCAGACCGCACTGGCCATCGCCGACGGCGCCCGGCCGTACACCGAGGTGTTCCACGCCCAGCCGCCGCTGTTCCCATGGCTGGTCGCCCAGCCGTTCGCGCTGCTCGGAGCCGTTGACGGGGAGACCGCGGCCCGGATGCTGATGACCGGGTTCGCAGTGCTGCTCGCGGCGAGTGCGGCCGGTATGGCGGCGGTGCTGCGCGGGCCGCGGGCCGGGATGCTGGCAGCGCTGGCCGTGGTGGCGTTCCCGCTGGTGCAGCGGTACAGCTTCCAGTTCGGCGCGGATCTGCCCGCCGCGGCGCTGGGCGGGGTCGCGCTGTGCCTGGCGCTACGCGCCCGCACCGCGGGGCGGCCGGGCCGCTGGTGGTGGTGGGCCGGGTCGGGGGCGGCGCTGTGCCTGGCCGCGCTGGTGAAGCTCATCGTGGTCGTGGTCGTCCCGTCGCTCGCGCTGGTGCTGCTGACCACCGCCGCAGCGGGTGGGACCGGGTGGTGGGCGTGGGTGCGGCGCACCGCGGCCGCGGCCGGATCCCTGCTGGGCGGGTTCGCCGTGGCCGCCGGTGCGGCGCTGCTGGTGATCCGGCCGGGCCGGGCGGCCTGGGACCAGGTGTTCGCGTTCCACCTGCGGGCGGCGGAGTCCGCGAGCACCCCCGACGTCGTCGGGATGATCGACAACACCGGTGACTGGGGGCTGCCGTACTTCATCACCGCGGGTGTCTGCGGGCTGCTCGCGCTGGGCCTGCCGGGCCGGGCGGGTGGGCGGGCCGACGTCGCGGCGATCGCGGTGTGGGCGGCGGCGATCGTGCCGTACGGGTACCTGCACCATCCCGTGTTCAAGCACCACGTGCTGCTGTTCGTCGCACCGGCGGGGGCGCTGATCGTGCTGGGGGTGGCGGCGTTGTGGGCCGTGGGCCGGCGGGCGGTGCTGCGCCTGACGGGGCCACGGCGGCGGTGGGCCGGGGCGATGGCCGTGGTGGCCGCGGTCGCGGCGGGGGCCTGGCACACCACGCACAGCACGGTCGCGCCGGTGCTCGCCGACACGTCGGTGGAGGCTTGCCTGCGGGCGCTGCCCCGGGACGTGGTTCTCGTGTCCGACGACCAGGCGATGCTGGCCCGCGCGGGGCTGCGTACGCCGCCGTGGCTTGTCGACACCTCGCATGTGCGCATCGACTCCGGCTGGCTGACCGACGCCGAGATCACCGCGGCGGCGTCGGCGGCCGACGGGGTGCTGTTCGCCCGGCCGCGCCGGATCGGCAAGCATCCCGAGGTCAGGGTCTGGGCGAAGGAGAACTTCCCGGTGCGGTACACCGCGGACCGGTACGAGCTGTACGTCCGTGCCGCGCCGCTGGTCACCGGGTGCGCCGGCAAGGTCGAGGTCGACGGCGAGACGGTCAGCCCGAAGCCGTGACGCAGTTTCGCGGGACGTCCCCCGAGGTGGGACGTCCCGCGAAACGTGCCCGGCGGCGGCCGATACGTGGCAGGTAGGAGGCGGCCGCCGGGAGTCTTTACCGTTCCAGCAGCTGCTGGTGGAAGTCGCGGTAGCGCTGCACGGCCAGCCGCAGCTGCTCGGTGTCCGCGCCGGCGTCGCCGAACGCGTCGTCCAGCTCCCGCTGCCGGTCGGCCAGCGACTCCTGCAACGTGCGTACGGCCTCACCGACCAGGTCACGCAGCTCCGCCGCCACCGCCGGCGGGTCGTCGACGAACCGCAGCTGCGCGGCCTGCCACCGGTCCCGCAGGTCCTCGGCGGCCGCCGCGGGCCACAGCGATGCCGCGGCGACCAGCGCACCGACGTCGGCAGGCTCGGCCGCGGGCGGGTCGACCGCGTCCGGGCCGCCCACGACCACCGCGTCGTCGGCGGCCGGGGTCTCGTCGGCCGTCGCCTCAGGGTGGTTCGTGTCGTCGGCACCGGTGAGTTCGGCGACGGCGGACTCGTCGACGGGCGTACCGGGCGTGGTCAGGTCCTCCACCGCCTGATCGGCCGGGGTGGGTTCGTCGTCGGGGGTGTCGTCGCGGGCCACGGCCTCGTCGGTGAGGGCGTCGTCGGCCGGGACCTCCACATCGGCCAGGTCGTCGAGCGTCCTGGTCTCGGTGTCGGCGGGCTCGTCGTCGGCGTTCACGGCCTGCGCGACCGTCTCGTCCTGCACCTCGTCGGCCGGGACGACCGGGTCGAAGCGCTCGTCCGGGTCCTCGCCGAGGTGCGCCTCGGGGTGAGCGGGGTCGTCGGTGGCGGCGGGCTCGGTGGCGGCGGTGTCCTCCAGAGCCGAAGTGTCGCCGTCGTCGGGGGTGGCGACGTCGTGGCCGCCCTCGGTGGTGCCGCCGAAGCCGTCGAGGTCCACCGGCTCGACCGGGTCACCATCGCGTGCCGCGTCCTCGGCGGATACGGCACCGTCCTGGTCGTGACGGTGCTCCGGCCCGTTGTCGACGAGTTCGCCGTCGACGACGTCGTCGGTGCGGTCCTGGTGCGGCACGCCGTCGTGCCGCGGCGGGCGGTTGTCGTCGTCGGAGTCGACGAGACCGTGGCTGAACTGGGCTCGGGTGTCGTAGGTCATGCGTGGACCTCCTCGTCACGGCGGGGGGTGGCAGCCGCGGCGGTGTCGCGCTCCGCGGCGGGGGTGGGGTTCGCGGGCACCGGGTCCTCGCCGAGCAGCTGGGCGACCAGCTCGCGGTAGCGGACCACCGCGACCCGCAGGTCCTCGGTGCCGGCTTCGCCGCGGCTGTTGCGGTCGGCGATCTCCTTGGCCTCGCGGTACGAGGCGAGCGTCGCGGCGTGGTCGACGGACAGCTGCGCGAGCTGCTCCTCGTCGTCGTCGGCCGGGTAGCCGCGCGCCGTGATCAGGTCGCGGACCAGCACGTCGGCCTCCCCCACCGCGTCGGCCGGGGCGTCGATGAAGTGCGACTGCAGCGCGTGCCAGCGGACCACGAACTGGGCGTGGTCCTGCGGGCTGAGCTCGCGCAGCTCCAGCTCCGCGTGGCGGCGCTCGCGGTCGCGCAGGTCGCGCTCGGCGTCGGTCCTGGTGTCGTGCTCGGCGACGGCGCGGTCGTACTCGGGGCCGAAGCGGCGGCGCAGCGACTGGCGGCGCATAGCCGTCCAGGCGACGTACGCGGCGGCCGCGACGGCGGCGAGCACGATCAGCAAGATGATGATCTGTCCGGTGTCCATCGAGCTCCTCCTTCGCAGGAGGAGATACCCCTTTTCACGGCGCTAAACCGTGCGCTGCGCCGGTGACGGGATTCGAACCCGCGACCCCCCGCTCGACAGGCGGGTGCTCTCACCACTGAGCCACACCGGCAGCGTATGAAGTTGTGTCGCACGGGCGGCAGGATTCGAACCCGCAACCTTCGGATTTGGAGGCCGGCGCTCTGACCGTTGAGCTACACCCGCGTGCGTGGAGAACAAGAAACCGCCCGTCCCCGGTGATCCGGGGCGCGGGCGGCGCAGGCCGTTCGCGTGGCGCTAGGCGCGCCGGTCACCCGGGGTCGGATCGTCGGTGTCGGCCGTGGACCACGAGCGGGTCACGGCACGGCGGGACGGGGACCATCGCTGATCGTGCTGGGCTCGCATCGCTGTCCTCCTGTCCTGACCGGGTGGTGTGCATACCGTAGGCCGCGATGGCCGCCCGGCACAAAGGATTTAGTTCAGAGCTCGGTGACGACGATGTCGAGCTGCCAGGGGCGGCCGGGTTTGGCGGGCGGCAGCTCTTCGACGGTGTGTTTGAGGTCGCGCAGGGCGGTGGCGAGCTCGGCCGGGGTGCGCGGGTTGGCGCCGTCGAGGAGCAGGTCGCGGACGAGGCGGCCCTTGGTGGCCTTGTTGAAGTGGCTGACGACGGTGCGGGCGCCGTTGCGCTCGTGCAGGACGCGCACGGTCGCGGTGCGGGCGGCGACGTCGCCGCGGGGGGTCCACGCGGGGGTGTACATCGACGAGCGCAGGTCCAGGACCAGGCCGGTGCCCGCGGCTTCGGGCAGGGCCTGGGCCATGGCGTCGCGCCAGTGGGTGCTGAGCAGGCCGACGCCGGGCAGGCGGACGCCCATGGCGCAGCGGTACGGCGGGACGCGGTCGTCGATGCGCAGCGCGCCCCACAACCCGGAGAAGATCAGCAGCGTGCGCTTGGCGCGGGTCTTGGCGGGGGCGGGCAGGTCGGAAAGGCCCAGGTTGTCGTAGAGCACGCCGGTGTACAGGCTGCCCGCGGGCAGTGCCCTGGCGGTGCGCAGCTGCGTGTTGCGGGTGATCTCGCCGCGCAGGCCGGGGCTGAGGCCAAGGGTGTCCGCGGCGGTGTCGGCGTCGCCGGCGCACAGCGCGATCAGCGCGTCGAGGGCCTGCTCGCGGGCCGGGTGCAGGGCGGGCAGGGACAGCCGTGCCAGGTCGAGCGGTTTGCCGGAGCCGGTGTCGGCCTTGCCCTCCGAGGGCGGCAGCAGGATCAGCACCGGCTCACTCTAGGTGACCAGCCGGGCGGGTCCGCCGTCGGCACGGCCGGTCAGCTGGTGATCGTCTTCCCGTGGACCTGGGTGAACGCCGCGGCGACGAGCTCGCGCAGGGCGGCGGTGTCCACGTCGGCGAGCTTCTTCACGTACACGCAGGCTTTGCTGGTGGTGACCGGGCCGAGCCGGGACAGCAGGTCGCCGTGCACGTCGAAGCCTTCGGCGACGTACAGGACCAGGGCCTGCTTGCGCGGGGAGAAGCCGACGGCAGGCCAGTCGCCCTGCTTGCCGGAGGCGTAGACGTAGTGATACTGCCCGAAGCCGACGATGGCGCTGCCCCACATGACCGGCGGCTGGCCGGTGACGTCCTCCATCAGCTCGCAGACGGCCAGGGCGTCGGCGCGGCGGCGGGCGTCGGCGACCCCCGCGAGGAACTCCTCGACGTCGCCGTCGTTCTTCGTCGTCTTCGGTTCGGCCATGCGGCCAGACTATGCCGCCGGTCCGACAGCCGCCGTCGCGGGACAGCGCGGGGGTGACGATGCGAAGTAGGCTCGCCCCATGACCACCCGTATCGTGCTGACCGCCCTGGTGGGCCGGACCGGAGCCGTGCTGCTGCGGATGCGCGACGAGCAGTCCGCGGTGCGGGCCAACCGGTGGAGCCTGCCCGGGGGCGCGATCCGGCCCGGGGAGAGCCCGGTCAACGCCGCCAAGCGGCACATCGCCGAGCAGACCGGTCTGCCGGTCGACGGCGAGCCGGCGCTGTTCTGGCACGGGTTCCTGCCGGGCACCCGTACCGACGTGTTCTTCTTCGCCGCGGGCACCCCCGCGTGGAATCCCGACATCGTGGCGCAGCCAGGGGTGCTGGCCGAGTTCGTGCCGGGTGAGGACGTGCTCAGCGGGCGGGCGTTCACCCCGGCGTCGGGATTCGTGCTGGGCCGGTTCCTGGAGTCCAACGAATACCTGGCGCTCGCCGGGCGGTACTTCCCCGCCGATCCCGTCTGATGGCGTCGCTGCGCACGCCGGGGCTGTTCGAGGCGCTGGCCGGATGCGAGCGTGTCCTGATCGCCGGTGCCGGGGGCGGCTTCGACGTGTACGCGGGACTGCCGCTGGCCCTGCAGCTGCACGGCGACGGCGTTCAGGTGCACCTGGCGAACCTGTCTTTCGCGGACCTGCACGCCCTGGACGTCGAGGTGTGGCTGGAACCTGACCTGGCCGCGGTCGGCCCGGCGACCGAGGGCCTGGACGGCTACTTCCCCGAGCGGACCCTCGCCCAGTGGCTGGACCTCAACGGGCTGCCGTCAACGGTGTACGCCTTCCCGAAGACGGGCGTGCAGCCGCTGCGGGCGGCGTACCGGGCGCTGGTGGACCTGCTGCGGCCCGACGCGATCGTGCTGGTCGACGGCGGCACCGACATCCTCATGCGCGGTGACGAGACCGGGCTGGGCACGCCCGAGGAGGACATGACCAGCCTCGCCGCGGTCGCCGGGCTGGACGTGGCGGTCAAGCTGGTCTGCTGCCTCGGGTTCGGCATCGACGCGTACCACGGGGTCAACCACGTGCAGGTGCTGGAGAACCTCGCCGAGCTCGACCAGGCCGGGGCGTACCTGGGCGCGCTATCGATCCCGGGCGACTCGCCGCAGGCGCGGGCATACGTGGAGGCGGTCGTGCACGCGCGGGCGCTGACGCCGGGCTGGCCGAGCATCGTCAACGGGCAGATCGCCGCGGCGCTGCAGGGCCTGCACGGCGACGTGCAGTTCACCCGCCGCACCGGCGGCAGCCGGCTGTTCGTCAACCCGCTGATGGCGGTGTACTTCACCGTCGACCTGGCCGGGTTGGCGGCGCGCAACCTGCTGCTCGACCGGATCGAGGGCACGCACGTGATGCGGCAGGTCAGCGTCGCGATCGAGGAGTTCCGCCACGAGACGGACACCCGGATCCCACGGGTGTATCCGCACTGAGCGCCCGAAGCGGGCGGACATTGTGGATGAATGAGGTATCGCACTGAGTCGATCGAGCCGTTATTTTTTGTGCATGTCCGGGGACGCGCTGATGATCGGCATTATCGGAGTGCTGCTGGGGATCCTGGTCGGCCGGCGCTGGCTGAAGATGCAGCAGGCGGGCGCCGGGTACAAGTCCGCGGTCGCCGGCGTGCCGAAGGCCAAGGCCGGGGTGAAGACGGCTCGCAAGGCGTGGATGCTGGCGATCCGGGCCGCGATGCTGGCCGTGGTGCTGCTGTTCGTGTACGTCCTGGCCACGACGACGGCGGTGTTCCAGTCGGCGCGGTGAGCAAGATCACCGGTGGGATAACTCGGAGGCGCGGCTCCGCCTTGATCACTAGCCTGGCCCGCGATGACTCTTTCACATGACGTGGCCGGTGACGGCCCGACGATCGTCCTGCTCCACTCCACGGTCTGCGACCGGCGCATGTGGGACCCGCAGGTGCCGGCCCTGACCGGCGCGGGTTACCGCGTGGTGCGCTGCGACCTGCGCGGCTTCGGCGACAGCCCGATGCCCGACCGGCCCTACAACAACGCCGACGACGTCGCCGACCTGCTCGACGAGCTCGGCGCCGAGCAGGCCGCGCTGATCGGCGCGTCCGGCGGCGGCCGGGTCGCGCTGGAGTTCGCGGCCCGCTTCCCGCAGCGCACGACCGCACTGGCGCTGCTGTGCACCGCCGTCGCCGACCACGAGCCGAGCGAGCGCCTGCGCGCGTTCGGCGACCAGGAGGACGCGCTGCTGGAAGCGGGCGACGTCGCCGGGGCGACGGAGCTCAACGTCACCGCGTGGGTCGGCCCGTTCGCCGACGACGCGACCCGCGACCTGGTGCGGCGGATGCAGCGGCACGCGTTCGAGGTGCAGCTCGCCCCGCAGGAGGAGGAGCACGGCTCGGTCAAGCACGACGTCGACCTCGCCGCGGTCACCGCCCCGGTGCTGCTGGTGTCCGGCGAGCACGACTTCGCCGACTTCCACGACATCGCGGTGCGGCTGAACAAGCAGTTCGCCGGGTCGCGTCATGTGCACCTGGACTGGGCCGGGCACCTGCCGAGCATGGAGCGGCCTGACGAGCTGAACCCGATTCTGCTGGACTTCCTCCGCGAGACCGTCCCGGCTCGCTGACCGCCAGTGCGGCGAGGGGGCGGCTGCCCCTTCGCCGCACGCCCGGTTCAGGCGGCGAGCGCGGCGGCGATGGCGTCGGCGTGCTCGCGGGCCTGGGCGTCGTCGGTGTACTTGGTGCGGGGCCAGAAGAAGCCGCGCAGGCCGTCGCCCTTGCGGCGCGGCACGACATGGGTGTGAAGGTGCGGCACACTCTGACTGATCTTGTTGTTGAGGGCGACGAAGGTGCCCTGGGCCGACATCGCCGACTCGACGGCCCCGGCGATGCGCTGCACCTGCTGGAAGTAGCCGCCCACGGCGTCGGCGGGCAGGTCGTGCAGGGTCGGCACGTGTCCGCGCGGCACCACCAGCACGTGCCCGGGGAACACCGGGCGGGTGTCGAGGAACGCGACGACCGTGTCGTCGGCGTGCACCAGCCACGCCGGGCGTGCCCCGGCCACGATCTCGCAGAACAGACATCCGTTGCTGATTCCATAGTCAGACATCAGCAATCCCGACCTTTCGATCGGGAAGGTTCATGCCTCGCCGAAGCGTGACCGCTTGGGTTTGGCGATGATCTCCCGTTTCTGTCCGCTGGTGCGGGATTGCGCCACCTGCCCGCCCACCCGGCCGCCGAGGCGGTCGGGTGGTGGTGCGGGTCTTACGGTCGGCTCCACGAGGTTTCGACGCTTGCGCGTCCTGGTCTCCGGCCCCTCCGGTACCAGTCGATCCAGCCGCCGCCGCCAGGGTGGCAAGGGCAGCAAGGTTACGGGCCGCGTTGGCATCACGGTCCATGACCAACGGGCACTGCCCGCATTTGAAGGTCCGGACGTGCAGCGGCAGCTTGGTCTTCACCGCGCCGCAGTCCGAGCAGGTCTTCGAGGACGGGAACCAGCGCGAGGCCGCGATGGTGACCCCACCGGCCCACTCGCCTTTATAGGTCAATTGTCGGCGTATCTGCCCGAACCCGGCATCAGCGATCTTGCGGGCCAGACGGCGGTTGGCCATCATCCCCGCCACGTTCAAGTCCTCGACCACCACCGTGGCGTAATCGGCCCGGATGCTGGTGGTGAGCTTGTGCAGGGCGTCAGTGCGCAGGTTCGCCACCCGGTGGTGGACTCGGTTGCGTTCGGCGTCGGCTTTGACCCACCGCCGCGACGGGGTGCGCCCGGTACGCCGGTCGGGGCCTTGGCGGCGCGAGACCCGCCGCGACAGTCGACGCAGCCGGCCCAGCGCGGCATCGAAGTACCCAGGATTGGGCACGTAAGTGATCTTCCCTGTGCTGTCGGCCAGCACCGCCAGATGCTTGACCCCCAGATCAACGCCGACGGCCGTGCCCGGCGGGGCGGGACGGGGGGCGTCGCGGATGATTTCGACCTGGAACGACACGAACCAGCGACCACGCGCGAAGCTCACCGTCGCCGACAGGATCCGGGCCGTGCCGGCGGCCAGGCGGCGCTGAAGTTTGCGAGTGTTCTCATGGACCCGGATCGTGCCCAACCGAGGCAACGTCACGTGCCTGCGGTCGGCCTCGACCCGGATCGCGCCGGTCGTGAACCGGCACGACAAGCGCGCCCGACGCTTGGACTTGCGCCGGGGCATTCCCATCGCCCTGCCTTTGCGCACGCCTTGGCGGGAGGCGGTGTAGTTATCGAACGCCACCGCCGCATTGGCCAGACCAGTACTGTAGGCCTCTTTCGAATTTTCGGCCCACCAGTCGGCGAACCGCGGATCGGTGTGCTTGACCTCGTTGAATGCCTTCCGCAACGCAGGCAGCGACTGCGGCCGCCACGGGGTGAGCTGCTCCTCGTCGACGATGCCATAGGACTGCTCGGCCCTACGCTGCCACCATGACGCCGTCACCCACGACACCGCCCAGTTGTACGCAGCACGCGCCGCACCGCAATGCGAACGCAACCCGGCCTCCTGGCCCACGTTCGGGTCAAGAGCAAACCGGTACGCTTGCACCACAAAACCCGGCCGGAGCTCGAACTTCCTCACCCCCGGCCACCCCGGCCCACACGCCCCACCCCGGCACCATACATGCCCATGCCTGACGACCTTCGTCGGCACAATCGGGAACAGCTGGCAACCCTCCATGGCAACGCCGAGCTTATCGGTTGTCTGGGTAGCATCGGTCGCATGTCTGCTGCACCCATCGGGAACTTCGAGGCGGCCTGGCCCGCCGTGGACCGTGCCGATCTCGTCGCCGCGCCCGTGGCCGAGGCCCTGGCGGGTTGGTCAGGCACCGAGCCGGTCGAGTCGGTGCTGGTCGTCGACACCGACCCGGAGCTGGCCGACACCGGCAACTTCGGCCAGGCGTACGAGGTGGCCCCGGAGCTGTCCGCCAACTGCGTGGTGGTGGCCGCCAAGCGCGGCCAGGACGTGACCTACGCCGCGTGCATGGTGCTGGCCAGCACCCGCGCCGACGTCAACGGTCTGGTCCGCAAGCACCTCGGGGCGCGCAAGGCGTCGTTCGCGCCGATGGACGAGGCCGTGGAGCTGACCGGGATGCAGTACGGCGGCATCACCCCGATCGGCCTGCCCGACGGCTGGCCGGTGCTGGTGGACGCCGCCGTCGCGGACGCGCCGTACGTGGTGATCGGGTCCGGCAACCGGCGCGGCAAGCTCATCGTGCCGGGCAAGGTGCTGGCCGGACTGCCCGGCGCGGCGGTGCTGGAAGGCCTGGGCCTGTAGGTCGCGGTGGGCCCGGGCCGCCGGGGAAGCAGCCCGGGCCCACCGGTTCAGTTCGGCAGGGCGGCCAGCAGGCCCAGCAGCTCCCAGCGCTCGGCGTCGGTCAGTGCGTCGTAGACCGGCTCGTCGCGGCGGTTCGTGTCCCGCTCGATCGACACCCGCACGGGGTCGGTCGGCGACAGGGCACGCAGCTGGTCCAGGGTCAGCCCGGCGGCGGCCCAGGCGGCCCGGTGCGCGTCGCCGCGGTGGTGGCGCAGCGCGCCCAGCCGGGTGCTGACCTGCATCGCGGAAGAGGCGCCGGCCGGCTCGTACACCGGCGTCGCCGCCCGGAACGCGGGACCGCCGGTGGCCTCACCGGCCTTGAGCAGCACGGCGAGCAGCTCGGCCAGCCGCGGCAGCGCCGCCTCGCCCGGCAGCGCGCCGCGGAACGTCTGGGCCCACCGCTCCTGCGCCGCGTCGGCGATCACCTGCTGCAACGCCAGCGTGTACGCCCGGCCCGAGTCGGTCAGCGACCACGTTCCGGCATCGTCGACGGTCATGATGGCCTGCTCCAATTCGTCGCTCATGTCACCCGCGCCGTAGGCGGTGACCGCGGCGAACGCGTCGGCGGGCATCGGCCGGGCGAGCAGCCCGAAGTAGAAGCTGCTGTTCAGACCCTGGCGCAGCCCGGTCTGCTCGGTCAGGCGGCGCACCGGGTCGCGTGCGGCGTCGCGCATTCCGATGTAGACGCGGTCGATCGCGGGCCGGACGAGCGCGGCGTACGACATGTGGACTCCCCGTGGTCGGTTTCGCTGAACCCGCCACCCTACCGAGCGGACCGAACGAGTTCCAGGCCACAATCCACGCTCACTCCGTAGTGCAGCACACATCGAAACTGTCGGCTGGATCGCAGCAGGACGCGCTGAAGCGAGCCACCATGGAGGGCATGTCCACCGTTGCCGACCCGATGGTGGTGGCCCGCGCGGCCACCTTCGCCGTGGTGCTCCTCGTGCTGTATGTCGGGCACCAGCTCGGCGACCACGTCGCGCAGACCGACCGGCAGGCGGAGGGCAAAGCCGCGCCCGGCCGGCGCGGCTGGGCGGCGATGGCCGGGCACCTGGCCGGCTACCACGTGACCATGGCCGTGCTGCTGGCCGGTACCACCGCGGTGCTGCGGCTACCGCTGTCGGGCTGGGGCATCGCCGCGGGCCTGGCGTTCTCCGTGGCCACCCACGCGCTACTGGACCGCCGCTGGCCGGTTCGGGCCCTACTCCGGGCCACCGGCTCCCCCAACTTCGCCGAGCTGACCACCCCCGTGTGCGGCATGTACGCCGCCGACCAGGCCCTGCACCTGCTCGCCCTGCTCATCTCGGCCCTGCTCATCGTCGCCGTCTGAGGCGAAGCGCACCGTCAGAGGAAAGGAAGGGCACCTTCACATCGCTATGTGTTGTAGAAGGTGCCCTTCCTTTCCTCGCGCCGGGTGGGCCGGTAGAAATGGCGGGCGGGTCGGATGGGCGCGCCGGTAGCCTGCCCGGCATGGACAACACGGTGACACCCGACTGGGCCCAGGCCCTGGCCTGGATCGACGACACGCTGGCCGGAGCGGGGCTGACGGCCGCCGGGCCGGTCGAGCAGACGCGGGTGCGGCCATGGTCGGTGCTGGCCAAGGTTCCCGTCGGCGACACCGTGGTGTGGTTCAAGGCCAACGGGCACTGCTCGACGTACGAGGCCCGGCTGCTGGACGCGCTCGGGCGCTGGGCCCCGGGACGGGTCCTGGAACCGATCGCGATCGACGGCGAGCTCGGCTGGTCGCTGCTGCCTGACGGGGGCCGCACGCTGCGCGAGGTCGCCGCAGACGACCCGGCGCACTGGGAGGAGCTGCTGGCCAGGCACGCCGAGCTGCAGTGTGACCTCGTGCCGCGGGCTGCCGAGATGGTCGCGCTGGGCGTGCCGGACATGACCGCCGCGCAGCTGCCCGGCCATTTCGCGGCCCTGCTCGACGATCCGGGTGTCGGCGGAGCCCTGCCCGCGGAGCAGCAGGCTCGGTTGCGGGCCTACGAACCGGAGTATCGGCTGCTGTGCGAGCGGGTCGCGGCGAGTCCGCTGCCGGTGACGGTGCAGCACGACGACCTGCACGACGGGAACGTGTTGGTCGGCGACGGGTACCGGTTCTTCGACTGGGGTGACGCGTCGGTGGCGCACCCGTTCGCGGTGCTGCTGATCGCGATGCGGGTCGCCGCCGACCGCTACCGCCTCAAGCCCGGTGATCCGCTGCTGGCCCGGCTGCGCGACGCCTACCTGGAGCCGTGGACCGGGTACGGCACCCGGGCCGAGCTGGCCGCCGAGGTCGAGCCCGCGGTGCAGGCCGCGAAGGTGAGCCGGGCCCTGTCCTGGCAGCGCTCCCTGGAGGGAGCGGACGCCGAGGCGCTGGAGAAGTACGGCCCCGCCGTGCCCGGCTGGCTGGAGGAACTGCTCGTGGCCAACGTGCTGTGAGCATCCGGCCGCGCCCGCTCGCGGGACGCGGGTGTGCGTCGCCGGAGCCGCATTCGGCTCGGGCCATGAACCCGTCCCGTGACGAATACGCACGCGCGGGCATATACGCGGCTGCGGGCGACGGGCGGCCTGCCGTGGGGCGACGAGCCCGTTTCGACGCAGGTGGGCTGCGGGCCGTGTGCCTACGGCGTCGGCGGGGGTACCGTACGGCCGTGACGGCTGAGACTTCACCGCTGCCGCTGAAGGCGCGGCTGGCGGCGTGGCGGTACGCGTTCCTCACCACGAACCCGCCTGAGCAGGGTGTCGTCGACGGGGTGACCCGGTGGCTGGTGGTGACCCGGGCGGGGGTGCTGCCGATGACGCTGACCTCGGGCTTGCTGGCGGTCCTGCTGGCCGCAGTGTCCGACGCAGCGGTCGACTGGCTCAACGTGACCCTGGCCGTGGTCGGCATCGTCGTGGCGCATCTGGCGAACAACCTCATGAACGACCTCGCCGACACCGAGGTCGGCAGCGACACGGCCGACTATCCCCGGGCGCTGTACGCCCCGCATCCGATCCTGGCCGGGCTGGTCACCAAGAAGCAGCTGGTGGTGGGCATCCTGCTCTGCCAGGTGATCGATCTGGCGATCATGGTGACGCTGGTGGTGCGGCAGGACTGGTGGATCGTCGCGTTCGCGGTCGGCGGGCTGATCCTGTCGTACGCGTACACGGCGCCGCCGCTGCGGTTGAAGAAGATCGGGCTGGGCGAGCTGGACGTGCTGATCACGTGGGGTCCCCTGATGGTCGGCGGGGTGTACTACGCGGGCACCGGCACGCTGCCGTGGCAGGTGGTGGCCGCGGCGACGGTGTACGGGCTGCTGCCGACGACGGTGCTGATGGCCAAGCACATCGACAAGCTGCCGTACGACGGCCCGGCCGGCACGCGGACGTTCCCGGTGCTGATCGGCGAGCGGGCCGCCAAGCGGCTGACCCAGGCGATGATGGTCGCGTTCTATGTGGGCGTCGCGGTGCTGGTGGCGGTGCGGGCGCTGCCGTGGCCCGCGCTGCTGGTGGTGTTCGCGATCCCGCTGCTGGTCAAGGCGGTCGCGGCGTTCAACCGGCCGGTGCCCGCCGAGCCGCCTGCGCAGAACCCGGTGTGGCCGCTGTGGTGGGCCCCGATCGCGTTCCTGCACACCCGCCGCGCGGGCGGGCTGCTGCTACTCGGCCTGCTCGGCTGGACACTCTGGCTCACCACCCGCTGACCGCCCCGCCCCGCCGCCGCAGGCGGAGAACGAAGGAAGGGCACCTTCTTGACGGACGTCCGTTAAGAAGGTGCCCTTCCTTCGTTCGAGACCTCAGCTGGAGGCGCGCAGGGCCTGGCGGTAGTCCTTGTTGAGGCGGGCGATGGTCTCCAGGGGGATGCCCTTGGGGCAGACCGAGGTGCACTCGCCGGTGTTGGTGCAGCCGCCGAAACCGGCCTCGTCATGCGCGTTGATCATGTCGATGACGCGGGTGTCGCGCTCGGGCTGGCCCTGCGGGAGCAGGCCCAGGTGGGTGATCTTCGCGGCGGTGAACAGCATGCCGGAGCCGTTCGGGCACGCCGCGACGCACGCGCCGCAGCCGATGCAGGTCGCGGCCTCGAAGGCGAGGTCGGCGTCGGCCTTGGGCACCGGGGTCGCGTGCGCGTCCGGCGCGGAGCCGGTCGGCGCGGAGATGTACCCGCCCGCCTGGATGATCTTGTCGAAGGCGCGGCGGTCCACGACCAGGTCCTTCACGACCGGGAACGCGGCGGCCCGCCACGGCTCGATGTCGATCGTCTCGCCGTCGTTGAAGTGCCGCATGTGCAGCTGGCAGGTCGTGGTCGCCTTCTCCGGGCCGTGCGGCACACCGTTGATGACCAGGCTGCACGCGCCGCAGATGCCCTCGCGGCAGTCGTGGTCGAAGGCCACGGGGTCCTCGCCGTCGAGCGTCAGGCGCTCGTTGAGCACGTCGAGCATCTCCAGGAAGGACATGTCCGGGGAGACGTTCTGCAGCTGGTACGTCACCATGCTGCCCTTGTCCGCCGCGTCGGCCTGCCGCCAGATGCGCAGCTTCAGGCTCATCAGCTTCTCGGTCACTTGTAGCTCCGCTGGCTCGGGTGTACGTACTCGAAGGTCAGGTCCTCCTTGTGGAGGACCGGCGTGTCGCCGCCGAACTCCCAGGCCGCGACGTAGCTGAACGTGTCGTCGTCGCGCTGCGCCTCGCCCTCCTCGGTCTGGCTCTCGGCGCGGAAGTGGCCGCCGCAGGACTCCTCGCGGTGCAGCGCGTCGATGCACATCAGCTCCGCCAGCTCGAAGAAGTCGGCCACCCGGCCGGCCCGCTCCAGGGACTGGTTGAGGCCCTCGCCGTCGCCGGGCACCTTGGCCCGCTGCCAGAACTCGGCCTTCAGCTCGCGGATCTCGCTGATCGCCTTGCGCAGGCCCGCGTCGGTGCGCTCCATGCCGCAGTACTCCCACATGATGCGGCCCAGCTCGCGGTGGAACGAGTCGACGGTGCGGTCACCGTTGATCGACAGCAGCTTCTCGATGCGGTCCTCGACCAGCTTGCGAGCCTGCGCGACCTCGGCGTTCTCGGCGTCCAGCTTCGGGAACGGGCCCGCGGCCAGGTAGTCGCCGATGGTGTTCGGGAGCACGAAGTAGCCGTCGGCCAGGCCCTGCATCAGCGCGGACGCGCCCAGGCGGTTCGCGCCGTGGTCGGAGAAGTTCGCCTCGCCGATCACGAACAGGCCGGGGATCGTCGACTGCAGGTCGTAGTCCACCCACAGGCCGCCCATGGTGTAGTGCACGGCCGGGTAGATGCGCATCGGCGTGGTGTACGGGTCCTCGCCGGTGATGCGCTGGTACATCTCGAACAGGTTGCCGTACTTGGCCTCGACCGCGTCGCGGCCCAGGCGGCCGATCGCGGCGGCGAAGTCCAGGTACACGCCCAGGCCGCCGGGGCCGACGCCGCGTCCCTCGTCGCAGACGTTCTTCGCGGCGCGCGAGGCGATGTCGCGCGGAACCAGGTTGCCGAACGCCGGGTAGATGCGCTCCAGGTAGTAGTCGCGCTCGTCCTCGGGGATGTCGGCCGGGACCCGGTTGTCGCCCTTGGCCTTGGGCACCCACACCCGGCCGTCGTTGCGCAGCGACTCCGACATCAGGGTCAGCTTCGACTGGTGGTCGCCGGAGACCGGGATACACGTCGGGTGGATCTGCGTGTAGCACGGGTTGGCGAACAGCGCGCCCTTGCGGTGCGCCCGCCACGAGGCGGTGACGTTGCAGCCCTTGGCGTTGGTGGACAGGAAGAACACGTTGCCGTATCCGCCGGAGGCGAGCACGACCGCGTCGGCGAACTCGGTGCTGATCTCGCCGGTGACCAGGTCGCGGACCACGATGCCGCGGGCCCGGCCGTCCACGATGATCAGTTCGAGCATCTCGTGCCGGTCGTGCATCGTCACGGTGCCGGCCGCGATCTGGCGCTCCAGCGCCTGGTACGCGCCGAGCAGCAGCTGCTGGCCCGTTTGGCCGCGGGCGTAGAAGGTCCGGGAGACCTGCGCGCCGCCGAAGGAGCGGGTGTCGAGCAGGCCGCCGTACTCACGGGCGAACGGGACGCCCTGGGCCACGCACTGGTCGATGATCTGCACGGAGATCTGTGCGAGGCGGTGCACGTTGGATTCGCGGCTGCGGAAGTCGCCGCCCTTGACGGTGTCGTAGAACAGCCGGTGCACGGAGTCGCCGTCGTTGCGGTAGTTCTTGGCGGCGTTGATGCCGCCCTGCGCCGCGATGGAGTGCGCGCGGCGCGGGGAGTCCTGGTAGCAGTACGACTTGACCTGGTAGCCCAGCTCGCCCAGGGTCGCCGCCGCGCTGCCGCCGGCCAGGCCGGTGCCCACCACGATGACCGTCAGCTTGCGCTTGTTGGCCGGGTTGACCAGCTTCGCGCCGAAGCGGCGGCGCTCCCAGCGGGTCTCGATCGGGCCGTCGGGGGCCTTGGTGTCGGCGACGGGGTCACCGAGGGTGTAGTAGTCCGTCATGGTCATTTCACCAACCCTGTGAGTACGGCGAACGGGACGACGAGGAAGCCCGCGCAGGTGACGAAGGCGACGGCGAACGCGGTGCCCTTGAGGACGCGCTCGCGGCGGGCGTTGCTGACGCCGAGGGTCTGCAGCCCGCTCCAGATGCCGTGGCGCAGGTGGAACCCGAGGGTGACCACGGCCAGGACGTAGAAGGCGGTGACGTACCAGCGCTCGGGGGCGAAGCCCTGCACGACGGCGGCGTTGGCCTGGGCGGGGTCGGCGACCGGGTTGAACGTCCGGGTGGTCAGGTCCAGGATGTGGTAGACCACGAAGAAGAAGACGATCACCCCGCCCCAGCGCATGGTGCGTGCGGCGTAGCTGCCCTGGACCGGCTTGCGGTGGGCGTACTTGACCGGGCGGGCCTTGCGGGCGCGGATCGTCAGCACCGCCGCCGACCAGATGTGCAGGCCCAGCGCGACCAGCAGGCCGACCCGCTGGATCCACAGGAAGCCCGAGTACGGCAGGAGCGGCTCGCCGATCTCGCGCAGCCAGTGCGCGTAGTGGTCGAACGCCTCCGCGCCGAAGAAGATCTTGAGGTTGCCGATCATGTGCGCGAGCAGGAACAGCACGAGTGCCGCGCCCGAGATCGCCATGATGACCTTGAGGCCGACCGAGGAACGGAAAAGTCCAGGTCGGGAGAGGGTCTGATTCGCTACTGCCACGCCTCGGAGGCTAGGGCGAAGTGGATCAGGCGTCCAATGCATGGGAGCCGCTGTGTCCATAGCCGGTGACTATCTGGAAACCTCCTGCGCACCTGAACACGTGCTGAAAGATCACCTTCAGCAGCGCGGACGTGGTCCCACCCACTGGACACCCTGTGACGTTTCCCTCAGCACGTGGCCAACCTCACTGCCAGCACAAACGGACCTTTCCGGCACCCGGGGGCATGGCCGAAGCTATTTCGATAGCCTTAACCTATGAGCATGCAGCTGCAGCAGCTCAAGTACTTCGTCGCGGTCGCCGACACCCGGCACTTCACCCAGGCGGCCGAGCAGGCCGGGGTGACCCAGCCGTCGCTCAGCAAGCAGATCCACGTCCTGGAGACCGAGCTGGGCGCGCCGCTGTTCACCCGCTCGCGGGGCAACATCATGCTCACCCCGGCCGGAGAGGCGCTGCTGCCCCGCGCCCGGCGCATCCTCGCCGACGTCGAGACCGCGCGGCTGGAGGTGCAGGAGCTGATCGGGGTGCGCCGCGGCCGGCTGCGCCTGGGCGCCACGCCCAGCCTGTGCACCAGCCTGGTCGCCCCGGTGCTGCGCCGCTACCAGGAGGGCTATCCGGGCGTACGCCTCATGCTCGAGGAGGGCGGCTCGCAGGACCTGGTCGGCAAGCTCGCCCGCGGCGGCCTGGACCTGGCCCTGATCGTGCTGCCCGACCAAGGCACCGACCCGGCGCTGCGGGCCGAGCCGATTCTGCGCGAGAGCCTGGTCGTCGCGTCCTCGGCGACGCTACCCCCGCCGACCGAGGCCGGTGCGCTGAGCCTGTCCGAGCTCGACGGGCAGCCGCTGGTCATGTTCCGACCGGGCTACGACCTGCGCGACGCCACCCTGGAGGCGTGCCGCCGGGCCGGGTTCACGCCGACGTTCGCGATCGAGGGCGGCGAGATGGACGCCGTGCTCGGCTTCGTCGAGGCGGGCCTGGGCGTCGCGCTGGTGCCGTCCCTGGTCCTGTCGGGCCGCACCCGGCTGCGGTCCACTCCCCTGGCCCCGCCGGGCGTGCAGCGCACCGTCGCCCTGGCCCACCGCCGCGACGTCACGCCCACCCACGCCGCCCGCGCCCTGCGCGAGGTGCTGCTGGCCTACGTACACGAGGAGTCGGCCTGGTCCCGGCTGCCCGTCGGCGTCGAACCCATCTGACCGACGGCCTCCGTCGCCTGCCCGACGTGAAAGGAAGGGCACCTTCGCATCGCCATACGTTGTGGAAGGTGCCCTTCCTTTCCTCGCGGAGCGTCGGCCCGTAACCTCGCCGCCCTGGCGGCGGCAGTCAAGGCTGGTACCGGAGTGGCCGGAGACCAGGACGCGCAAGCGTCGAACCCCCGTGGAGCCGACCGTAAGACCCGCGCCACCACCCGACCGCCCAGGCGGCCGGGTGGGCGGGCAGGTGGCGCAATCCCGCACCAGCGGACGGAAACGGGAGATCTTCGTCAACCCGAAGCGGCAACGCTACGGTGAGGCAAGAACCGTCCCGACCGAAAGGTCGGGATTGCTGATATCGACTATGGAATTAGCAGCGGTCGGCGATGCAGGCGGTGGCGACGCGGACGAAGCCCTGGCGCTCGTACACCCGCGCCACATCCTCCGAGGCCGCGGACAGGAACACCAGCGCCGCGCCCTGGTCGAGGGCGTGGCGGGCGAGCAGCGCGGTGACGGCCCCGCCGAGGCCGCGGCGGCGCGCCGAGGGCAGCGTGGCCACTCCGACGATCTCGGCGACGTCACCTGCGCGCTGGTAGAGACCGCTGGCCGCCGCGCCCTGGCCGGGCAGCTCGGCGACGGCGTGGGCGCGTACGCCGCTGCGGATGTCGGCGAGCTGCCGGGCCAGCGCTTCACCGTCGGGGACGTTCAGCGCGCCGTCGCGTTCGGCCGGCCCAGCCTCGCCGGACGCAGTGCCCGGAGAGCCGAACCCGACGTGCGCGACGGCGGCGATCGCCGCCAGGTCAGCGGCGGCGTCCGGGGCGTCGGCGGCGACGATGCGGGCCGCGCCGGTGTCGGCGGGCAGCCGGGCGGGGTCGAGCACGAGCAGCGGGGCGCGCAGCACCGACAAGCCGGAGGCTTCGGCCAGCGCCAGCAGTCCTGGGGTGGTCTCGTCGACCCACTCGAACGCCTCGGGCACGTCGAGTTCGCGCTGGCGGGCGCGTACGGCGGCGATGTCGGCCGCGGTCGGGACAGGCCCGCCGAGGACCGGGCGGGCGTAGAACGGGTACGGCGTGTTCTGGCGCAGGAACAGTTCGAGGCCGCCGTGCCGTTCCACGGTGGTCCGGTCGCGGGGCACGGCGTCGTAGAAGCGTTCGAGGCGGTTCAGCAGATCGTCGGTCACCGGCTGAGGCTAATGGCCGCCCCGCGTCGGGTCGCGCGGATTACCCGGCGCGCCGTGACCGGAGACGGCCGCCGGAAGACGGGCTGTGGCGCCCCCACCGTGACCAGGCGCCCGCCGGGAGTGGGGATGGGAAGGGCACCTTCTACATCGCGGAGCGTTGTAGAAGGTGCCCTTCCTTCGTTCGGGTCAGGGGCGGGGCCAGGTGGTGAAGGCGGCGCGGACGGTGGCGCAGGCTTGCGGGGACAGGCCGTAGAGGTGCTGCCAGACGTCGTCGGAGAGGCGGTCGAGGCGGGCCATGGCGGCGGTGAAGTCCTCGTCGGACAGGGTCGGGTCGGCGCGCAGGCCCAGCTCGACGAGCTGCTCGCGGGTGTAGTCGCGCAGCGCGCCCGCGACGTCGATGTAGTCGCGGGGCTCGGCCCGGGTCGCCAGCGCGGCGACCTTGCCGCCGAGCACGTCCTCGACGTGCAGCACCGGGCCGATGTCCATGACGACGGTGCCCCGGTTGCGGTCGAAGCGGGCCAGGGTCAGCCGCATCACCGCGTCGGCGCGCGTGATCTGGAACTCGACGAGCTCGTCGTCGAGGCCGCCGAAGACCTCGCCGAGGTCGTCGCCGTACGCCGCGACGTCCAGCCCGGCCGCGGCCAGCGCCCGGGCGACCAGTGCCCCGGCGGCGCGGACCCCGCCGTCGACGTCGGTGAACAGGTCCACGTCCTCGGTCGCGCGGTGCACGATGCCGTACAGGTTGAGCGCGTGCCCGCCGCCGAGGGCGAACCCGTGCGCCTGTGCCACACCGAGCGCGATCCGCGCGACCTCGACCTGGAGTTCCTCGACCGTCATCCGGTGGCCGTCATCGCCCGCCGGTCGGCGGCGCGCAGCGCCGGGTGCCGCTGCTCCCACGCCTGGCGCACCCCGCGCGGCAGGAACAGCTGCGGCCACAGCCGCACCAGGGTCGGCCCGTCGAGCCAGGCCCGCAGCTCCTCGGTGGTGCTCGCCTCGCGCAGCACGGTCTCGTACATCCACTGCAGCAGGTGCGGGTTGTCCAGCTCGACGCGGCGGTCGGCCTGCCAGAACAGCCGGTGCGGCAGCACCGCGACACCGGAGGTCGGCCCGGTGAGCGCGGTCAGGTCCGGGGCCACCAGGGCACGGCGGCCCGGCCGCGCGCTCGGGGGCGCGGCACTGCGGCGATCGCGGCGGTCCACACACTGAGGGTAGCGGCTGCCGGACCCGCCGGAACAGCCACACATGTCCGCCTTCGCCCGCCGGTGACCGCCACACCGCGTGAACTCGGCATACGCTGCCGCGCTCCCCCGGTCGGTGCGACGCGCAGGCGCGGCACGCAGACCGGGCCGCGGCCTTCGGTGTTTGGCGGGGGCGCATCGGCCGGGTCGCGCGCCGGGCTCAGCGGCGGCGGGCGGGGCGGTTGCGCGCCGGGCGGGACGGGCGGGCGCGGCTGCCCGCGTCGCCGGTGGCGGTGTGCGTGGCGGGCCAGTGGGCGGGGCGGGTGTGCGTCGGCGGCAGCAGGGTGCCGAGGTCGCCGCGGGCCGCGTCGAGCTGCGACTGGAGCAGGTACAGGCAGCCGGTGAGGTCCGCGCCGCGGATGTCCGCGCCGCGCAGGTCCGCGCCCAGCAGATCGGCTCCGCGCAGGTTCGCGCCGCGCAGGTCTGCGCCGATCAGGTACGTCCCGCGCAGGCTCCCCCGGCGCAGATCGACATCCCGCAGGTCCGCGCCCATCAGGTCGGCCCCGGACCGGTCGGGTCCGAGCGGCCCGCCGCGCCCGCGGACCGCCGCGCTGGTCTGGCGCAGCAGGTCGGCGGCCTCGCGGCGGCGGGCGTCGACGTCGACGGCGGCCAGTTCCGCGGGCGTGCCGGCGGTGAGCCGCTCGGTCTGGGCCAGCACCCGGGCCAGGTCCGCGCCCAGTGGGCCGGCCGGCTGCAGCGACACCGCCTCGTGCAGCAGGTACAGCAGCTCGTGCAGGTGCCGCATGATCGTGAAGGAGGCGAACATGTCCCGGGCCGTGGCGGGTGCGGCGCGCCAGTCGCGGCCGCCGAAGGTGACCTGGGCGACCTGCTGGCCCGCGCCGAAGCAGTCGAACACGGTGCACCCGGCGAAGCCGCGCTCGCGCAGCTGGGTGTGGATGCCGCAGCGGAAGTCCTCGCGCAGGTTCGGGCAGGCGGTGCCGGCGGGTTTGTCGATCGCGAAGTCGCTGGAGCGGGCGAACGCGGGCGCGACGCAGCACAGCGCGAAGCAGCGCGAGCAGTCGGCGTGCAGGCGCTCGCGCCAGGTCTCGGCGGGTGGGGCGCTGGACACGACGACGGCTCCTGAGCTGGTCTTCTGGCGGTCGCTTCCGAGCCTAGCGGGCGGGTTCACTCGCCGGTGACGCCGTCGAGGGCCTCGCGGATCAGGTCGGCGTGGCCGTTGTGGCGGGCGTACTCCTCGATCATGTGCAGGTACACCCAGCGCAGGGTCATGGTCTCGTGGAGGCGCTCGTGGGTGAACGTGTCGTCCAGCGAGGCGGCGGCGACGGCGTCGCGGCAGGCCTGCTGCTCGGCGGCGAGCGTGGCGAGGTCGGCGGCGGCGTGGGCCGGGTCGGCCAGGTCGAAGGAGGCCCCGGGGCGGCCGTCGGGGTGGGCGTACAGCGCGGGGACGGCCTCGCCGCGGACCCGGCGGCGGAACCAGGTGCGCTCCACGTCGGCCAGGTGCCGGACCAGGCCGAGCAGGGTCAGCGTCGACGGGGGCGCGGACGCGGTGACGAGTTGCTGCCCGGTGAGCCCGGCGCACTTGTGCAGCAGGGTGGCCCGGTGGCGGTCCAGGAGGCCGTCCAGCAGGGTGCGCTCGTCGGCGGCGTACGGCTCGTCGGTGCGGGTGATCTGGGGAGCGGTCCACGTCATGTGAGGCATGATGCCTGTTTCGTCCCCGGTGGGCGAGACGGGGGTACGTCGCGCCGGTACGCTGCTGGACTTGTGATCGAGACCGAGCGGCTGGTGCTGCGTCCCCTGACCCCGATCCTGGCGGCGAGGATCGCTGACGGCGCGCCGCGTGAGCAGCGCTGGGCCGACGACTACCCGTTCGAGGGCGACCAGGCCGCCGCCCGGGGCTACCTGGGCGCGGGCGCGCCCGCCGGGCCGTGGGTGCCGTACACGATCGAGGTCCGCGCGAGCGGCCTGGTGGTGGGCGGCGTGGGCTTCCACGGCGCGCCCGACGAGACCGGCACGGTCGAGATCGGGTACGGCCTGGCCGAGTCCGCGCGCGGCCGGGGTTACGCCGCGGAGGCCGCGTCGGCGCTGGTCGCGCTGGCGTTCCAGCTCGGCGCGCGGCAGATCGTGGCGACCCTCGAGTACGACAACCAGGCCAGCGCGAACGTGCTGCGCCGGGCCGGTTTCACCGAGCAGAGCCGGCTGCACTGGGTCCTGGCGCCGGCCTGACCCAGCCTGCGGGCAGCGTGTACTCCCACCCCGGCTGCCACGTGAACGGCGCGCCGACCCGCTCGGCCAGGTCCGCGCCGCCCAGCAGCACGGCCAGGGCGTACCGGTTGGCCGCGTGCGCCACCAGCAGCACCCGTCGCCCGTCGTGGTCGGCGGCCAGCTCCTCCAGCAGGTCCGCGGTGCGCTCCACGACCTGCTGGTAGGACTCCCCGCCCGGAAACGGCACGTCGACGCGGTGGGCCCGCTCGGCGTCCAGCCGCGCCACCGGCATACCGTTGAGCTCCCCGTAGTTGATCTCCCGCAGGCGCGGATCGGTGCGGTGCTCGACCCCGCTGCCACCGAACGCGATCCGCGCGGTCTGCACCGCCCGGTGCAGATCCGAGCTGACGACCAGGTCCAGCCGCTCGCCGCGACGGCGTTCGCCCAGCTCCGCGGCCCTTTTCAGCCCGGTGGGCGACAGCTGCCCGGGCAGCCACCCGGTCGCGATACCGGCCTCGTTGTCCAGCGTCGGCGAGTGCGTCTCGTACACCAGGGACACGGCCATGGCCTGGAGTCTGGCACAGCCGACGCGGGCCGTGGTTGCCCGAAACGTGCATCCGACCCCGATTCGTCCGGACAATGGACGAGGAGGTGGAGGCCATGAAGGCAAAGGTCGGCGACACCATCGTCGTCGAGGGCACGCACGTCGGGGACCACCGCAGAATCGGGGTGATCACCGCGGTGCCGCACGAGGACGGCAGCCCGCCGTACACGGTCCGCTGGGAGGACGACCAGCACGAGGGAATCCTCTACCCGGGCCCCGATACCCACATCAAGACCACGACCTGACCAGAGATCACGACGATCTTGCGTGAACTGTCGCGGGTTCGCCCCGCCGGGGTTTACCCGCCGTACACGCAAGATCGTCGTGATGTCTTAGGCGCGGGCCACGGCGTTGGCGTGGATCGCGTCGTGGAGGTACTGGGTCATGCCCGGCTTGATCGCCTCGTAGGTGGCGGTGAAGCGGTCGTCGGCGAGGTACATGTCGGCCAGGCCGGTGTGGATCTCGTAGCTGCACTCGTAGAACCAGCGGCTGATCAGCTGACGGTGCTCCTCGGCCAGGTCCATCGCCTCGGGGCCCTCGGCGGGCGCGCCGGAGTCCATCAGGGCGGTGAAGCGGCGGCCCCAGTCCTCGTTCTCCTGCTTGTTACGCAGCCAGTCGTCCTTGGTGTAGCGGGCGGTGCGCCGGCTGGACTCCTTATAAGCGTCCGTGCCGCCCCAGCGCTGCTCCACCTCCTCCGTGTAGTCGTCGGGGTTGAAGTCCCCGAAGACCTCGAAGCGCTCCTCGGGGGTGAGGTTGATTCCCACTTTGCTCGCCTCCATCGCGAACTCGATCGCGGTGACCATCTCCTGCATTCGTTTGATGCGCCCGGTCAGCAGTTCGTGCTGGCGGCGCAGGTGCGCCGTCGCGTCGGACTGCGGATCGTCGAGGATGGCCGCGATCTCTTCCAGCGAGAACTGCAGCTCCCGGTAGTACAGGATCTGCTGCAGCCGCTCCAGGTCGGCGTCGACGTACCGGCGGTAGCCGGTGGCCGAGCGCTCGCTGGGCGACAGCAGGCCGATCTCGTCGTAGTGGTGCAGCGTCCGGACGGTCACGCCGGCGAGTTCGGCGACCTTGCCCACGGTGTAAGCCACGGTTCTCTCCCTTCCGAGAACCAGGTTCGAGTCTCCCGTTACGTGAGAGTCAAGCCGATAACGCGCCGCTGCGCGACCGGGTCGCGGTGACGGCCCGTCCCGGCAGACGCGGTCGACACTTGATCTAGGCTGGCGGCGTGGTCTACGACTCGCTGGGCGATTACGAACTGGGATTTCCGGGGCCGCTGCGCGACAAGCTCGTGGCGGCGGTGCTGGACGGGAGCAAGACCTCCACGACGGGGCTGCTGATCGGGTACGAGGTCGACGGCGAGCCGCTGCCGCTGCCCGGCCACCGGTCGACCCTGATCGACTCCGGCGGGCAGCCGGTCGCGATCCTCGAGGTCACCGAGGTGCGGCAGGTGCCGGTCGGCGAGATCGACCTCGCACACGCGATCGACGAGGGCGAGGGCTACACCACCGTCGCGGACTGGCGGGCCGCGCACGAGGACTTCTGGCACTCGCCGCAGCTGCGCGAATACCTGGGGCAGCCGGACTTCACGGTCGACGACGGCACCGTCGCGGTCGCCGAGCGGTTCCGGGTCACCTCGCTGATCCCGGACGAGACCACCGTCGGCGCGGCGGTCGCGGCCGAGTCGGCCGCGCTGGTCGCGGCGCTGCGCGCGGCCCCCGTCGCGGACCTGGACCGGCCGACGTGCTGCCCGCCGTGGACGGTGCGCGGCGAGTTCGCGCATGCCGCGATCGCGCTGTCGCGCACCCTGGCGATGCTCGACGCGCCCGCGCCGGCGGGGCCGCCGGTCGACACGGCCCGCTACTACTCCCCCGACGAGCGGTTCAGCCCGGCGACCGACCGGCAGCGGGTCGACACCGCGCAGGAGTACGCCGAGCAGCGCACCCCGGCGGAGCTGATCGACTGGTTCGAGCAGATGTCCGCGCAGGTCGTCGCCCGGGTCGCCGGGGTTTCGGGGTCGCGGCTGGTCACCACCCGCCACGGCGACCCGATGCGGCTGACCGACTTCCATGGCACGCAGCTGCGCCGCGACCGTGCCGAGCGGCGTACGCGGGTCCTCGGCGGCCCGCGCCGCGGCGATGGACAGCGCCAGCGGCAGGTGGGCG
>NZ_JBEZEB010000071.1:0-29115 GCF_040648615.1 Catellatospora sp. NPDC049111 | reverse complement strand
CCCAGCCGAGATCCATGGCCGTCCACTACGCCATTGACGTCGTCCGACGAGACCCGGCATGACCTGCCACAACGCTTATCTTCCCGGCATTGGCCGTAAGGAGGAAGAATAGTTACGCCCCGCGTTGGTACTGTCACTGGCCATGGCCATTTCGGAAGAGGTCGCCCGGCAACGGGCGGCCTACGGCGCCTTGTGGGACGCCGATGTCGTGACGTTCGTCGGTTCTATTGATATCAAGTCCGGTCGACTTCCGACATCCAGACGGCTACAAGCAATGATCAGTGAAGAACTCCGTCGGTGGCCGGATGGTGACGGAGTCGAGGTCAGGCTGGACGGTCAGCGGCTCGGATTGAGCAGTCGTCGTGCCCTCGATCGCCTCGCGGGCACGGCAGGTGGCGATGAGTCGACATCGTTTGGCGATGGAGATCGGGCATCGCTGCCCGGAGAATCAACGCAATACCGTGCGTTGCGGTACGCATGCCCCGCCGATGCGTGCCCGAGGGAGGCCTTCCGCTCGTTCCACGATGCGCGCTTCCTTCCGCTATGTGAATCCCACGGCCTGGCGATGGAGTTGCGCGCATGGACCTGAGTGCCGCTAACAAGCCGCTTGATGGCATGATATCAGGACGTTTCTTCCTGATCGGATATCTTCCGACCTATGCCGCAGCGGTATTCGTCTTGATTCTGGTGTGGGCAGGCGCTCCGACATGGCTCCACGATGGGCACGCCCTGTCATTCGCACGCGCATGGCAGACCGCGAGAGGACTCGGTGTCGGCGAGATCGTCATCCTCACGGTTGCCGTTACGGTCATCGCGGTTCTGTTTGCGCCGCTGCAGCTGGCGATGATGAGGGTGCTCGAAGGCAACTGGCCGACCGCGCTCGGCGCTGGGGTTGGGCGATGGATACAGCGGCGGCGCAAGCGCCGGATGGCTGCCGCCGCGGAGCTGCCCATCGGCCGATCCCAGCTCACCGCCGACCTGGTTCAGCGCGCGGGCATTGCTGGTGCTCGGCTGCGTCGGCGGTATCCGCAGCCCCACCACCTCGTGCGCCCAACGGCGCTAGGCAACGCGCTGTCGGCGATGGAGGATACCGCCGGCCGTGAATACGGCCTTGATGCGATTGTCGCTTGGCCACGGCTTTACGCAGTGCTCGGCGACAACGTCCGCGCGATGGTGGACGACCGCCGGGACGTGCTCGATAGCGCTGGACGCATGACGATCACCGCTGGAACAATGTTCCTCGCCGCCGTGGTGCTGCTGTGGGATTCCGCTGGATGGCTGGCGTTGGCTCTCGTCCCGGCGGCCATCGCCGCCGTCGCCTACGCAGGGGCGGTGGCCGCCGCCGTCGCTTATGGCGAAGCTGTTAATTCCGCATTCGACCTGCACCGATTCGACCTCTTGGACGCGCTCAAGATGCCTCAGCCCCGAACTCGCGATGAGGAACGGGCAGTCAACCGGGCGCTGTGCGACATGTGGCGCCAAGGTGTTCCGATGACCGGCGATTACAAGGTGGACCGTTGAGCACCGATCAGACACGCATGCTGCCGTACTCAATGATCGTCGGTCAGGGGGATTTACGCCGAGCCTTGGAGATCGCCTATGTCTCGCCGCGCGTCGGCGGCGTGCTCGCCACCGGCCAGCGTGGCACCGCCAAGTCCACGACCGTGCGGGCGTTCGCGCAGATGGTTCTGGGGCGGCTGCCGGTGACCCTTCCGATCGGCGCCACCGACGACCGGGTGCTCGGCGGCTGGGATGTCGAGAAGCTGATCCAGGGCCACTCCGCCACCCGGCCGGGCCTGCTCGAGCAGGCTCACCATGAGGGTGGCGGCCTGCTGTACATCGACGAGGTGAATCTGCTGGACGACTACCTCGTCAACATCATCCTTGATGCTGCGGCCTGGGGGACGTTGGCTGTCGAACGCGAAGGGATAGGGGAGCAGCTCCGTGATGTCCGGTTCACCCTCATCGGCACCATGAACCCTGAGGAGGGCAGCCTTCGGCCGCAACTGCTGGACCGCTTTGGCCTGGTTGCTTTCGTCGCCTCGGAGGAGGACCCGACCGTCCGCCATGAAATCCTGCGCAACGTGCTGGCATTCGAGTCTGATGGCGCTGACCAGCACTCGGCGATGGTGAGCCAAGCGCGGGCTGCCGATGCCGAGCTCGGCAGGAGTCTCGCCGCAGCCCGTGAGCGCGTTAGCGCGGTAACGCTCCCGGATGAGATTTTGGCATTGTGCGCGCGGATTGCGGGCGCGTTCTCGGCCGCTGGTCATCGCGGCGAACTCGCGACGGCGTATGCGGCGCAGGCGCTGGCCGCGATCGACGGCTCGCGTGTGGTGACGACGGACCATGTGGCGCGGGTAGTCCCGCTCACGCTGGTGCACCGGCGGTCGGCCGCGGACCCGGGCCTGCTGACCGCATGGACGAACGAGGATGCCGAAGCGCTCCTCCGCGTCGTGGCGGGGGCGAGGTAGACGAGTATGCGAACCGATACGGCGATAGCCGACCGTGTAGCTGCCCTGCTGCGCTGCATGGCGGTGGATCATCGCATCGGCGGCTTGCTCGTGCTCACCGACCGGCCGGAGGTGATGCAGATTCTGGCGGGATGGCTGGCCCGGACCATGTCAGCCTCGGACGGCACGGCGCCGCGGATAGTCGTCGCCGGCTCGTGGCTCTCGGAAGACGACCTGTGGTCGCGTGTCCGGCTGGAGGACGGGCAACTGCGGACGACACCGGGACTGCTGGCGGACGTCCCGGTACCTCCGATTGTCGTGGTGCCCGACCTCGCCCATGCCGGCCTTGGTGTTCTCCGCGCTGCCGCCACGCTTGTCGGTTCGGACGCCGTGTCGGTGGAGCGGCACGGCCATAGCTATTCGTGGCGGCCCCGGGCACGGTGGCTGGCGGCAGCGCACCCGTTATCGGCGGGCAGTCACTCGCACCACCTGCTGGACCGGTTCCCGTTGCGGATCACCATCCCTGCCGACTGGCTACCCGCGCACGAGGCAGGGCCGAGGGGATGGGCAGGAATGCCGGAGCCCCGGCCATTGCTCCTCGGCGACGATCTGAGATTTCCGCCCGTCGGGGCGGATCTGCTCGATGAACTGGCTGGAGCGTCGACCGGCGGGATGCGCAGAATCCTGGCGGTTGCCCGCACAGCGCGGGCACTCGCCATATTGGAGGGCACCGCTGAGGTGGCAATGGATCATCTGCAGCAAGCGCTCGCGATCCTCGGCCTGAACGGCGTGGACCGACCAGCCGCCCCCGGCCCGACCGCCGTGGCACCATCCGGTCCCGTGGAGTCAGCGCACGCGGACGAGATCGCGCCAAGCGATGTCGACACGGTCGACGTCGCCGACGCCCCGACACCGATGGCGATGGGCGCCTTGGATACGGCTGAGTATCCGGAGGAGGCACCTGACGCTTTGCCGGAGGCCACGTCGTTACGCAGTCCATGGACCGGAGTAGGCCGTGCCCGACGGCTACGCGGCCAGAGCACGGGCGTGGAGCGCGCACGGAGCTCCATCGACCTCGCGCTGGTGCCGACGTTCATGGAGGCGGCCAAGTTCCGCGGCCTTCGCCCCAGCACAGCTGGACTCGCCGTCCAGCGGGAGGACTGGCGTCGTTACCGACGAGGTTGGAACCCGCACCGGCTGCTCGTGCTCATACTCGACCATACCTGCCACCACGGCTGGGACTGGATCCCTGCGGTGGCCCCCTATCTGCAGTGGGCATACATACAGCGCGCCGCCGTCTGCGTCGTCGATCTCGGACACGCCGATGCCGCGAATCCACTGTGCGCCGAGCGCTATCTCGCATCGAGTGTTCGCGACCCGCGTGTGCTGCGGTCGCTTCGCCGGCCGCCAGGCCGGGCGACACCGCTCGCCTCCGGCATCGAGTTGGCCGCCCAGGAGCTGCTCCGGCTCACCCGCAGGGGCCGCATCAACGTGGACCGGGCCTGGCTCGTCGTGGCTACCGACGGACGTGGCAACGTGCCTTTGGACGCCAGCGCGCGTGGACACGTCGAGGGCTCGGCTGGTCGGCGCGGCGTCGACGATGCCTTGACCGCCGCAGCCGCTGTCAAGGCCATGACGTCCGTGCGATCAGTCGTGATCTCACCGACACTGGCGACCTACGCGAACCTCCCGTTCGAGCTCGCCGATGCGCTCGGCGGAATGGTCGCAGCTGCGACGGACAGGACACCCGAACTCTTTGGCCCAGGGCTGCGATGACCAGCCTAGGAATGGGAAGCATCGTCAGTGGCATGGCCATGTCCGCAGGCCGCGAGCCGCAGCCGATCGCAGCCCAGCGAAGCCTCGACGAAGTAGAGGCTCCGGACGCGGTTCGCTCGGCCGAGCAGGATCTGCCGAAAACCTTCGGCCCGCTGCCGCTGCCGCTGCCACCGGCGACCGCGCTGCTGCGAGTGCACCGCCGGACCCATGAAGGCGTGGAAAGGTTCTACCTGGAGCTGCAGTCCGACGCCGATCTGCACCGCACCGCTTCTCCGCAAGACCTGGGCGTCCAGGGTCCCCCTGACCTTGCCCTGGCCGAGGTCATGGCCCGCGGATCACTTCGCCCAGCCATCGCCGCGTTGCGAAGCTGGTCCACGACCAAACTCGCACTACGCCAATGGATCACTGCGCTACGTCGTCGCCACGGGCGTGAACTGCGGCTCATCGTCTGGGACGAGACCAACTTCCAGATCCCGTGGGAGCTGTTCTTTCACGACACCGGCGACCCTGCCGACCGCGGATGGCTCGGGGCCGACTTCGAGGTCATTCGGTGGACGGCCGTGTTCACCGAGATCCGTCCAGACTGGCTGACCAGCGTTTCCAGCGCATGCAACGGGCAGCTGCTCGCCTTCACCGACCCGACATTTCCGAACCCCGCAGCTCTGCTGGCGCGGTACCCACACGAATCTTTCGGCAGCCTCGACGATCTGCTGCACAGCCTCGACGACACGGCCCGCAACGTCGGCGTGGTCTTCATATGGGGCCATGGCATAGCTAGCTCGAACGGCGAAAGGTCGACGCTGGCCGGAGTGTCGCTGGACCGGCTCGAGGTCTTCAAGATGCGAGCGATGCTTAACTCTCGGACCCTCGTGCTGCTCAACGCATGCGGCAGTGGTCAATTGCTCAATGATGACCGCTTCGGCGAGCAAGGGACCCGCAACTTCGCGGAGATGTTCCTTCGCCGCGGCGCCCGCGGCGTCATCGCCACCTCAGGCCAGGTCGACAAGGCAGATTCGTACGATTTTGCGTGGCGGCTGCTATCCGAGTCGGAATCGGAGGATCTCAGTGTTCCCGGAATGCTGTTGGCACACCGAACCAATCTCGCCGATGCACTGCCGTCCGACCCCAGCGTCAAAGCGACCGACGAGCAACTGCGGGAATTCTTCAACGGATTCATGTACCTCTACTTCGGCAACCCCAACACCTTACTGCGGATGCTGCCGAGCGGTGCCGACACATGAGCCACGCCACGACACCCATCGCATCGGTCCAGATGACACCAGTCGTCAGCTGGCCTCACCAGGCCCGCCCAGGCGGACGCTATCTGGTCACCATCGACCTCCGCCTGGATGACATCGACGGATGGCCGTACAGCGACGAGGAGCACGTCGTCGCGCTGATGCTCAGCGGACGGGACCACCTGAAAGTGAACGCACTCGGCGACACGAGCGTCGTCCTGCACCGCTTCGGCGGCACCTACGGACCAGCCAGGTTCGTGACCACCGTCGGAGACGCCGCGCTGCCCAGCACCGAAACCAGCCTGTGGCTGACCCTCATCAGCGCTGGCGGAGTGCCATTCCACACAGTGCAACTCCCGATACTGATCACTATCGACGCTCCCATGCACCCGTCGACTATGAGCATCTCTCTGAGAGACGCCGCCCTTGGCCCGCCGATGCAGTTACCGTCCCTGGCTGGCACCGATGCAGACGTGTGGTCAATGGTGGCATTCAACGACGCCGAGGGTCGGCCAGCGCTCGCCATCGGCACCGACATCGGAACCCTGCGGGTGTGGTGGCCCGCCAACGATACTGTCGACATATACAAGATCGCGCCAGGCCGAGCGCACGTCACGCCGTTACGTCGCTCCGATGGAACAACGCTTCTGCTAGCTGCATCGAGTCGGACGTTCCTACTCCTGGACCCAGCCACACGCACCGTTCTGTCCCAGTTGACTAGACCGGACTTCGAAACCGTCACAGCCCTGGCCACGATCGACCGGGCGCCGGGCGCCGCAGACGTGGCGGTCGGAACCAGTAGCGGAGCCATCTACCTTCTGCAGGACGGACAGCTCGACATTAAGGTCGCTGAACGGCTCATCGGACACGTAGGTGCGGTGTTCTCGATGGCGTCGATAACGGTTGACGGCAGGAGCCTCCTTGCCTCGGCTGGCCGAGACTCGGCAATTCGAATTTGGGACACGCACAGCCGATCGCTACTCGGACCCTCACTGACCGGACATGTAGCGCAGATTAACAGTATCGCCGCCGTCGCAGGAGAAGGCGGGCGCTCGATGATCGTCAGCGCTGCCGATGACGGCACCGTCCGAGTGTGGGACGTCGTGACCGGCACTCCCGTGGGCGAGCCTTGGCTCAGCAATGGAGACTGGGTCAACGCCGTGATCGAACTGCCGGAAGGCACGCAGCGTCCAGTACTTCTTTGGGGCGGCAGAGAGGGGATTCTCCGATGGGCTCTCCAAGGCGCGACGCGAAGCTCGGCCGCGGCCGACAGCCTACGGCCGGTGACAACACTGATATCGTTCACCTGGGCCGGCCGGCCAGTCGTCGCGATCGCGCGGGCCGGAGGTGATGTCACACTCCGCTACGGCGCCGATTTCCAGATCGACGAGAGCATGCCAACGTGGGCACCGCAAATCCCTGATAGCTCTGGCATACTTAGGGAACCCCTCGCTGTACTCGGTCATCCGCAGCGTCGTCAGCAGGGTAGGTCGATAACTGGTGTTCGGGCCGTCGTCGTCGCGGCCGAGGACTACCATGGCGACTCGACACTGGGCCCGCTGGACGGACCCGCCCTAGACGCAGCTCGATACATCGAATGGCTGCGCGACCGCGGCGTTCCGGATGGCGCGATCACTCTAGTCGCCTCTCCGCTGACGGCTAGCCGTCCGTTGATCGACGCACTTGGCCTGCCAGCACGCCCAGCGACGCAAGCGGAAATCTACGATCTCTTTGCCCATGAGCTTCCTACCGACACGGCCAACCTGTTGATCGTCGTGTGGGGCGGGCACGGTGCGATCGACGGCGGTAAGGCTCGCCGCCTGTTCACGGTGGACGCCACGATGTCCGACCAGCGCAATCTGGATTTCGACTCGCTCAGCGATGCCCTCCTCACCTCCTACTATCCGGCGTTCCAGCGCCAGCTGCTGATCGTCGACGCATGCCAGAACCTTACTTCGGAGCTGCGCTACGTCAACCAGCTCCCGCGGCAGGTCATGCCGCGAGGGAACCATATTCTCGACCGGGAACAGCACATCCTGTTCGCGGCTGCCCCTGGCCAGGTGGCGATGAACGACACAAGACGCAAGACCGGCCTCTTCTCCGATGAGCTGCTTCGGCTGCTGCAGGACCCAGCCGCATTCTGGCCGCCCGACGCCGACCAGCTTGCACAGCGGCTCGACACCCGGTTCGCCACGATACGCGCTGAGGAGACTGCGGTCCGACAGCCGCCATATCTGTGGCGCCGCACGCCGACTCACGACGGTCAGGTATTCGACCTGACGCCGGCCCACGGACGGCTTCAACGGCTGTCGCTTGGTGCCCTCAACACGATCGTCAGCGTCATGGAGGATGTCGACGAGCTGTGCAGCGTACCCAACCTCCAAGTCCTGATCGGCATGCTGCCGTCGCCAATCCGTGCCGCGGTACCTTATTCCGACGTACCCCGCACGAGTCTGATCCAGCTGCTGCGGACCTGCGACAAGTTCGCTGAGGGCCGCAACGCGCTCACACTCGTGCTGGCTATCGGGATGGCCGATCGCCAGGGTTTCGCCAGTGTCTCTGCGGCGCTGAACCAACACTGGCCAGCATCATGAATATGACCAACGATCGCGCGGCGCTCGACCACCTGCGGAGCGGCTTAACACAGTCCGCATGCTGACTCAGGCGGAGTGACGGAACAGGCCGAACTGGCACCTCACCATAGGTAAGCGTTTACACGTGGCAAGAGTACAGCGCACCCTGAATACAGGAGAAGCTGTATCAGGACACGAAGGTGGCGCAGCCTGCGGGTGCGCGCTCGGCGTGCCGATGAACGGAGGCGGCGCTTCGGGCTAATGCCTGTTCGGCGTGTTAGCCTGAACGCCGCCGCACGTGCTGCTAGATCAACTGGAACGACGTCAACAGCGTCGGACCCGGTTGGGTTTTGGTTTGTGTTGCCCCTCGGACACGAACCAAATCCCAACGGTGCCCGCCAAGATCCACTATGGCGTGCACCGTTTGTATTTCATCGTTGTAGGTCAGCTTGAGCTGTAGGGCTCGGTACAGGTCGAGTTTCTACTCAGGCTTGGCCTCCGCAAGCGCGGTGGCGATGTCGCCCAACTCGGCGACCAGCGAGGCGATTTCGTCATGCATGTGGATTCGGCCTGGCGTCGCATGCCGCGAGCGCCGGGCGGGCAGGGCTGCCACACTGGCGGCATGGGCAAGGCGCGGACGGTCGACGACTACATTGAGGGCTTCACCGGGCAGAGTCGCGAGCTGCTTTTGCAGCTGCGAGCACTGGCCCACGAGGCGGTCCCCAAGGCGAGCGAGGCGATCAAATGGGGGTATCCGGCGTGGCTGCACCCGTCCGGGACGATCCTGTTCATGGTCAGCGGTCACGCTAGACACGCGAGCGTCGCATTCACGCCCAGCACTCGCGAGGCGTTCGACGCCGATCTTGCCGGCTTGGCCACAGGCAAGGGCACAGTCAAACTCCCGTACGGCGAACGCGCGCCGGTCGACCTGCTGCGCAGGATGATCGCCTATCGCGTGCGCGAACACGAGGACGATGGCGTCCTTTGGATGTGACAGCATCGTGAACCAGTGAGATCGTTTCCGCGTAGGCGAATGTGAGCGCGCCGTCAGCCTCGGCACGCTCGAATTTGCCGCGATTCGCGCACGCAAAATGGATCATGTGATCGCTCAGCGACGCCTGAACGGGAGTACGCTGGTCGAGGGTGCCGAGCGACGGCTCATGCGCGGCGCCCGGGCGGCACCGTGCGCTTGATGGATCCACCAGCCCAGCAGATCTGGTCCACCGGGCTGAACCGAGTCGAGGCGGGGCTCTGAACTGATCGGGACATTGCAGGTGGTGATGCCTTGCTGTCCCCTCGCCGCGCTGCGGATCAGCTGCTCGGCAGAGGGAGAGCGACCCGGGCGACGAGGAACTTCGGCGCCATCTCGCAGTAGCTGTCAGCGACCAGCTCGGCGATCTCAGTCCAGTCCGTGTGGTCACCGAGGACGGCAGCGGCGACATTATGGCCCCATGGGGCGCGGAAGAACGGGAAGCCGTGGGCGGTCAGGCTGAGCAGGTCGCCGATGGGTACGCGAAACGTCATCACGGTCGGTGCTTCGTCGGCGATCAGCTGCCGGGCGTAGACCGGGAAACGTTCCGGGTCCGGTGTGTAGACGTGGGCGACCGTCCGCGTGCGGACCCGCCAGCGGACGCCGATCCAGGCCGGTTCCTCGTACGTGTCGGGCAACTGCCGACAGATCGGTCGCAGCCGGTCCAGGATCTGCGGTGGCACGTCTCCAGGGCCGGACATAGGCCGACAGTAACGGTTGTCAGCGAACTTCGCGCGCCGGTCGTTCGTCGCAGCCGTCGCGAGCAGGAGAAGCCAGGCAGGTTCGGTCGTGGGCGGCTACGGGCAACGTCCGTCGCCGCCCTGGCCATGACGACTACGGCAGCCGCAGCTCACCTGCCATCGTGATCATGTACTTAGGGTTCATGTAGCCCCGGAGACTCCAGACTTCATCCTGGCGGCTATTTACCCTGCTCAAAGCCGGTTCGCGGGCCGCGTCTCGGGGTGCGTTTCGGGCGGCTCGCTCAATAGGCGGGAAGAGATGACGCTCCTTCTACCGGAGGTGATGTCGCGAGGCCTATTGCGAGGGTCGACGCCTGGGTGAGAACGGCGACGACTTTGTCGACGGTGCTGGTTCGTCAGGCGTCTTGGCTGTTGCCGAGACAGGTGAGTCCTTCGGGATCGAGGAGGACCAGATCGTCGGCGGCTGTGGCGAAGATGCGTCTGACGGGGCGGGGTGTTGGCATGGTGTCGAGGATCTTTCCGTCGAGCAGGTTCCAGATGCGCAGGGTGCGGTCTTCGCAGGCGGTGATCGCGGCTGGGGTGCCGCCGAACGTGGTGGCTAGTAGCGCGTTGACCGGGGCAGGATGGTGCAGCTTTGGCCCGCGGCGCTCGCCGGTCTGTAGATCCCAGGAGGATGTCAGGCCGTCGTCGCCGACGGTGACGGCTGCCGGGCGGCCGTGGATGTTGAGGGTGTTTATCGCGGTGATGGGGCCGTTGTGGGCGGCGATCGGGGCGGCGTGGGCTGTCAGGTCGGTCTCCCAGCGGCGCAGCTTGCCCTTTCTGCTTGCGCTCAGGATGGTTGTGCGGCCCTCGAGTGTGGTCACTGCCAGGCAGGCGTTGGAGCCGGGCTTCTTGCTGGGTCGGTGGCCCAGCATGTGCATTGTTTGCAGGTCCCAGGTGATCATCGAGCCCCATTGGTCGCTCAGTACGACGATCTTGGTGGGGCCTGAGGCGTCACAGGCAAGGCCGGCGAGGGCGGCGCGTTGGGGGCTCTCGTCGGGCAGGGGTAGGTGGCTTCCGTCGTCTAGATAGACAGCGGTGAACGGGCCTGGGGTGGCGGAGATGCCGACAGGCCGGTTGCCAAGCGTCAGGCATCGCAGGCGGACCCCGTAGGGGGTTCTCATGGCGGAGACGGTCAGCGGCGGGCCTGCCTGCTGGCCGTCGCTGAGGTCGTGAAGGCGCAGCGTGGCGTTGTCGTCGATCACGGCGATGACCTGCCGGCTGGCGACGGTCACGATGTCGGCGTCGAGGTAGACGGGCGCCTTGCTGCCGCTGCTCATGTCGCCGTCTGCGGCGGGAGCGGCTCCGGTCGGGGCGGGCTTCAGGTCGAGGATGTTGACGCGGCCTTCAGTGCTCCAGCCTTGGACCGCGATGATGGACCTGGTCGAGATGTTCGGCGGGCTCACGGCGACCTGTTCCGCTTCCTGTGTGAAGTCGGTCATCGTGTCGCCGGCTGGCAGGCCGGTGAGCAGGTCCAGGAGACGTACTCGTCCGCCGCTGGACAGGACGGCGACGGGGCGTTGTTCGACCACAGTGCAGGCCAGGCCACCGACGGACCCGACCCCGGTCGGGTAGGACGCCACCGGCTCGGGCTCGTGCGGGAGCCATAGCTGCAGCAGGCCGCGCTCATCGACGGTCACCGCATGCGGTTGGTCTGCCAGCCGGGTCCAGCCGACTTGGCTGATGTTCGCGGTGGGGCGGGGCTGCCCGATCTGTCGCCGGGTGGCCAGGTCCCAGAAGCACACGGTAGCGGCTTCGCCTCCGCTGCCTGTCACCGCGATCGGTGGCCCGTCGGGGCTGATCGCGATGCTCGAGACGTAGCAGGAGTGCCCGCCGTTGAACTTCGCGAGTCGTTGCCCGTTCGGGATGCTCCACAGCAGCAGGTATCCCTCCCGAGTCCCGGCGAGCGCGACGCCGGCGCCGGCGAACTGGCCGACGGCGACCGAGGTGAGGTGGCCCGCGGGTCGGGGAATGTCATCGGGATCGGTGGCAGTGAGCACGTCGCCAGTGGCGGTAGCCCACACGAGTGCTTGCTGCTCGGTGACCGCGGCGATGATCTGCTGCCCGTCAAGGGCCGCGAACGTGGCATCGCGGTAGAAGTCCTGTTCGCCGTCGCTCATCTGGCGGGCCTGGACCGAGCCTTCGACCATATCGATCGTATGAACAACCCCGTCCTGGTCGAAGCACAACCCGACCTGCCGCCCATCGACCGCCGCCACCGCCGTCGCGGCGATCAGGTGGCCCAGCTGGTAGATGTGCTGCAATCCCGAGTTCAGCGGCGGACCAGCCGCCCAGTTCGGCAACCACGCCGCGGGCTGGCGGGTGCCTAGCTGCTGCGCCGTGACGGTCTCCCCGCGGCGCAGCAGCTCGACCATCAAGGCGACCTGCCACAGGTGTCCGGTGCCATCGGCTGTCGCGCGTCGCGCGGCCCGCCACGCCGCCAGCAGCGTCCTGCCCTGCGGCGTAGTGTCCGAGCCGAGCGCGGCCAGCACATCACCGTGGGAAGCGGCGAGAAGATCGAGTTCGCTTGCCGAGAGGTCGTTCATCGCCGCCGTTTCTGCCCGTGAGGTCCGCAATCCTGCGGAAGGATAGCGGGGGAGGACGACACCTCATGGGGCGTGGCAAGTGCACGGCTGCGGTCACGGACCACTCCAAGAAGGAGCGTTTGCCCTGGTCCACGCATCCGCTATCCCGGAGCGGGCAACGGTATGCGGTGCTACGGAGATCAATCCCTGTTAAGGATTAGCCCAGCTCGAGCCGAAACTGCTCGCGAAGGGCCAAGAACAGCTCGTCGGTGTCTTTGTTGAAATTGGCATCCGCATCGGGGGTTGTTTGCTGCAACCTTTGGGCAAACTGATCCGCAAGATCCACGACGGCCGGCTGGCACAGGAGGTAGAGGGCGGAGCGGGCTAGCTGCATCCGGTTACGCCATGAGCGACGCTCGACCTGGTCAAGGCTTGCCTTACCGCTGGTTCGGTAGAGCCAGAGCAGGTGATGTGTCGTGGTGAGAAACTCGGTGGCTGCGCGAAGCTTCTGGTCGCGCTGCCACTGCTGATGCTCACGACGAGCGTTGAGCCGTGCTCCTAGCAGTACAGCCGCCAGGCTTATCAGCGCGCCTGCGACACCGGCGAGAAGGGCCTCCATGCGGTGAAGGTAGCTGGGCCCGTCTATCTTTGCCAGAAATCTTTTGCCCTGGTTTGAACGACGTTCGCACGCGGCTGGGGATGGCCGTGTCCACGATCGGTGAAAGTCAGTAGTTGATCAGGGACGTGCGCAAGGTCCGCTTAAGGCGAGGCCGAAGCAGCTCGCGAGCTTCGCTCCCGTCGCGTTCAATAACCAGGTGATCACCATGCGCCCCGTCGTCGAAGTCATGCGGCTGAACGCCACGCCCCCGTGGCAATTCGCCCAGCGTGACCCGTTGTCCTGGCTGGCGCTGCACGGCGCCTGCACGGATGACGAGGTCAGCCTGTTCCTGGCGCTCCTGGCCGACCGGTACGGGGTCCTGACGGGCCCGGACCCGGCCTGGATCATGGAGGCGCTGCTGGCCGAGGAACTGATCATCATCAGCGGCGGCGTGCTGATCCACGACCCGAAATCGGGCATGACGATCGCCCCGAGCTGCTGCTGCGGCCTGGAGGACTGGCGCGAATGGCAGCAGGCACCCGCCGGGGTGGCACCGTGGATGGGCCACAGCCCCGACCCCGAGATGGAATTCCACGAAACCCACCTGCGGGTATGGCAGAACGGCGACGCCCGCCTCCCCGGCACCCACGTCGACGTCCCCCGGTCCGCCCTACCTGCCCTGCTGGCGGGGGTCCGGCAGGACCTGATCGGCTTCCTCGACGCGCTGCGCGCCTGGGCCCGCCGGCACGGATGCGCCGATCACGTCGACGCGTTCATCGCAAAGGTCGACGGGGACCTCGCCGTCTCTGCCGAGCTGAACCCGGCCGGCCTCACCACGGGTGGAGCGGTATAGGACTGCCTTCACGCAGGTAGGACAACGCCCACCGCGCCTCCTGCCGCAGGAGTGGGGTCAGGCGCGGTTCTGCCAGGAATGCCTCGTACAAGGTCGTGCCTCGGCTGGGATCGGCGTCGGCGTCGGCGACGCAGCGGATCGCCGCACTGCGTACCACGAGATCCTCATCGGCGAGGGCCTGCTCGACCGCCTCCCGGCTCGCCGGGCCGGTGTGCTTGGCCAGTGCCCTGACGGCGTTGACGCGGTGCAGGAAGTCCTTGTGCCGGGCCTGCTCGCAGAGGATGCGCGTAGCGCGCGGGTCGTCGATGTCGCCGAGGATCACGATCTCCGTGGTGCCGACGCGGCTCGGCAGCCGGGCGAGGAACTCCTCGGGCGCGACCGAGGCGGCGATGTGCAGGGCGGCCGACCAGCCGTCGCCCAGTTCCCGGCCGGTGGCTTTCGTGACCAGGTTCGCCCTGGCCCTGCCGTAGTAGAGGTCGAAGACACGGCGCGCTCCGGTGAGCCCGGCAGCGATCAGGGCTTCGTCGGCCCTGGGCTCCCAGTCGAGAACCTTGACGATCACGGCATCGAGACCATCGTTCATCGGCCCATGATGCCATTGATCTTGTCGACCGCATGATGGGTGCCACAGCCACGGCAACCCGGCCGCCCGCTGAACCGAATGCAGACGCTGAGCGGGCCGGGCGGGCGCTTGCGGCCGAACATGATTCGCGAGACACGGGCCTAGTGGCGGGACAGTGGTCGCCCAGTGCCTACGCGATGTCCATGGTCCTACTGGCGGTAGCCAGGTTCTCGTGCATGGTGATGAGGTCGCCATGGGCGCAGCCGACTCCAGGTGGTGTCCTCGGGGCAGGTGCTCTCAGTCACGCAAGATCGAGAGGGCGGCGGCTGGCTATGGCCGCCGCCACCCGGCGTGGTGATCATGTAAGTGGCAGGTCAGCTACCATCGTGATCATGTACTTAGGGTTCATGTAGCCCCGGAGACTCCAGACTTCATCTCGAAGCTGTTTGTCCAGGTCGGCCTACAGGAACTCGCCGACAACGACATCGCCCCGGACGTCCGTCTGCCTGCCCCCGCACCTGGCCAGACCTGCCCTCGAAGCACTGCTCTGGGCCGCAGGTCCAGACGGCCCCTGGCACCAGGGCTGGGCAACCGAGACCGCCGCAGCCGAAGCCCGCCACACTTCCGACACGCTCCTACAGGTGCTCCGAAAAGCCGGCGGTCAGCCCTAGCCGAGGCAGGCACGGACCGCCTGTCTATCGGGGTGGTCCGAAACTCACAGATACACAGGTCATGCGAAGACGGGCGGGTCCCAAACTAACGGATAACCGGCGCCCGATCTGACGAACATAATCACGGCGGGCTCATTGAAGCTCTCTACCAACCGCTGGGCCGTGGGCAGCGGGTCCCAGTAGCCGATCATCGTCCTATCGTGCCCGACGGGGGCGGGGGTGTTCCCGGCCGACCTGGGGCGCCTACCGGAAGGCCTCGCAGGCACTTCTGAACATGCGCTCGTTGCCTGTCCAGGCTGGCCGCGCTGTTCGCGGGTTAGTTCCAGTTCGTGGCGGTGCATGTCGTGATCTGGCACTGCTCGCACAGATAGAGGGTGCGCCAGCCGTGCCCGTACTCGCGGATGTAGTTCTGCACCGTGAGGACGTGGAACATCGAGCGGTTGCAGCTTCGGCAGTGTGGGTTCGGGTAGAGCCCTATCGGTGGGCCGCCTGCCGTCCCGACCAGGCCTGGTGTCGACAGGATGTGTCCGTTGCTGTAGACAAGGTCGCTGTCGTACGGCCGGAGCACAGCGATGCCGGTGCCGCGCGGGTCGCTGTTGTCGACCTCGGTGTCGTCGTCACGAGACGGCTCGTCGAAGGTAACAGTCTCGTCGTGCCAGAGGCCGTCTGGGCCGGCCGCCGCGGTCAGCGTCCAGCCAACCGAGCCCTTCGGGCTGGCCAGGTGCACCCGGTCGGCAGACCAGTCCGGCATACCGGGCAGCTGATCGAGGCGCAGCGACAGGTAATGCCACACCGCCGGGGTAGCCTCCGGTCGACGAACGACCTGGTCCAGGGGCAGTCCGACGGGATGATCCGCAGTGAGCAGCTCGGCGGGGTCGGATACGGTCTGCAGTTCGACGGCCTGCCGGTGCGGGGTGAACCGGTACTGTGCCGGTCCGGTGGCGGGGGTCCAGATGCCCGAGTCCTCGAACTCCTTGCCCGGGTCCGCGCCGTCGCGAACGAGGCCGGCGATCGCGGTGAGCGCGGCCTCGGTCCCGATCGCCGCGAGCGCCCACGCTTCCGGGTATGACCAGCGGCTTCGTAGCCTTCGCTCCAGGTGCTCCACGCAGCGGTCGGGCGCGCCGTTGAGCAGCACGCACAGGTTGTCGAAAGTCACGTCGAAACCGTCAAGGAACCCGGTGACGACGGCTTCCTGATGCGGCCGGAACCACTCCGGACGGGTTCCGGCCACGTACGCGAAATGGTCGCCGAGGTCGTTGCGCAGCCGCTCGTCAGTGGCGGCCCGACCGAGAAGCTCCACCAGGGCCGTGACGTCGACCGCGGTGTCGACCGGGAAGGTGGCAGCACCGGTGTAGGTCTTGATCGGCATTCGCGGACTGTACCAAGGCGGCTCACCACACAGCTGCGAGCGCAAACCTGCAGTCGGACGCGCAGACACCGTAACCGGCGTGGTCGCGGCGTTACCGAGTGATCATGGGCCCGCTTTGGGCTGCGGGATTCGATCCTCTATGTGATCACCGTGCGGGTGAGGAGCATTGATCCGGTCGGCATTGACGCCATTGTCGACGCAGACGAACCGATGCCCTGCGGCCCGCTCGCCCGTAGCGACCAGGGCGGGCCGCCGCGGGCGCCGATCCGTTAGGTTTCCGCGCATGGACCTATCCGAGGACGTCACGCCCGAGCAGGTAGAGCTCTGCCGTCGATTCGAGGTCCTGCCCGTGGCGGCGGCCGCGGCATTGAACACCGGGGTCTCGCGCAGCATGCTGTCTCGCGGGCTACGGCGTGGCGTGTCGCTGAGCTCTGGTCCGTCGTCGGTCAATTGGCCGGTGTACGGAGTCCGCGAGGCCCTCGAAGGCGGTACCACCGGCTGGTACCTGTGGACTGGCGAGTACTCGAGGGCAGACGACTTCTACGTGCCTTGGCATACCGCGCATTTGCGCGAAGGGTGGCCCGAGGTTGTGCCGTATTTGGCGTTGCCGCCAGGCTGGAGGTTCGTGATTGCGCCAGGCTACGAAGACGTGTGGTTCGAGCGGCCCGACGGCTGACCCCTGGCGGGACCGACGCCGGATCGTCAGGGGTTTCGGGCGCGAGGGAAGGTCAGCGCTGCCCGCTCGGCCTTGCCTAGCGTGCCGTGCTGCACCATCGTGTCGAGCACCTGTTTCCACCCGTCCTCAGGCTGGGGCCGGTCTGGATGGAGCTGCACCGCCAGCAGCGCCGCCTCGGCGACAGTCAGCTGCGCAGGCTGCTTGCCGAAGTACGCCTGTGCGGCGGCGACCAGGCCCACCGCGCCGCGGCCGTAGTCGGCGCTGTTGAGGTAGAACCCGAGGATCTCGGCGTAGGCATACTTTTCCTGGAGCTTGCCGGCCATTATCCGGATTCGCCAGGTGGACTCGTCGGCCTCGGTGTCCTGGGTCGCGAGCAGGACGTACCGGCGGGTGATCAGCGACGTGTTGAACACGTTGCCGGCGTCGTCGGCGTAGAAGTCCGGGTCGACGGCGGCAACGAACGCGTTGGCCACCTCGGTCGGCAGGTCCTCGATCCGTACGATCGGATGATCGACACGGAACTCGCCCGGCTCAGGCACGGTGGAGATGTAGTACTCGACGAAGCCGAGGAAACCTCCAGCGGCGAGCAGCATGGCGATCAGGATTCCGGCGATCCACCGCAGGTGCCGGCGGCGCGGTGACGGCATGGCGGGCGGCTGCTGTTCGACGTCGACGACGGTCATGCCGACACCGTAGGTGCTATGACGTCGTTTCACAGCCCCGAGCTGTCCAGCCCACGGGAACGCTCAGGACCTCGCGGCTACATGGCTCGGAGGACCTTCCTGCCGTCCCACCTCGCAACGTCGTCGCGGGCACGGTGAACGAATCCCCATCCCCAAGTCGAGGCGGCCGGCTTACATCAGCCCGAGAACGCCGCGCACGGCTCACGCCGGAGCGGAGTGCCAGACCGCGCCCGAAACTGCGTCTGTGCTGGGCGATCGAGGTCAAGATGCCTCGTTTACCCGGTCAATCCCCGGGCCCTGCTCGCGCCGCATTGACGTAGTGCGGCAACGCGCGGCCAAGTTGGCCGGGCAGCGACCGCGCGACGTCCGTCGCCGCCCGGCGGTAGCGATCATGTAAGCAGCAGGTCACCGGCCATCGTGATCATGTACTTAGGGTTCATGTAGCCCCGGAGACTCCAGACTGTTCCCCCAACGCGTATGTCCAGGTCAGTGGCTATGTACCTTGGCGTTCTGGGGGTGCGTCTCGGTCTACGCGGTTGTCACTCGTACATGGCGTCCGGAAGTGTCGTATTGCCGGGGCACGATCCGACGTCATGAGGGATGTGGCTGGCGGCTTGTGGGGCAGTGGCGTGGAGTTCAGGATGGCGCAGGGCGCGGAGATCGTCGATCACGACGCTGACTCCTACAAGATGCGGGTCAGCATCCCGAGCGATGAGCACGGGTATTTTCGGGCGACAGTGTCCGAGCTGTCGACAGGTCTTTCGGGTTGATGGTGATGATTACGGGGCGCTGCCTGACGAGATCGAGCTGTGGTGTGTGTACTGCGGCCGTCACGCTGAGCACAGCGAGTTCATGACGCAGCAGCAGCTCGACCGGGTAACTCGTGCTGCCGAAGACCTCGGTGCACAGATCGTGGGCCAGGCTCTCGACCGGGCGTTCGGCCGGTTCGCGTCCCCGCGCCGCTCTTCTCGCCGCTCCGGGTTCGGTATCGACATCAACTTCAGCTACCGATCCGAACCCTTTTACCCCGTGCCGCTGCCGGGCATTGACGAGGAAAAGCTGATCCGGATCCGCACTTGCGCGGGTTGCTCCCTGCGGTATGCGGTGTTCGGCGAACACCGGTTCTGCCCGGTCTGTGGGCGGCTGCCTGCCATGGTCGTGGCCATGGACGCGCTGGGCGCTGAGACCACCCGCCTGGACGGTTTGGCGCAGCTTCCGGCGCAGGTGGCAGCCAGCTTGCGCGAACAGGGTGTCTTCACCCGATTGTGGGTGGACACCTTGGAGAACCTGGTCAGTGTGGTGGAGACGCTCGGATCGGCGGTGTTTCGTGACGCGGTCCAGGATGCCGAACAGCGCCTTAACGGCAAGGGCAACATCTTCCAGCGGCTCGATCACACCGCCGTCTTGTTTGTCGACGCTGGCTACCCCGACCTGCGGACGGTAGTCGCTCCGGCGTGTTGGCAGCGCCTGGTCGAGTTCCGGGCGGCGAGGCATGTCTTCACCCACAACGACGGGCTGGTCGACGCGAAGTACCTGGCCAAGGTTCCGGCGAGTATGGCCAAGGTCGGCCAGCGCCTCACGATCACCGAGGACGTCTGCCGCCAGGCGATTACGGACACAGACGCGCTTTGTCATGCTCTCACCGCTCTTACCACGCCGTGATCGATCGATGTTCTTGTAAGCAAAGTCGATGCTGAGCTGGCTGATCGTCGATGTGGCCATGGTCGACGGACTCGGCTGTGGCGCACCTGGTAGCGCGCCTCGACTCGCGGTCGCCCGAATGGGGCGGGGGCGCAGCTGAGGGTGGCCGAGCTTATCGGTCGAGTTGTAGGCGGCGCCAGGCGTGAAGCGTCAGCAGGCCGAACGTGATGGGGAAGGCTGCGGCGAGCGCAAGTTGGGCCGGGGTGACCGTGTTGGGCAGCAAGGCCCAGAGCGCGGGCGCTGCGGGTGGGAACCAGCCTGCGTCGGCTCCGGCTACGACGACGATCTGGGTGACGGCCATCAGGGTGACCGTGGTGGCAATGGCGGGCAGCAGACCTCGGCCGAGGGTGGCGGCCCAGGCTGCGGGCACGGCCAGGAGGGCGGTCATGATCGCGAGGGCCAGCAGCCGGGAGAGGCTTGCCCAGTCCGCCGCTTCGGGCAGCTGTCGGGTGACGGCGATGGCGGCCAGGGCGACGGCGAGGGTGAGCGCTGCTGCTGTGGCGGTGGCCCAGAGTAGGAAGACGAGGAGTTTGGCCAGCGCGAGGCTGGGTCGTGAGACCGGGATGGCGAAGAGGCCGGTGATGGTGCCGTCGGTGAACTCCCGGCCGAACATCCAGCTCAGGGCGACGCCGAAGGCGAGGAGTCCGGCTGCTGCGGTCACCTGGGTGGCGACGTTGAGCATGGCTGGCCATCCGCCGGCGGTGGCGAGCGGGCCGAGTTTGGCGGCGAGCTGTTCGTTGCCGCTGCCGGCGGCGGCCGTGGTGGCTGCGGCGAGTGCGGCGACGCCGGCGACGAGGAGGATCGCTGTGCTGGTCAGTGTCCGTGAGGCGGTGGCTTTGCGGCCTTCGACGGTGATGGCGGTCGTCAACATGCGTGCGTTCATGCCATGCTCCGTCCGTGCTGGGTGTCGTCGGCGTGCACGAGCGCGAAAAATGATCGTTCGATGTCGACGCCGTGCGGGTCGAGGGATCCGATCACCTGGCCTGCGTTGATGACGGTGATCCGGTGGGCGACCCGGGCTACCTCGTCGAGGTGGTGACTGGACACCAGCACCCCGGTCCCGTTGGCGGCCCGCCGCAGCAGCGCCTCGCGTAGCAGGATGACGCCGGCCGGGTCGAGGGCGTTCGTCGGCTCGTCGAGGACGATGACCTGGGGATCGTGCTGCAGCGCTGCCGCGAGGCCGAGGCGCTGCCGGTTGCCCAGCGACATCCGCCGCGCTCGGACCGGCGCGTACCGGGCGAGGTTCAGCTCGGCCAGGACCCGGTCCACCATTTGTGCTGCTTGCGTTCTGGTCGCGCCGTGCAGCCGAGCAGCCAGGATGAGGTTCGTCCTGCCGTCCAGCTCGCCGTAGGCAAGTGGCGTCTCCACCAGGTGTCCAACGGTCGTCCAGTCGGCGCTGTTCAGCGGCTGGCCGTTGATCGTGACCGTGCCCGCCGTGGGGCGCAGCATGCCCAGCAGGAGCCGCATGACGGTGGTCTTGCCTGCTCCGTTCAGTCCCACGAGGGCATGGATCTCACCGGCCGCGACGTCGAGGTCGACGCTGCTGACGCCGGCACCGCCGCCGAACTGCCGCGTCATACCGTGGACTTCGATGCGCAGCGAGGTCATCGCCGTCCTTCCAGCACGTCCAGAGCGGATTGCACCGCGTCGGACAGGGTGAGGTCGTCGCGTTGGGACCACTCCAGCAGCGCCGCGGTGATGCCGGCTAGCGTCGCGGCGGTAGCGACCCGTGCCGAGCCCCGGTCAGCGCCATCGCGGACCAGTCGGTCGACGATGATCTGCTCGGTGTCGGTGTTGGCTGCCGCGATCGCGGCACGTAGGGAGGGCGTGGATGCGGCGATCCGCACCCGCCGTCGGACGGTTTCGCTCTCCGGTTCTGGCAGCTGGCTCCAGGCGGCTCGTACTCCGGCGGTGGTCCTGGCCAGCGGGGCCAGCTCGCGCGGCTGAGCGGAGATCGTGTCGGCGATCACCGGGTCGTACGGATCCTCGACCACCAGCCGCTCCTTCGCGCTGAAGTGGCGGAAGAACGTCATCTCGGTGACGCCTGCGGCAGCCGCGATGTGCGCCACGGTCGTCTGCTCGTAGCCCTGCCGCTCGAAAAGGTCCAGCGCGCATTCCAGCAGACGGGCGCGGGTCCGAGTCCGCCTGCCCTTCACTTCGCCGTCGTCGCTCACGCCGCAAATGTTAGCCACTAACATTTGTGCCAGCAAGCGGGTGATGCGCTCCTAAAGACTGCTGGTCGGCAGACGGGGCGGGCGTCGCTGCGGGCTGTCCGCCGGTGGCCTTGCTGAGGGATCGTCCCAACCTGGGCCACCTGATCACCTCTGCCGCCTATCGACACCGTGTCACCGAGGTCAACGGCCCGCACGCTGGCTGAGTCGGTCGGCAGCGTTTGCTGCCGACCGCCGAGTCGGCATGGACACTGAGGCGTCGTCATGTCCAGGACCTGTCGCGGTCCCAACGAAGTGATGCGCCCGACCCGACGCGTGGCGTCATCGGCGCTGATCGGTCTGGTAGACGTCCGGGATGTCGTCGGCGTTCTGGTCGAGGATCTCCGCTTCGTGGATCTTCTTGTAGGCGCGGTCGCGTGTCCGCAGCACCGCTGTGGCCAGCAGCGCGGCGGCAAGAGAGCCGACGAGCACGGCGACTTTGACGTGGGCGTCACGGTCGCTGTTGACGCCGAACGCCAGCTCGCCGATGAGCAGCGACACGGTGAAGCCGATCCCGGCGAGGACCGCCAAGCCGAAGATGTCGATCCAGACGAGATCGTCATCGAGTTTCGCTCGGGTGAAGCGGGCGACGAGCCAAGTCGCTGCCATGATGCCCACAGGCTTGCCGACGACAAGTCCGACAATGATGCCGATCGCGACCGGGTCACCCAGTGCGGTGGCCATGCCTTCGACGCCCCCGATGGTGACGCCGGCGGCCAGCAACGCGAACACCGGCACCGCGAAACCTGCCGACAGCGGCCGAGGCGGTGCTCGAAATGCTCGGCGAGACCGTGGCCGTCTGCGGGATCGCCGGCCTGCCGCCGCCGCAGCACCGGCACCGCGAAGCCGAGCAGAACGCCAGCAACTGTGGCATGCACGCCGGAAGCGTGCATCAGCGCCCACGTCGCGAACGCCAGCGGCATGAGCAGCCACCACGACCGGATCCGCCGCTGAACCAGCACGGCGAAAACGGCCAGGGTCAGCAGCGCTCCGGCGAGCGGCACGACGGCGAGGTGGCTGGTGTAGAAGATCGCGATGATGACGATCGCGAGCAGGTCGTCGACGACGGCGAGGGTGAGCAGGAACGTGCGCAGCGCCGTGGGCAGGCGGCGGCCGACGACGGCGAGCACGGCGAGCGCGAACGCGATGTCGGTGGCGGTCGGGATCGCCCAGCCGTTGACCGCGCCGTCGGCCGCCCGCAGGTTGATGACGGTGAAGAGCGCGGCGGGAACGATGACGCCGCCGATCGCGGCAGCGACCGGCACCGCCGCCCGGCGCGGGTCGCGCAGGTCCCCGGCGACGAACTCGCGTTTGAGTTCCAGGCCGGCGACGAAGAAGAAGATTGCCAGCAGCCCGTCGGCGGCCCACGCGCCGAGGGTCAGATCCAGGTGCGCAGGACGTATGTCGCGACGGCGAGCGTTCCGGCGACGGCCAGGGCGATGCTCCGTCGACCGGTGGCCGCGCCTATCCCGAACGCGATGCCGGTGAAGCACCAGGTGAGGGCGATCAGCCCGACCGACGCCGAAGCAATGTTGCCCGCTGGCACGTCGATCCCGACTGCCGGGGCGATCGGCGTGACCACCAGCCACGGGATCGCCGCGATGGTAGTGACCGTGATGCCGGTGGCTGCCAGCCGCTGGACGGCGAACGCCCGACGCGACAGCGGGTTGACCATCAGCAGCTCGATGCCGCCGTCCTCCTCGGGCCGGGGGATGGTACGGGCGATCAGCAGCAGCCCACAGATGATCACCGGGAGGGGGCCGACGTGGCTGTAGACGCTCGCCTGCAGGTAGCCGGCAGCCGAGGTCATGTCGTCGATCGACAGGAAGCTCTTCATGCCCTCAGGCAGGGCGTCGTCTTTCATCTGGGCGGTGCCGGCGAAGCTGCTGTAGAAGGAGGTGTAGATGGCGGTGAACGCGGTGACGCCGACGGCCCAGCCGATGGTGGCCCGGCGGCCGTCGCGCCAGGTCTTACGCATCAGGGGCGACATCTGCGGCTCCTTCACTCTGGTGGTAGAAGCTAGGGAACGTGTCTTCGAGGTCGGGCTCGGTCGACAGCAGGTCGATGACCTCGTGTCGGGCCGCTGCCTTGATCAGCGGGTCGAGGCGGCCGTCGACGGTGCAGCGCAGCACCGGTCCGGTGACGCTGACGTCGCTGACTCCGGGCAGGACTGCGAACTCGGCGGCGTCGACCGTGCCGTCGAAGTGGATCTCGACGGTCCGGACGGCGCGCCGGCCCAGCGACTCGACGCGCTCGACCGCGGCGAGGCGACCGTCGCGGACGATCGATCGGGATCGACAGCGGCGGTGGCCGCAGTTTGGTGCATCAGCTGGACTCAGGGCCTGGTAGGTGAACGTACGACCGAGGCGATGAGTGCTCTACGTGCTGCGGTGGACGACACGGGCCACCCCGTTCGGCCGGCTCGCTGGCGTGACACCGCTCGACTTCGGCGCCCGCGGAGCAGTCCGCTGGGGAGATGACCACCATGGCGTGGGGAGTCGCGAGGCGGCGCCATGACCTCACCCGCAGATCATCGGACGTCTGCGGGCCGACCCGAACCCGGATGTGGTGTGCACAGCCCGCCGGTTCCAGGCTCGGCGAGCGGCCACGGCCTTGTCATAACAATGGACGGAGGCCTGGCACAGAACCAGACAGTGACGCCTACCCGCCAATGACCGGCGCCGGTCCGGTGCTGGTTCGCACACTGCAGGCGATCCGCGGTGTTCCGCGCGCCGCACGACCACACCCCGGCCAGCCCAGGGCGCCGAACAGAGAGACGATGCGTGTGACGGCACGACTGAAACTGATCAGCAAACTGACCGCGTTTGCCGTGGCCTCGGCGCTGCTGCCTGGCGTCCCGGCGGTGGCGGCGGACCGGTACGACCCGTACACCTCCGCGTTCGCGACGGTGGTGACCGCGCCCGGACAGCTCCAGAGTGTGCAGTTCACCGCTGCGGTGGGCAAGGCCGACTATCTCATCGTCACCAGCAATCCGACGTCGTTGACGTTCGACGGCAACTATCCGATCACGCCGGCCGGCGGATGCGCCCACGTCGCTGGCGACTTGACCAAGGTCACCTGCCCGCACGGGGAGTATTCCTACTACCAGCTACGGATCAATGTCGCTGACGGCGACGACACCGTGCTACTGCGCTACGACAAATACGTCGACATCGCTGAGGTACGCGGCGGCTCCGGCAATGATGTGCTGAGCCACACCCCGGCAGCGAACTCGTACGTCAACGTGCGGCTGTACGGCGAGGCCGGCAACGACCAGATCGAGGACAGGCTGATCGGGCTCCGCAGGACGCTGGTCGACGGCGGTGACGGCGACGACTACCTGTACTGCGAGAGAACTTCGGGCCCACAGCTGTCGTCGATGGTCGGCGGCGGCGGCGCGGACACCTTCGCCGGCAGCTGCTACGTCGATTACACGGCGCGCACCACGGCGGTCCGGGTTTCCGTCGACGACATCGCCGACGACGGCTCCCCTGGGGAGGGCGACAATGTCCAGACATCGATCGTCGGGGTGCTCGGCGGCTCAGGCAACGATGTGCTGTTCAGCACGGTGTCCGCAATGTTGGAGGGCAATGGCGGGGCGGACACACTGTTCGGATCCGACTTCGACGACATCCTGCTAGCCGCCGACGGCACCGGTACGGACATCGTGTACGCAGGATACGGCCACGACAAGTGCAAGACCGACCTCGGCGACACAGTCGCAGGATGCGAGCAAACCTGACCCTGGAGTGGTCAGTTGCCGAGCAGTTGCTTGAAGGTGCCGTTGGGGATGGCGAGTAATGCCACGGCGGCGGCTTGGCGGATCCACCATGCTGCGGCGGCGACGAGGTAGATGGTTATGAGGATGCTGTCGTTGGTGGGGACGTGGACGATGGCGAAGCCGAGTCCGAGGACCGCGGCGAGGGCCGTGGCTGCGGCGCGGTGTCGGGTGAGGGTGAGTGTGACGGCGACGCCGAGTAATGCTGCGCCGCCGCGTCCACCGGCGATGACGAGCAGGTCGTCGGGGATGGGTAGTTCGATGGGCAGGCCGCCCATCCAGGCGGCTTCCATGCCTATGATCCCTGCCGCTGCGAGCAGCATCGCGGTGACGGGGTGGTGTAGCGGGTCTGCCCAGGGTTTGCCGCGCAGTGCTGGGACGTGGGGTGCGGCTATGCCGATGGTGGCGGTGACGGCTGCGGCGGGGGTGGCTGCGATCAGTGCGGGGGTGAGGAAGTCGGGGGCTGTGCCGGGTGGTCCGCCGAAGATCGCGTCGCCGAGTAGGCCGAACAGGCCGGCGATGGCGAGGCCGATGGCTGCGGTGAACGCGAGGATCTTTCCGGCCCGGCTGGCATTGCGACCGGGCGGGGTGTCGGCGGTGTCGGGATGTAGTAGTGCTGCGGCGGCGAAGCGTCCTGCGGCGATGGCGGCCCAGGTGGTGAACATGGCGGCGGTGGCGTACTGGGGCATGTTGAAGTAGGCGCTGATCTTGGCGTAGTCGTCGGTGGTGTAGGTCAGGTGGTCGGGGATCAGCCGGTCGGTGTCGACGATGGCCTGTAGCGCCATCGCCCCGGCTGCTACCGACGGGAGGATGACCGCGGCCAGGTGCCGCACCCGCACCCGCGCCGCCGAGACGGGCGCGGACACCGGCGGTGTTGTGGGCTGGTGGCTGTCGAGCGCGCCGTGTGCCCTGGCCAGGCGGCCGGTGGGAAGTGGCGTCGGGGTGAGCGCGAAGCGCTGCTCGAATGCGGTGGCGGCGTCGATGAGCGTGGCGGCGTCGCCGCCGACGACGATCGCTGCCAGCTGCTCGGGGTCGATGTCGGCTGCGGTGACGGCTTCGGCTGCGGCGGCCAGCAGCGCCTCGCGCATCCGGGCAGCGGGCTGCTGCAGGTGGTCGCGGGTGATCAGGACCGGCGGGTGCGGGTCGGGTAGCACGATGGCGGCCCGGCCGGTGCCGGTCAGCTGGGCCAGAGCGGCACGAACGGCGCTAGACTCGCCGTCTGCAACGGGGCCGCTGCCTTGGGGGACGCCGACTGGCAGGTGATCGGACAGCGCCTGCTCCAGGGCCTGTAGTCCTGCGTCGGGCGCGGGGATGGCTGACAGCAGCTGCCAGCTGCCGTCGCGGTGCTGTACCAGGGACACGTCGGTGCCGGCGGTGCCGCTGTCGCAGACCAGTACGCAGCCTCCATCGGGGACCGGGTCGACGCTGTGCGCGTGGGCTGAGGCGGCGACCGGTGCGGGCACGACGACCGGCTCCGGGAGTGCGGCCTGTGCTGCGGCTTGACGTAGCAGCGTGTGCCGGCGGGGTCCCCAGGCCGGGGGAGCGGTCAGCATCAGGTGGTTGATCGTGCCTGCTGCGGCCGTGGCGGCGTCGGCGACCTGGCGCAGTAGTACGGCGACGGCCCGCACGCCGTCGCCGTCGGCCAGGGACGTGTAGGGGTCGGCGATGACGACAGCATCGGTGGCGTCTGCGTGCGGGGGCAGCGTGACGGCCGAGGGTATCGACGTGGCGGCGCCGAACAGGACCGGGATGCGGCGCGACCCGACTGCGGCGACGGCAACGGTGTCCTGCTCGCCGATGTCGACGGCGAGGGTGACCGCTGTCGATTCCATGCAGGGCAGTGTGCCAAACACGATCCGCTTGCGCTGTCCCCGGGTGACCGATCGGCTACCTGAGGTGGCGGAGCAGTGTCCGTATAGATGATGATGAACGGCGGCCGGTGATCGAGGCCCCGGGGGAGGAGCGCAGATGTCTGCGAGAACACCGACGACGGCCGCACCGCGACCGACGGCCGCACCGCGACGCGGTGTCGCGGGACGGGTGGTGCGTGCGCTGGTGTCGATGATCGGGCTGCTGGTCATGCTGGCCGGGCTGCCCGCAGCGCTCACGGTCGTGGCGGGTTGGCCGCTGCCGGACACGTGGCCGACAGGCCAGCAGTGGCTGGCGTGGTTGGAGCGGCCGGTGACCGTGCCGTTCCTGGTCGGCCTGTTCGCGTGTGCCGGCTGGCTGCTGTGGGTGGGACTGCTGTTCGCGGTGGCCGCGGAGGTCCTGTCGGTGGTGGCGCGAGTGGACACGTCGCGGTGGCGGCTGCCTGCGCCGCTGCGGGCGGTCGCGGCGGGCCTGGTCGGCGCGGTCGTCCTCGCGCTCACCGGCACAGCCGCCCGCGCCGCGACCACACCCGCCCCTGCCGGCGCGGCAGCCGTGACCGGCCCCGCAGCCCCGACCACGGCAGGGACGGCCGCTGTCATGCAGGCAGTCCCGCCCGCGTCGGCTGCGACGACCACCAAAGCCCACCACGGGAAGGTCACGTTCGAGATCCGCGGTCAGCGCTACCACGCCCTCGTACGACGCGGCGACACCATGTCCAAGATCGCCCGGCAGTGGCTCGGCGACGCCGACCGCTGGCCCGAGATATGCCGCCTCAACTGGCACCGCCACTGGCCCAAGACCGGCGGCAAACTCCGCGACTGCGACCTCATCTACCCCCGCTGGGACCTACGCCTACCCGCCGACGCCACCCCACCACCAGGCGCCATACGCATCGGCACACCACCACCCAAGCCGCCCCAGCTGCCGGCCCCACCACCACCGGCACCACAACCAGCCATCACCCCACCCGCAGACCCCGACGGCGTCATCGAACCCGACACCACGACCACCGCCCCACCCGCCACCGGCAACCAGACCGCGCCCCGACCGGACACCGACACCAGCCCCCAGACCGGCCCGCACGAAGGTGTCACCCTGCCCGGCGGATGGATGAGCACCGCGCTCGCCGCCGCGATCCTGGCCGCCGTTGCCGGCGCGTGGGCGATGCGCCGGCACCGCTACCGCCCGCGCCGGCCCACGAGCCTGCAGCACCCAGATCCGTGGTGGCCGCCGCTGCCCCACATCGTCCGCCGCCTACGCGCAGCGCTCCGCAACGACGACCGGCCGGAACTCGACCCCGACAACGACGCGACGCGCGTCGGGCAGACGGCAACCGAGACGGACCGGGACAGCGCACAGACCGACGACGACCGGCTGCAAGGCGGCCCACGCGACATCCGCCCCGACCAGCAGGATCGCGCCCCCGCCAGCTCGATCGACGCTCACGCGACCGCCACCGGGACCCACCTGGCAGGGCTCGGAACGCTGCCACCGCAAGGCGTCGTCCTCGCCGGGCCCGGCGCGCACGCCGCGGCACGCGCCCTCATCGTCGCGGCCGCCACCGCAGCGCCCAAGACCCCCGGCCACCTCATCACGACCCACTCCACCGCAATGGCGCTACTCGGCGACACCCCGCAGCACCCCCGGACGACCGTCGCAGCGACCACCGCCGACGCCATCGAACACGTCACCCGGCTCATCCTGGCCCGCACCCGCCAAACCCACGACCTCGACGAACCCCCAACACCACCGGCCACCGTCCTGCTACTGGACAGCAGCGAAGGCCACGACAAAGTCCTCGACGCGCTCCTAC
>NZ_JBEZEB010000070.1:0-29753 GCF_040648615.1 Catellatospora sp. NPDC049111 | reverse complement strand
GCGGGGCGCCCCCCATTTTTTAAATAAACCCTCCCCCGGCGGGGGGCCCCCCCCCCCCCCCCCTTTCGCCCCCGCGCGGCCCCCCCCCCGGTCCACCGGGCGTGCGCACGGCGACTCATGAGCACGCCGCAAGGAGCTGACATCGTCATGCCATCAACCGACCTCTCCTTCGCCGACCGGGTCGTCATCGTCACCGGGGCGGGATCGGGCATCGGCCGCGCCACGGCGCTCGCCTTCGCCGAGCACGGCGCGTCTGTGCTCGGCGTCGGACGCCGCGCGCAGGCCCTGGAAGAGACGGCCCGCCAACATCCCGGCGTCGTGCCGCTGGCGATCGACGTGCGCGCCCCGCACGCCGCCGACACCGTCGCCGCGGCCGCCGCCGACCGGTGGGGACGGATCGACGTGCTGGTCAACAACGCGGGCATCACCGCGCTGATGCCGCTGGCGCAGGCGACCGCGGAGAGCATCACCGACCTGTTCGAGGTCAACGTCACCGCGCCGAGCCTGCTCGCCCGTGCCGCCCTGCACCAGCTGCGGGAACACCGCGGGTCGATCGTCAACGTCTCCAGCACGTACGGGCGGCGGCCGCTGGCGGGCGCGTCCCACTACGCCGCGACCAAGGCCGCCGTGGAGCAGCTCACCCGCAGCTGGGCGCTGGAGCTGGCGGCCGACGGCATCCGCGTCAACGCCGTCGCCCCCGGGCCCACCGAGAGCGAGGCGCTCGGCGCGGCCGGGCTGTCCCCCGAGATGCTCGCCCGGATCAAGCAGCAGGAGGCCGACACCATCCCGCTCGGCCGCCGGGGCGAGCCGCACGAGGTCGCCACGTGGATCCTGCGGCTGGCCGACCCGAACGCGGTCTGGCTCACCGGACAGATCCTCGCGGTCGACGGCGGCCTGGAACTCGTCTGAGCGCACTGGAGGGATCATGCCTGGCGACGACTACACACCGGGACGCTGCGGGCTGCTGCTCATCGACACCGTCAACGAGGTGTTCGACCCCGGCGGCAAGGGCTACCCGCTGTACCAGGCCGAGTTCGAGCGGATCGGCACCTTCGGCAACCTGCGCCGGCTGCTGGCCGGGGTCCGGGACCGCGGCGTGCCGGTGTTCTTCTCGGGGATGTCCTACACCGAGCAGGAGTACGCGAGCTGGGGCCGCCTGACCGGCATCCACCGGGCGATGTTCGACAACCGGCTGTTCGAGGCCGGCAGCTGGAACACCGAGTTCCATCCCGACCTGTCGCCGGGCCCCGGTGAGGTCGCGCTCGCGCCGCACAAGAACATCGACGTGTTCGCCAGCACCGACCTCGACGCGCAGCTGCGCCACCACGGCGTGGAGTTCTTCGCCGTCGCCGGGATGATCGGCTCGATGTGCGTCGAGTCGACCGCCCGCAGCGCGATGGAACGCGGCTACCACGTGACGACCATTCCCGACGCCACCGCCTCCGACGCCGGTCCGGCCGCGTACGACGCCATGGTGGCGCGGTATCCGCTGTTCTCGCACGCGACGCTCACCGTCGACGAGTACCTGCGGGCGCTCGACGCGGCCCGCCGCTGACCCGGGCCCGTCCGGGCGCGGTGATACGGTCCGTGCCGCAGCGCGGCGGCAGTCCCGCGCCGGACGGCGGAGGCGGCATGGACGACGCGACCACACTGGACACGTTGCTGTCCGGTGAACCCTCGACCGAGGCATGGGCGCGGGCCGTGCCGCTGCTCGAACGCGCGTCCGCCGACGTCCTGACTGAGGTGGCCGGGCGGTTGCTCGACTGGCCCGCGCGGTGCAGGCCGATGCCCGACCACTGGTGGGACGAGCAGCGCGCCGGGCGGCACCGGCCCTGGCACCGAACGGCGGCCTGGCGCGAACTCGGCGACCTCGACCATGTGCAGACCGGCGGTTCCCCGCGGTTCCCTGCCGAAGTCGACGACTTCGCGAGCTTCGGCGAGGGGGCTGTGTCGGTGGCCTGCCCACCCGACCCGGCCTGGCTGGTGCTGGGTGCGGCGGCCGAGTGGCACCACAACGGCGGCGACATCGTGGTCTGGGGCACCGGCCCACAGGTTCCCAGCCGGATGCTCCTCGACGGCAGCGCTTTCCATGACGAGGCGCTGGACGTGCAGGTGAGCCCGGACGGCTCGGTCGCGGTCGCGTCGGTCGAGGGCCGCCTGCACGCCTGGCGGACCCCTGCCGACGACGAGCTGTGGCAGCTCGACCTCGGTCCGGCACAGGAGTCCGTCGACAGCTTCGACATGGTCGGCATGACGACCCGGATCGGCTTCAGTGGCGACGGCCGCCGCGTCGCGGCCGGATCCGTGGCCCGCGGGCTGCGCGTGATCGACACGGCGACCGGGCACGTCCTGCTCACGCAGGAGGTCGCCGACTGCGGCCCGGTGGCCCTCGACCACGCGGGCCGGCTGCTGGCCCATGCCGGCGAAGCAGGCGCGATCGTGGTACGCGACACCGCCTCCGGCGCGTTCACCAGCCACGACACGGGGCTGTCGACGGTGAACGCGGTGGCGTTCGCGGCGGACGGCAGCGGGCTGCTGGTCGCCGGCAGCGCCGCGACGGAGGACGCGGTGGCCGCGGCGCTGCTCACCTTCGACGGGGACCGGGTCGTCGAGAGCCGGCTCATCCGGCCGGAGGGCCTGCCGCAGGACATGTCCGCGCGGTCGCCGCTGGCCGCGATATGCACCCGCTGCGTGTGGGGCGGGCACGGCCCCCTGGTCCTCGCCGTCGACGACGGCTTCGCGGTGCTGTTCGACGACCGCGGCCGTCTCCTGTGGACCGAGCCCGGCCAGGTCGCCGGGGGCTTCTCCCCCACCGGCGAAGTGCTGACGCTCGTCGGTGACACCGTGACCGCGGTGTTCCTCGACGGGCTCCGGTGACGCGAGGCGGCCACGGTCCGGATCGACAGCGAGCTGTCGAGCACTCCGAACCGTGGCCGCCTGCCGGGGGTGGCGGGACACCCGCGCCACCCCCGGTCACCGACCAGCCGTCAGCCGATCGTCAGTTCTTCTTCCACACGAAGAACCGGATGGTGCTGGTGTTGTTGTCCGGGTTCGGGTCCGGCGTGGTGCTGGACACCGTGGCGGTGTTGACCAGCTCGCCCTCGGCGCGCACCTTCAGCTTGATCGGGAAGACGAGCGTGCCGCCCGCCGCCAGGCTGTCGGCCGTACACGTGATGACGTGGTCCTGGCCCGAGTCGTAGGTGCAGGCGGACGGCAGCGACTCCACCCCGACCTTGTCGGGACGCAGCGGCAGCGAGTCGAGCACCGTGATGTTCTGCGCGTCCGACGGGCCGAGGTTGCGGACCGTCAGCGTGAGCACCACGATCGTGCCCTTGTCCTTGTCCTTCTTGTCGCTGAGCGCGGCCGCCTCCTGCTGCCAGGTCTGCGTGGCCGCGGCCTCGATGGCGAGGTCCGCGGAGGTCTCCACCGCGGTCGTCGTGGTGAACGTGTTGTTGCCGGTGTTCGGGTCGGGGGTCGGCGAGGACACCACCACCGTGTTGGTCAGCGTGCCGTCCGGCACGTCGGCACCGACCGCCACCGTCAGCGTGAACTGCCGCTCCCCCTGCGGGAACGTGCCGAGCGCGCAGACCACCTCACCGGGCTCGTCCGCGGTGCACACGGCGTCGCCGCTGCTGCTCACGAACGTCGTGCCGGCCGGCAGCGTGTCGGTCACCACGACCGCCTGCGCGTCCGACGGGCCCGCGTTGGCGACGGTGACGGTGTACTTCAGCTCGTTGCCCGCGGTCACCGGGTCCGGCGTGCCGGACTTGGTCACCGACAGGTCGGCCGAAGCGGTCACCTCGGTCGGCACGCTCGCGCGCACGTCGCTGTTGTCCGGGTCGGCGGTCGCGCCGGACACGATGGCCTCGTTGAACAGGATCGTGCCGGGCACCAGGTCAGCGGCGACGTGGCCGACAACCGTGATGGTCGCGCTCGCGCCGCTGGCGAGGTTGCCCAGCCCGCACTCCAGCCGGCCGCCGTTGGGCTGCCCGTTGGTGCAGGAGCCGACCGAGGGCGACACCGACACGAAGGTGACCCCGGCCGGCATGGTGTCGCGCACGACCACGTCACGGGCCGTCGACGGACCGCTGTTGGTCACCGTGATCAGGTATTCGAGGTCGGTGCCCGCGTCGGCGGTCGCGTCGCCGGTCTTCGTCAGGCTCAGATCCGCCGAGCCGACGAAGTCCACGCGGCCGGTCGCCTGGTTGTTGCCCTTCTCCGGGTCGGCGGTCGTGCTGCGTACCGTGGCGACGTCGTTGATCTGGGCCACGTCCGCCGCCGTCACGACGACCCGCACGACGCCCCGCGTGCCGGCCGGGACCGTGCCCAGCGTGCAGTTGAGGGTGAGGTCGCGGATCGGCCCCGTCGGGGTCGCCGAGCAGGTCCCCGGGCTCACCCGCACCCGGGACACCTCGAACGGCGCCGCCGAGGTGAGCACGTCGGTCAGCGTCACGTTCTGGGCGTCCGACGGGCCGAGGTTGTCGACGTAGATGTCGCAATAGCCCTCGGTGTCGGCGGGGGCGGGCTCGTCGGGCTTGCACACCTTGGTGACCGACAGGTCGGCGGCGGTGGCGACGCGGGTCGTGACGGTCGCGGTGCTGTCCGTCTCGTCCTGCGGGCTGGTGACGGTGGCCGTGTTGGTGAGCGTGAGGCCGGTGAAGCTCGCGGGGACGCGGACCTGGATGACGAGCTGGATCGTCTGGCCGGTGGCCATCGGGCCTAGGCCGCAGGTCAGCGTGCCCGCGTTGTTCTGGCACGGGATCGAGCTGGCCAGGAACTCCACGCCCGCGGGCAGCACGTCCGTGACGCCTACCCGGAGCGCGGGGGCCCCGCTGTTGGTGACGGTGATCGTGTAAGTGATCTCCTCACCGGCGAGGACCGTTTCCGGCGTACCCACCTTCGTGATGGCCAGGTCGGCCAGTTGCGCCCGGGCGACGGCGCGCGTGGTGCCCGCGCCCTTGCTGATGATGGTCGTCGCGTGCGGCAGGCCGCGTACCGGCACGGACCGGTCGACTCCCGCCTGCTGGTTCGCGACCGCGCGACCTGTCGGGCCGGCGCCCGACGCGGCCGCTGGTGCGGCGAGCACCGCGAGTCCGCCGGCCATGGCCAGCGCGACGTGCGCGGTGATGAGACGTCTACGAGACAACGGTGTCCCCCTGTCCTGGTTGATCTGGGTGCGTCACCCAATTCATCAACGCGCCAGGGTTACTTTGCGTAAGGGGTTGACTACTTTATGAAGCCGAATGGCGGCCCTATGCCGACGGTCGTTCCTTGCGGCCGGCTTCGAGCAGCTCGATCATCTCGGCGATCCGCTGCGGGCGCTGCTCCGGCCGGCGTTTGGTGGCGTCGATCCAGCGCAGGTAGGCCTTGCGGTAGAACTGGGCCAGCGAGTCGAAGAACGCCCCGGCCGCCGGATGGGCGTCGAGCGCCGCCGCCACGTCCTCGGCGAGGTCCGCCCGCTGCGGACCTTCGGCCACCAGCTCGACCGGCACCGTCGTGCCGGCCTGGACCCCGCAGTCGCGCTGCCACGCCGGGCCGAGCGTGAAGCCGAAGCCGCCGCCGAATGCCTCCACGACCCCTCGCACGCGCACGCCGCCGACGGTGCCGGCCACATGATGGCGCGGTTTGGCTCCCCACACGGTGTCCGGATCGAACGGCACCGGGATCACGACCCCGCCCCGGGCGGCCGAGCCGACCAGCGCGTCGAAACGAACAGGTTCCACAGCACCCGATCCTCCCACCCGGGCACAGAAAACGGGCCCCGGACGATCGCCGTCCGGGGCCCGCGCAACGCCGTGGTGGTCATACCGTGCCGCGGCCTCGCACGCCGGCGATCAGCGCCACGCCGAGGGCGGCCAGGCCGACCTGGAAGACGAGTTCGATCCAGTCGATGCCGTCCGTGACGGCGACGCCGACGGCCTGCGCGATCGCGGTGCCGATGATGGCGGCGACGATGCCGACCACAATGGTCAGCCAGATCGGCAGGCTCTGCCGGCCGGGCACGACCAGGCGGCCGAGCGCGCCGATGACGAGGCCGACGATGATGGCCGAGATGATACCGGCGACGGTCATGGTGTGCTCCTCTATGCGTGAGTCGGGGGTTGCTCCGCGTCACTTGGCTGCCCCGATCGCCGCCGCGCCAAACCTCGCCCCGCCCGGTGCACTCCGAGGGCTGCCGAGGTTCGCCAACCCGGCCCGCGGCCATGCCGTTTCCATCAGGATGGGGAGTGGCTCCACGGGGGTGGGGGTCGAGCTGGAGGAAGGGACGACACGATGGCGGAGCACATGAGCAGCGGGAGCCCGGCGGGCCGAGGGCACGACCACTCGGACATGGCCGGCGATATCGACACGATGACCGTCAACCAGCTCCGCGGCTGGCTCAAGGATCACGGCGTGACCGGGACCTCGGGCATGCGCAAGGAGGAGCTGGTCAAGGCGGCGGTGAAGACCATGCGTTCCGACCAGGGCACCATGTCGGCGAGCATCGCCACCGGCAAGAAGAGCACCGGTGCGAGCCCGGCGAGCGGCGCGGCCCACAAAACCGGCGGCAAGAAGACGGCCCAGCCCGGCACGACGGCGCGCGCCGAAAGCTCCGGCCGGGCGGGCGAGACGGCCTGGGAAGGCCGCCACGACGACGTGATCGACCTGCTGCTGAGCCACCACGAGCAGATCAAGCAGCTGTTCGGGCAGGTCGGCCGGGCGCAGGGCGCGCAGAAGCAGCAGGCCTGGCAGCAGCTGGTGCGCCTGTTGGTGATCCACGAGAACATCGAGCAGCAGCTGGTGCACCCGCTGGCCGCTCGGCGGCTGCCCGACGGCGAGGACCTGATCGAGTCGCGGCTGCAGGAGGAGCAGCAGGCCACCGAGGACCTGTCCCAGCTGTACGAGATGGGCGTCGACCACCCGCAGTTCGACGACCGCCTGATCGAGCTGCGCGACGCGGTGATCGAGCACGCCGAGCTCGAAGAGGACGAGGAGTTCGGCTACCTGCGCGAGAACATGCCCGTCGAGCAGCTGATCGGGATCGCCGCCACGGCCCGCGCGGCCGAGCGGGTCGGACCGGCGACCCCGGACGCGCACCCGTCGCGCCAGAACGGCTCACCGGCCGCCATCGCCAACCGGGTGCGCGACGCCCTGCGCGACGCGGCGAAGTGACCCGTTCTACCTCGATCGTCTGAATTGCCAGGCACCTGTGCGTATCTTGAGACCTCGTACGCCCAGGTGCCTGGCAAGTCTGCTGATCTTGCGCGGCACGCGCCGGGGGCGGGACTCAGCCCTGGCGGGCCTTCTGGCGCGGGTCGGACTTGTTGATCACAAAGACCGCGCCGTGGCGACGCACCACGATCGAGTTCTGCCGGTTCTTGAGACTGCGCAGTGAGCTTCTGACCTTCATCTGGCACCTGCCCTTTCTGTTCGCCCCATCGACAACCGCCACGATCCGCTCGGCATTCCCGCAGGTCAGGTTGACGCATCGGCTACCGCGGACGACAAAAGCGGCAAAACGGCATGTTCGGGCGGCGTGCCGCGCGATGATCAGGACTGACGAGACAAAACCGAGCGAGGGAGCATCATGAGCACATCGTCCGCGGCGGCAGGCGGCTTCGCCGGACAGCCGGTGCCCGTACAGCCCGTCGACCCCAGCCGGGCGATGGTCGCCGTCACCACCTACCCGGAGTACGGCGACGCCCAGCGCGCCGTGGACTTCCTGTCCGACAACAAGTTCCCCGTCGAGCACGCCGCCATCGTGGGCACCAACCTGCGCATGGTGGAACAGGTGCTCGGCCGCATGACCACGGGCCGGGCCACGCTGTACGGCGCGGCCGGCGGCGCCTGGTTCGGCCTGTTCATCGGCCTGCTGTTCGGCATCTTCGTGCCGACGAACTGGCTGGCCGTCGTGCTGACCGCGGTGGTGATCGCCGCGATCTGGGGCGCCATCTTCGGCGCGATCGCGCATGCCATGACCCGCGGCAAGCGCGACTTCACGTCCAGCCGCTCGCTGCAGGCGAGCGAGTACGCGGTCAGCGTCTCGGCGGAGTACGCCGACCAGGCCCGCCAGGTGCTCGCCCGACTCACCCCGCCGACCGCCGGCTGACCGGGAGCTCAGAACAGCCTGCCCGCCTTGACCTCGGCCGGCTCCTCCAGTTCGAGCAGGAACTGCTTGCGCCGAAGGCCGCCGGCGAATCCGGTGAGGCTGCCGTCGCTGCCGACGACCCGGTGACAGGGCACGATCACCGAGACCGGGTTGCGGCCGACGGCCTGCCCGACCCGCTGCGCCAGGGCCGGGTTGCCCAGCTGCGCGGCGAGCGCGCCGTACGTCGTGGTCCGCCCGTGCGGGATCTCGCGCAGCAGCGCCCACACCCGCTGCTGGAAGTCGTCGCCGTGCAGGGCGACGGGCACGTCGAACGTGGTACGCCGCCCGTCGAGGTACTCGGCCAGCTCCTCGGCCGTCCTGGCGAAGACCGGATCAGCCGCCGCCTCGACGAACGGGCCGATGGCTTCCGCCTTCGGCGGGTACCAGTGCCCGGGGAAGTACAGCCCGATCAGGGTGTCGCGGTCGGCGACCACCGTCAGCTCGCCGAGCGTCGAGCCGATCCGGGTGTGCCGTGCGGTCATCGCTCCTGCCTCCGTCCTCGCTCGCCTCAGCCGATCATGTCACCGCGATCCGGCGGCAGGCTGGCGGGAAAACGACATCGCGTCCGCCCGGCCAGGTCACGGCCACAGGCGCTCGGTGCGCCAGCCGTCGTCGGTGCGGCGGTACCGCAGGCGGATGTGCCGCCGCTCAGGGTCGGCCTGCCAGAACTCCACACTCATCGGCTTGAGCAGGTACACGGTGTGGTGCTCGGCGACCAGTCCCGGGTCGGCCTCCAGCCGGGCCTGCGCGGCGGCCAGCTCCGCGGCGAGGTCGGCGGGGTCGTGCAGCACGGTGCTCTGCCGTCCGATCAGGCTCGCCGTACGCGATCCGATCGGCCTGGCCAGGAAGTCCTGGGCGCTGACCTCGGGAACCGCGGGCTGCACCGGCCCCCGGACCCGGATCTGGCGACCCTGCTCGCGCCAGTAGAAGCCGAGCGCGGCCTGCGGGTTGACGCCGAGCTGGGCGCCCTTGGCGCTGATCGACTCGGTGGCGAAGTACAGGCCCTCGGCGTCGAGGTCCTTGAGGATCAGCACCCGCAGGTCCGGCAGGCCGTCCGGCCCCGCGGTGGCCAGGGTCATCGCGTGGGGCTCGGAAACCCCGGCCGTGATGGCCTCCTGCAGCCAGGCGGCGAGCAGGTCGGCCGGGTCCGGCGCGGCGGCGGCCGGGTCGAAGACGGGCAGCGGACGGGCGAAGACCGGCAGTCCTCGCAGAAGATCACGCATGGACACGAGGTCATTGTCCCGGATCACTCCCGCCGACCGAGGCCCGGGTTCGACGCGGTCAGTACACGTCCCGCAGGTAGCGCCGGTCCGCCGCCAGTTGCTTGACGTACGCGGCGGCCGCCGCCGGATCGAGGCGGCCGTGCAGTGCGGCGATCTCCCGCAGCGCCGCGTCGACGTCCTTGGCCATCCGGGCGGCGTCACCGCACACGTAGAAGTGCGCGCCCTCCTGCAGCCACGCCCACAGCTGAGCGCCGTGCTCGCGCATACGGTCCTGGACGTACACCTTGCTCCGCTGATCCCGCGAGAACGCCAGGTCGAGCCGGGTGAGCACGCCGTCCTCGACGAGTTCGGCCAGCTCGTCGGCGTAGTAGAAGTCGGTGGCCCGGCGCTGCTCGCCGAAGAACAGCCAGTTGCGCCCGCGCGCACCCGTCGCACGCCGCTGCTGCAGGAACGCCACGAACGGGGCGACCCCGGTGCCCGGACCAACCATGATCATGGGAGTGGCTCCGTCGGCCGGGGGCCGGAAATGCGGCGTACGCTGCAGGAACACCGGCACCGGCGTGTCCGGGGCGGCATCGGCCAGAAAAGACGAGCAGACGCCCTTACGGGGCTGCCCGCGGTGGTTGCCGAAGCGCACCACCGACACGGTGAGGCTGACCCGGGCCGGGTCCAGCAGCGGCGACGAGGAGATCGAATAGAGCCGGGGCTGCAGGCGCGGCAGGACCGCGACCCAGTCCGCCGCCGCGGCCCGCACGGCATGCCCGGCCACGACGTCGACGGCCTGCCGGTCCCACGTCCACTTCGCCAGCTCGCCCTTGTTGTCGGGGCGCAGCAGGGTCTTCAGGTGGGCGTCGTGGCTGCGCTCGGCGACGAAGCGCAGCAGGCTCGGCGTGACCCGGGTGATGTCGAGCCGCCGCAGCAGCGCCTCGGCCAGCGACACCGGCCCGCCCACGTCGACGATCTCGTCCGGGTGCAGCCCGGTCACCGCCAGCCACTCGGTGACCAGGTCGGCGCAGTTGGTCGGCCAGACCCCGAGGGCGTCGCCCGCCTCGTAGTCCAGCGCGCCCGCGCCCGTGTCGAAGGTGAAGCGGCGCACCTCCTTGGCCGAACCGGCGAGGCTGAGCAGCCGGTTGCCGGCCAGCAGCGCGGTCAGCGGCCTGGCCTTGCTCGGCGCGGCGTCTGGTCGCGGCGGCGCGTCCAGCACCCCCACCGCCGACCCCCCGGCACGGCTGTCCGGCTGTGCGGCCCGGACCGGGCCGCGCCGGCTCGTGCCACGCCCACCCGGCCGGGTGCCGGCAGCGTGGTGGCCCGGTGCCGGGCCAGTGCCCGGTGCCGTGAAGGCGGTCGGTGCCGTTGCCACGGCCGGCGCCGGACCGCCGGCCGGTGGCCCCGGATCAGCGGCCAGCGCCGCGACGACCAGGTCGAGCCAGGCCAGTGCGGCGGCGTCGTAGTCGGGCTCGCAGTCGACGCGCTCGGCCAGGCGCACCCCGCCCAGCTCGCTCAGCCTGCCGTCGAGGCGGCGGCCATGGCCGCAGAACTCGGCATAGGACGAATCACCGAACCCGAGCACCGCGTAGCGGCGGCCGTCGAGCCGAGGCGCGTCGGGCCGGTCCAGGAAGTCCCAGAAACCGGCCCCGTTGTCCGGGGCGTCGCCGTCGCCGAACGTACTCGTGATCACCAGCAGCGGAGCGTCGCCGGCCGTCAGGTCCGGGGCCGGGCCGTCCATGCCGCGCAGTCGCGCCTGCCAGCCCGCCTCGGCCAGCCGCTGCGCGACCGTCGTCGCGAAGCCTTCGGCGTTGCCGGTCTGCGACGCCCACAGCACCTGCACGTCCCGCGCGGCCGGCAGCGCCCACTCCGGACCGGCCTGCGAAGCGGGCGTCGGGGTGCGGGAGAACCTGCCCGCCAGGAAGCCGTTGAGCCACAGCGCCTGGTCGGGGTCGAACGGCGCGTCGCCCGGCAGGCACGGCACCGATCCCGCCCCCGGCGGCGCGGTGTCGACGCCGGACAGGAACCCGGCCAGGTAACGCCGCTGTTCCCGGCTGAACACGGGCGGTGCGAGATCGTCGGCGGCCAGCAGCGAACTCGCGGTGGCGTCGGACGGCGGCGCGGTCACCACGTCGTCGGGTTGCCCTTCCCCCGATTCCGGCACGGCCGGGGCGGCCACCTTCGTCAGCGCGACGGCGCAGACCTTCAGCTCCGGCTGGAACGAGAGCGGGTCCACCGCGTCGCTGGTCACGGCGTTGACGCTGAGGTATTCGCCGTACAGGTCGTTCCAGTGGAACGGGGCGAAGCAGCTGCCGGGCAGGACCCGCTCGGTGACGACCGCCGGGAGCACGGCCCGGCCCCGGCGGGAGGCGACCTCGACCAGGTCCCCGTCGTGCACGTCGAGGTCCGCGGCGTCGGCCGGGTGCAGCTCGAGGAAGGGCGCGGGATTGAGCCTGCCCAGTTTGGCGACCTTGCCGGTCTTGGTCAGGGTGTGCCACTGGTGCTGGAGCCGGCCGGTGTTCAGCACGAACGGGTAGTCGTCGTCGGGCAGCTCCGCCGCGGGCAGGTGCGGTCGCGGGTGGAACACCGCCCGGCCGCTCGCCGTCGGGAACCTCAGCCGCGGCCGGGCTCCGTCCGCGGCGGACGGTCCGTCGAGGTAGCGCACCGGGTTGCGGGCCGGGCCTTCCGGGGCGGCGGGCCACTGCACCGGGGTCTGCCGGAGCCGCTCGTAGGTGACGCCGCTCAGGTCGTATCCGGTCTGCGGGTTGGCGAACGCGCGCAGCTCGGCGAAGACCTCCTCGGCGCTGCTGTAGTCGAACGCGTCGGCGTATCCCATCTCGGCGGCGACGCGGGCGATGAGCTGCCAGTCCGGCAGCGCCTGGCCCGGCGGCGGCACGGCCGCGGAGACCAGGGTCAGGTTGCGCTCGGAATTGATCATGATGCCGTCGGTCTCGGACCAGGTCGCCGCGGGCAGCACCACGTCGGCGTACGCGTTGGTCTCCGTCTCGGCGTACGCGTCCTGGGTGACGACCAGCTCGGCCGCTTCGAGGCCCGCGATGACGGTGCGCCGGTTGCCGACCGAGGCGACCGGGTTCGTGCACATGATCCAGCAGGCCTTGATCTGCCCGTCGGCCATCCGCGAGAACATCTCCACGGTGCCCTTGCCGACCTCGGTGCGCAGGGTGCCCGCCGGCAGTCCCCACTGCTGCTCGGTGAACTCCCGGTCGGCGGCGACCAGCACCGAACGCTGCCCCGGCAGCCCCGGACCCATGTAGCCCATCTCCCGGCCGCCCATCGCGTTCGGCTGGCCGGTCAGCGAGAACGGCCCGCTGCCCCGGCGGCCGATCGCACCGGTCGCCAGGTGCAGGTTGCACAGCGCGTTGGTGTTCCAGGTGCCGTGCGTGCTCTGGTTGAGGCCCATCGTCCAGCAGCTCATCCAGTCCGTGGCCGCGCCGATCAGGGTCGCGGCGGCACGGATGTCCTCCTCCGGGATGCCGGTGATCCGGGCGACCTCGGCGGGCGGGTAGTCGGCCAGGAACGCGGGCATCGCCGCCCAGCCCTCGGTCTGCTCGGCGATGAAGCGCTCGTCGAGGTCACCGGCCTCGACCAGCAGGTGCAGCAGGCCGTTGAGCAGCGCCAGATCGGTGCCTGGAGCGATCTGCAGGAACAGGTCGGCCTTGTCGGCCGTGGCGGTGCGGCGCGGGTCGACCACGATCAGCTTCGCGCCCGCCTTGACCCGGTCCATCATCCGCAGGAACAGGATCGGGTGGCAGTCGGCCATGTTCGAGCCGATGACGAAGAACAGGTCGGCGTGGTCGAAGTCGTCATAGGAGCCGGGCGGGCCGTCCGCGCCCAGCGACAGCTTGTAGCCGGTGCCGGCGCTGGCCATGCACAGCCGCGAGTTCGACTCGATCTGGTTGGTGCCGATGAACCCCTTGGCCAGCTTGTTCGCCAGGTACTGCGCCTCCAGCGTGAGCTGGCCGGACACGTACAGCGCCACGGCGTCCGGGCCGTGCTCGTCGATGATCCGGCGCAGCCCCTGCGCGGTGCGGGTGATCGCCTCGTCCACGCCCGTGTCCACCGGCTCGGCCCCGCGCGCCGGGCGCACCCGCGCCGCCGCGAGCCGGCCCGGCGCGGCCAGCATCTCGGCGCTGGTGGCGCCCTTGGTGCACAGCCTGCCATGGTTGGCGGGGTGTTCGCGGTCGCCGGAGACCTTGAGCACGCGGCGTTCGCCGCCGGGGTCCTGCCCGATGTGCAGGATCATCCCGCAGCCGACGCCGCAGTACGAGCACACTGTCCTGATCTGGGACGTCCCAGCACGATCGGTGGACGTCATGCCTGTTCCTCCACGTGTCGGCGAAGGCACCCGGGCGACGCCCCGTGATGCCTCCCGACGGTAGGAACCCACCGTTACCGAGGCGTCACGCCACCCGCCCCTGGACATTACGCGCGCCACACATCCGCAACCAGCTATGTGTGAGTGAGGGTCGCGCACACGACGGCCAAACCGTCGCACAAGCGGTGTGTGCCGCCCGATGCCCGCGGAACGTGCCGCATCGCCCCGCGCCGATTGACAAAGTTTAGCGTCAAAACTAATGTCCATTGATCATCAGCGGTGTCCTGGCGGCCCTGCCGCGCACCGCATCCGGTCGCGCCCACGACTCAGGAGCATCATGTCTGAACAATCGAGCACAGCACGCAGGAGACGATGGCGGGCAGGTCTGGCCGCGGTGGCGAGCGCCGCCGTGGTGACGGGTCTCGGCATGGTCGCGACGGCCAATGCGTACGCCGCGTCGGGATGCCGCGTCGCCTACTCCGCCCCGAGCCAGTGGCCCGGCGGCTTCACCGCCAACGTCGAGGTCACCAACCTCGGCGACCCGATCAGCGGCTGGTCCCTGGTCTGGACGTTCCCCTCCGGCCAGCAGGTCACGCAGGCGTGGAACGCGACCGTCACCTCCTCCGGCGGCCAGTTCACGGCGGCCAACGTCGGCTACAACGGCGCGATCGCGACCAACGGCACCGTCTCGTTCGGCTTCAACGGCTCCTGGTCGGGCACGAACACCAACCCGACCGTGTTCACGCTCAACGGCGTCGCCTGCACCGGCAGCGTCGGCGGCAGCACTCCGCCGCCGTCGAGCCCGAGCCCGTCGCGCAGCACCTCCCCGTCTCCGTCGGTCTCCCCGTCGGCCTCACCCTCGCCGTCCGGTCCGCCGGCCGTGAACGCGATGGCCGCCGTGGCCGCGATGCAGCCCGGCTGGAACCTCGGCAACTCCTTCGACGCCACCGGCGCCGACGAGACCTCCTGGGGCAATCCGCAGGTCACCGAAGCGCTGCTGGACAAGGTCAAGGCGGAGGGATTCAAGAGCATCCGAATCCCCGTGACCTGGGGCCAGCACCACGGTTCCGCGCCGAACTACACCATCGACGCCGCGTGGCTCGCCCGCGTCAAGCAGGTGGTGGACTGGGCTCTCGCCGACGGCTTCTACGTGATGATCAACATTCACCACGACTCGTGGCAGTGGATCGCCAACATGCCGAGCGACCGCACCACCGTGCTCAACCGGTACAACGCGCTCTGGACGCAGCTGGCCGCCGCGTTCCGCGACTCGTCGGCGAAGCTGACCTTCGAGAGTGTCAACGAGCCGCAGTTCACCGGCAGCTCCGGCGACGCGCAGAACGCACAGCTGCTCAACGAGCTGAACACGTCGTTCCACCGCATCGTGCGCCAGTCCGGCGGCGGCAACGCCACCCGCCTGCTGGTCCTGCCGACCCTGCACACCTCGGCCGACCAGGCCCGCATCGACGAGCTGACCAGCACCTTCACCCAGCTCAACGACCCGAACCTGATCGCCACCGTGCACTTCTACGGCTACTGGCCGTTCAGCGTGAACGTCGCCGGGGGCACCCGGTTCGACGCCACCACGCAGGCCGATCTGGTCGGGCAGTTCGACCGCGTGTACAACGCGTTCGTCGCCCGGAACATCCCGGTGATCATCGGCGAGTACGGCCTGCTCGGCTTCGACCGGCACACCGGCACCATCCAGCAGGGCGAGAAGCTCAAGTTCTTCGAGTACCTCGGTTACTACGCCCGATCCAAGCAGCTCACCACCATGCTCTGGGACAACGGCCAGCACCTGGGCCGTACCTCGCTGGCGTGGAGCGACCCGGAACTGTTCGCCCAGCTCAAGTCGAGCTGGACGACGCGCTCCGGCACCGCGTACGCCGACCAGGTCTTCGTGCCCAAGGCGAGCACGATCACCGCCAAGACGCTGACGCTGAACCTGAACGGCACCACGTTTCAGGGCCTGCGCCAGGGCAGCACCGACCTGGTCAGCGGCACCGACTACACGGTGTCCGGCAGCACTCTCACGCTGACCGCGCCCGCACTGACCCGCCTGGTAGGCAGTCGGGCGTACGGCGTCAACGCGACCCTGCACGCCAGGTTCTCCCAGGGTGTGCCGTGGCGGATCAACATCGTCACGAACGACCCGCCGATCGTGTCCAACGCGACCGGCACCACGGCGTCGTTCGCGGTGCCGACGCAGTTCCGCGGCGACCAGCTCGCCACCATGGAGGCCAAGTACGCCGACGGCACCTTCGCCGGACCGCACAACTGGACGTCGTTCAAGGAGTTCGACGTGACGTTCGCGCCGAACTACACCACGAACACGATCACGCTGAAGCCCGAGTTCTTCGCCGAGGTCAACGCGGGCTCCCGGGTGACGCTGACGTTCCACTTCTGGAGCGGCACGACCGTCACCTACTACGTCACCAAGGCGACCAGCGGCTCGGTCACCGGCACCACCAGCTGAAACCCGTGCTCCCCCGAACGGCCGGTGGCCCTGCGCCACCGGCCGTTCACAGTCTCATTGCCCTCGAAACATCTGCATGTGACGATGACTGCACCGTCGAGGGGAGAGACCGCGCCATGCGAAAGACCTTGCGAACAGCTGGGCTCGTAGCGGGAGTTCTGGCACTGACACTGGCCGCCGGATCGGCCTGGGCACACGACCCGAACAGCGCCGAAGGCCGCGAGGAAGTGCGGCGCATCATGCAGGACTACGAAGCTCCGGTACGCGCCGAGGCGGCCGCGCTCGCCGCGACCCCGTGCGTCGGCGGCTTCGCCGGGAGCTACCCGTGCAGCAACGTCGACCTGCTCAGCGTGCTGCCGCTGGGCTCGATCGGCGGCGGCAACGGCAACAGCATGTGGGGCTGGACGGACACGACGACCGGCAAGGAGTACATCATCTTCGGCCGGTCCACCGGCGCGTCCTTCATCGACGTCACCGTGCCGACCGCGCCCGTCTACCTGGGCAACCTGCCGTCCTACAACGGCACGTCCAGTTCCTGGCGCGACATCAAGGTGTACGCCAACCACGCCTACATCGGCGCGGACTCCATCAGCTCGCACGGCATGCAGGTCTTCGACCTGACCCGGCTGCGCACCGTCACCACCCCGCAGACGTTCGCCGCCGACGCCCGCTACACCGGTTTCGGCAACTCGCACACCCTGGCGGTCAACGAGCAGACCGGCTTCATCTACGCCGTCGGCACCAACACGTGCAGCGGCGGCGTGCACATGGTCAACGTGCAGAACCCGAAGGTCCCGGTCAACGCGGGCTGCGTCAGCAACGACGGTTACGTGCACGAGAACCAGTGCGTGGTCTACCACGGCCCGGACGTCGCCTACCAGGGCCGGGAGATCTGCTTCAACTACAACGTGGACACGCTGACCATCGTGGACGTGACCAACAAGGCCGCGCCGGTGCAGCTGTCGCGCACCGGGTACGTCGGCGTCGGGTACACCCATCAGGGCTGGCTGACCGAGGACCACGCGCGGCTGCTGATGGACGACGAGACCGACTCCGACCTGCCCGGCACCAAGACCTTCATCTGGAACGTGTCCGACCTCAACGCCCCGGTCAACACCGGCGTGCACGTGTCGCCGACGATCCAGGCCACCGACCACAACCTGTACATCATCGGCACGAAGGCCTACCAGGCCAGCTACCGGGCCGGGCTGCGCATCCTGGACATCACCGGGATCGCCTCGAACGCGCTGAGCGAGATCGCCTACTTCGACATCTACCCGGCGTCGAACAACACCGGCTTCAACGGCGCGTGGAACGTGTACCCGTTCTTCGCCAGCGGCACCATCGCCATCAGCGGCATCGAGCAGGGCCTGGTCCTGGTCAAGCACAACCCGGGCGTGCCGCCCACCACCGTGTGGAGCGACACCTTCGAGACGGCCACCGGCTGGACGGTCAACCCGACCGGCGTCGACACCGCCACCGCGGGCGCGTGGGAACGCGGCGACCCGGCCGCCACCACCTCCAGCGGGACCAAGCAGCTCGGCACCACCGTGAGTGGCGTGAACGACCTGGTCACCGGCCGCCTGGCGGGTTCCGCGGCCGGGGACTACGACGTCGACAGCGGCGTCACCAGCGTGCGCTCCCCCGCGATCACCCTGCCCGGCACCGGCACCCTGCGCCTGAACCTGTCCTGGTATCTCGCCCACGGCAGCAACTCCAGCAGCTCCGACTACTTCCGGATCTCCGTGGTGCACTCCGGCGGCACCACCCAGCTGTTCAACCAGCCCGGCGCCGCGTCCAACCGCAACGGCGCCTGGACCGCCGGCAGCTGGGACCTGACCCCGTATGCCGGCCAGTCCGTCCAGATCCTCATCTCCGCCGCCGACCTGTCCACCGCCAGCCTCCTGGAGGCAGGCGTCGACGACGTCACCATCACCCGTAGCTAGGAAAGGAAGGGCACCTTCACAACGCTCCGCGTTGTAGAAGGTGCCCTTCCCATCGCTGCCCTGGGAGGGACCTGCTGTGACTGTCGGCAAGTGGCGTCGGCTGCTGCCCTACCTCGTGCTGATCACCGCCGGCGCGATCACCATCGGCTACGTGCTGAACGAACTGCCCGCCGCCCCGTCCGGGGCAGCGCCCGCACCGTCGCCGTCGCCCACCCCGTTCATGCACAGCGACGGGCTGTCCGACAGCCACGACGGCTACCTCATCCAGCCGGTGACGATGCCGGCCAAGCGCGGCACGGCGATCCCGGTCGCGTTCCGCATCATCGGCCCGGACGGGCTGCCGCTGCGCGACTACGAGACGATCCAGACCAAGCAGCTGCACCTCTACCTGGTCCGCGACGACGCCAGCGGCTACCGCCACCTGCACCCCGAGTTCGCCGACGACACCTGGTCCACGAAGGTCGACGTCACCGACGGCGGCTCCTACCGCTTCTACGCCGAGTTCGTCCCGCGCGGCAAGGACACCCTCGGCCATCCGACGGTGCTCGGCCTGCCCTTCCTCATCACCGGTGACACCAGGCTGGCCCCGCTGCCCGCGCCCGCCCCGACCGCGACGGCGGACGGCTTCACCCTGACCAGGCTGGACGGGGTCACCCACCTGCGCGCCGGACGGGGCGAGCTGCTGCGCTTCCAGGTCAGCTCGGCCGCCGGGCCGCCCGTGCTCGAACCCCACCTGGGCGCGATGGCACACCTGTCGGCATTCGAGGTGCGGACCCTCGGGCTGACCCACGCGCACGCGGCCGCCGAAGCCCCGGACGCGACGCTGGCCTTCCACGTCGAGTTCGCCAACCGCGGCGAGCAGCGCCTTTACCTGGAGTTCAAGGTCGCCGGCCAGGTGCACCGAACGGCCTTCACCGTCTTCGTGACCTGACGCTACGCGGGGTCGACGGTGGCGGTGGCGTCGAAGGGCAGCCGGGGCGTGTGGCCGGGCAGCGGGTGGTCCGGGTCGGCGACCCCGAGCCGCAGCACGATGTACGCGTACCCCAGGTTCGACAGGATGCGGCGCATCATCGCGCGGCTGCCGTCGATCTCGATGACCTGGCTGTACGGCAGCACCGCCAGCCCTTGCCCGGTGGCGTGCAGCCACACCGCCGACAGCGCCTGCCCCGCGCGCAGCCAGGCGGCGCGGTCGTCGTCGCCGCCGAACAGCACCACGTACGTCGAGGACTTGTCGTGGCCGCCGCCGACGGGCAGCGCGCCCCGTGCGGTGAAGTCGCGCTCGCCCACGTCGGTCTCGGGCCGCTTGTCCGGGATGAACTCCGGCGGCACCCCCGCGCCGGCGGGGCGGTCGGGGCCGGTCCAGGCGGCGGTCTCCGCCCGCAGGGTCGGCTCCCCCGCCGCGGCGTCCTCGGCCCGGGACACCGCCACCGCCAGTTCGCTGACCTGCGGGGGCGTGAGCCGGTGCAGGTGCACGCCGTACTCGCCCGCGATCCGGCGCAGCTCGTCGACCTGCTCCGGAGCGACCGGTGTGTCCACGGTCGGGCGGCGGTCGGTGTGCCGCAGCTGAAGAGCCTGCACCAGGCGTACGGCCTCCGCCGTCACCGGCGTGTCCCCGCTGATCGTGAGCACGGCCAGGTGATGCGGCTCGGCCGGGTCGGGCAGCGTGCGCGTGTCGACGGTGTGGCCCTGGGCCGCCAGCGCGACCTGTGCGTGGTGCAGCGCCGCGCCGCAGCTGACCAGCAGCATGCGCTCGTCGGGGTCGGTGCCGGGCAGCGCCCGGGTGGTGTCGGCGTACAGGTCGAGGCGGTCGGGGTGGATCTGCCAGTGCCAGGGCTGGGTGTTGTGGATCGAGGGAGCGCGGCCCGCCGTCTCGGCCGCCTGGGCGTACGCGGCCGCGGGCGGCCGGTGCTGCTCTGCGGCGGTGTTCATGCTCGCGCCTCCCGAAGGTGCCTCGTCAGCCCGCGGCCGGGGTGAGCGCGCGCTCCCGCCCGGACGCGTCGGCCCTGCTCTCCTACGATCACCCACCGGGACCGCCGTGTGCAGGAGGTTCGCACTATCCGCGCAGACAAGAGCCCCGCCGCACGGTCTTCAGACGCGTACAGCGAGGCGATCTCAGTGTAAGGGGCGGCCTTCGCCCGGCGCGACGGCAGCCGGGAATCAGTCGCCGCAGCAGCCGTCCGCGCAGGCGTCATCGCGTTCCCCGGTCGAGGGCACGGTGGCGCAGCAGGTGTCGCCCCGCCACGCGCCGACGCCCTCCCTGACCGCGACCGCGGCGATGGCCAGGGCCGCGACCGGGTCGGCCCACCACCAGCCGAACAGGCTGTTGGCGGCCAGCCCGAGCAGCACCACCGCGGACAGGTACGTGCACAGCAGGGTCTGCTTCGAGTCCGCGACGGCGCTGCGGGAGCCCAGCTCGTTGCCCGCCCGCCGCTGGGCGTACGACAGCGCGGGCATGATCGCCAGTGAGGCCGCGGCCAGCACGATGCCGACCGTCGAGTGATCCGGGCGGTGCCCGCCCAGCAGGGCCTGCCCGGCCTCGACGGTGACGTAGGCGGCGAGCGCGAAGAACGACAGGGCGATGACCCGCAGCGCGACCCGCTCCCGGCGCTCGTGGTCGGTGGCGGAGAACTGCCAGGCCACCGCAAGAGCCGAGGACACCTCGATGACCGAGTCCAGGCCGAACCCGATGAGCGCGGTCGAACCGGCGGCGCGCCCGGCGGTGATCGCGACGACCGCCTCGACCACGTTGTAGATGATCGTGGCCGCGACCAGCAATCTGATCCTGCGTACGAGCCGGGACCGGCGGGCTACCGGCAGGCCGACGCTCATCTGCAGCAGTCTTCGGTCTCGGCGGCGGCGCAGGCGGTCGGGTCGACGGCCAGCACCACGCCGAGCAGGTCGCCGAGGGCGTGCGCGAGGCGCGGGTCGGACAGTTCATAGCGCGAGCGGCGGCCTTCGGGCACGGCGACGACCAGGCCGCAGCCGCGCAGGCAGGCGAGGTGGTTGGACATGTTCTGCCGGCTGACCTGGAGCAGGTCGGCCAGCTCCGCCGGGTAGGCCGGGCCGTCGCGCAGGGCGAGCAGCAGGCGGGCGCGGGTCGGGTCGGACAGCGCGTGCCCGAAGCGGGCCAGCACCTGCCCGTAGGTCGGCGGCGAGGCGATCGTGTCCACGCGATGATAGTACACGATTCGCTGAACTAAGGTCTCAGCGGCGGTGGACCTGGCCGTGCGCGGATTCGCAGTGCTCGTCGGCGCTCTCCCGGACCTGGTGGTCGACCTGCAGCGTGGTGTGGGTGATCGAGTGCGACGCCGCGAGCACCCGTTCCAGTTCCCGGCGCACCAGGTGGCAGTCGGCGGGCTCGTCGACCAGCACGTGCGCCGACAGCGCCGCCTGTCCGGAGTCGATCGTCCACACGTGCAGGTCGTGGACCTCGACGACACCCTCGGCGGCGAGCATGTCCACGCCGATCGCTTCGGGGCGCACCCCGGCGGGCGCGGCGTTGAGCAGCACCCCGGCGGACTCGCGCAGCAGCACCCAGCCGCCCCTGATCATCAGTACGACCACGACCAGCGTGGCGACCGCGTCGGCGCGCGCCCAGCCGGTCAGCAGCACCACCAGGCCCGCGGCCGTCGCGGCGACCGAGGCGAACATGTCCATCAGCACGTGCTGGTACGCGCCCTGGACGTTGAGGCTGGACCGGTTGGCCTTGCCGATGGCCCACGCCGCCAGCACGTTGACGGCCAGGCCGAGCAGTCCGGTCACGACGACCATCCACCCGGTGACCTCGGCGGGATCGGCCAGCCGGACGATCGCCTCGTAGCCCAGCCAGCCCGCGAGCAGCAGCAGGCTCAACCCGTTGGCCGCCGCGGACAGGATCTCCGCGCGCGCCAGGCCGAAGGTGTAGCGCCCACCGGCGGGGCGGGCGGCGAAACGCATGGCGACCAGCGCGAGCACGATCGCGGCGGCGTCGGTGAGCATGTGCGCGGCATCGGAGATCAGGGCCAGCGACTGCGCGAGCACGCCGACGACGACCTCGACCGCCATGAACGCGGCGATGACCCCCAGCGCGATCGCCAGCCAGCGCCGATCGGCGTCGCGGCTCACCCCGTGCGGGTGCCCGTCATGGTCGTGCCCGTGCTCATGGTCGTCATGCATGGTCGTCCACCTCGTGCCCGGAATGCTGACATCGTGCGCCCCAGCAGGGGAAACGGCAGCCACGACGCGCGCAGCACGCCGACGGTACAGCGAATCATGAATTCATTGCAACATGAACATGGGAACGGATGTCATAGCCGCACCGCCACCGTACGCACCCATGCGATCGCGCGCTGTCGGCCCGCGGACGCACCCTCCCCTGCGTCGCCACGGCTGTCTATGGTTGCCGCCATGGACGACCTCCTCGCCACCCGCCGCCCCGTCTTCGACGCCCGGATCAGCCTCGCCACCGCCGTGCACGCCCAGCCCGGCGTGTACGCCCTGCTGCTCGGCTCCGGCACGTCCACGGCGGTCGGCGTGCCCACCGGCTGGGGTGTCGTGACGGCACTGGTCGCGAAGGTCGCCGCGGCCGCGGGCGAGGCCGCGCCCACCGACGCCGAACTGGAGCAGTGGTGGACCAAACACGGCGACGGCGCGCCGCTGGGCTACTCCGCACTGCTGGAATCGCTGGCCAGCACCCCCGCCGCGCGGCGCGCGCTGCTGGCGTCCTTTTTCGAGCCCACCGCCGAGGAACGCCAGCAGGGCATCAAGGTCCCCGGCGCGGCCCACCGCGCCATCGCGGCACTCGTCGCCCGGGGCGCGGTACGCGTCATCGTCACCACCAACTTCGACCGGCTCATCGAGCAGGCGCTCGAAGCCGAGGGCATCTTCCCGCAGGTCATCGCCAGCCCCGCCGCGATCGAGGGCATGGAGCCGCTGCCCCACGCCCGGTGCACCGTCATCAAGCTGCACGGCGACTACGCCCGCACCGACCAGCTCAACACCGTCGAGGAGCTGAGCGCCTACCGCGCCCCGTGGCAGCGCCTGCTGGAACGCGTCCTCGACGAGTACGGTCTGATCGTCAACGGCTGGTCCGGCGACTGGGACCACGGCCTGGTCGCCGCCCTCGAAGGCACCCGGTCGCGGCGCTACCCGCTGTTCTGGGCGTCCCGCGGCGAGCTGGGCCAGATCGCCAAACGCCTCGTCGCGCAGCACCGCGCGCACGTCATCACCGGAGCCGCCGCCGAGCAGTTCTTCCCCGACCTGGTCAACCGGCTGGAAGCGCTCGACGACCTCGCCGACCCGCCGCTGACCAAGGCGATGGCGGTGGCCCGGCTCAAGCGGCTGCTGCCCGACCCGGTCAAGCACATCGAGGTCGCCGACCTGTTCGACACCGAGATCCGGCGGCTGCGCGACTACCTGCGCGCCATGCCTGCCGCGCCCGCCGCCCAGGATCCGGCCACCCTGCAGCGCGCCCACGACGACGTGCGCGCCCGCTGCGACACCCTGATGCGGCTGCTCGCGCACGGGGTCTACCTCGACCGCGACCGCCAGCACACCGCGCTCTGGGTGCGCGTCATCGAGCAGCTCATGCGCTGCCGACGGCGGCCCGAGGACGAACCGGACCCGCGCTGGGCGAACCTGCAGCACTACCCGGCGCTGCTGGCACTGAAGACGGCGAGCCTGGCCGCGGTCGCGTCCTACCACGACGACGTGCTGCTGCGGCTGCTGCGCCGGCCGACCTGGCGGATCCGGGCCGGCAACGGCCACCGGCCGGTCGCCGCGATGGACGCGCTGCACGACTGCCGGGTGCTCGACTTCGACACCGTCAACGCGTTCCCCCGCTGGCACGGCACCACTTGGCAGTACCCGCAGAGCCGCCTGCTGCGCGAGGAGACCATGCCGGTGCTGCTGCCGCTGGTCGGCGACGAGGACTCGTTCCTGCAGCTGTACCACCGCACCGAGTACCGCACCGCGCTGGCGCAGTCGCTGTTCGGGGTGAGCGACGGGCTGGGGCCCGCGGCGGGCGGGTTCGCCGTGGACTCGCAGTGGGCGGCCGACGGGACGCTGTACTGGGAGACCGACTTCCGGGAGAACGCCGACCGCGACATCTGGGAGCGCACGCCACTGGGCCGCCGCGACGGCGAGGCGTACGGCAGGAGACTCGCCGCCCTGGCCGCACAGTTGCGAACGCCCGAGGCGCTCGCCTAGCGCTCCGATTTTCATCGACGTTGGCCTATCTCATCGAAAATCCGCGCCTCGGAGTCGATGAGATAGGCCAACGTCTACGCCGAACGGGCGCGTCCACGCCGAGCGGGGCGGTCGACGCGGGTCAGCTCAGGACGGTCTCGCCGCCCGGGTAGGCGAAGGAGGCCCGCGGGGCGTAGAAGCCCCAGGTGATCTCCAGCGGATTGGCCGGGCGCAGCGCGTACACCGAATGGGTCTTGTCGAGGAACTCCAGCTTCTCGACCTCGAAGTCGGCGACGGGCTCGGAGATGAACGGGTAGTTGCCCGCCACGAAGTCACCGCCGACCTCGGTCAGGTAGCGCAGCTGGCCGCGGGCGGTCTCGCCGAGCTTGTGGCCGACCCGCACGGTGGTGCGGATGACGGGCACGCCGTCGGCGGTGGTCGTGGCAGTGAGCTTCTTGCCGTGGATCTCGATGGTGGTGGTGCCGACGCTCGCGGGAACGCCTCGGGCGGAGGCGTAGTCGCGCACCACCGCGCTGGAGTTGAAGTAGTGGGTCCACCAGCGGCCGGGGGTGACGCCGTCGGGCGCGTACGCGTCCTCCAGGTCGGGGCCGATGTAGGTGAGCGAGTACGCGCCGAAGCCGGAGGTCTGTTCCGGCGAGTCCACCACGTACTGGTTCATGAAGACCTGGCGGTTGGCCATGGGCTTCAAACCCGCCGGGACCAGTGCCGCGACCGCGTCGGGGTCGGCGGGCACCCAGCCGAAGTAGAGCATCCGGCTGTTGACGACGAGCTGAGGGGCTTGGAGCTGGGTCATCGAGCTCTCTCTCCTGGACATTGCCGTGTGTAGCCAGCAAGCTACGAGCAGCTCGCCTCAGGCGGCAATCCAATATCGACTTCTGTCGACATCTTGACGATCCGGTGTTGTCGTGCGTCACAGATCGACGGCATCGCCGATGCGGTGGGTCCGCCTCGACCCGCGACCGGCGGACATGATCTCCTTGGGCGTCGACTCCGGGAGGGTTCCGCCATGCTTCAGCGCTACGACCAGCGCAACGCCGACCTGAAGTACTGGGTCAACGGCGTGCTGCGCCACCGCGACGAGCCGGGGATCTCCCCGTTCGACTCCGTCGTGCAGGGCGGCGACGCGGTATGGGAGGGGCTGCGCCTCTACCAGGGCCGCATCTTCGCCCTCGATGCCCACCTGGCCCGGCTGCGCCGCTCGGCCGCCGCGCTCGGCTTCGCGGCCGTGCCCTCCGGCGCCGAGATCACCGCCGCGCTGACCGAGACGCTGCGCGCCAACCAGATGACCGACGGCGTGCACGTGCGGCTCACCCTGACCCGCGGCGTGAAGGTCACCAGCGGCATGGACCCGCGGCTCAACCAGTCCGGCTGCACCCTGATCGTGCTCGCCGAACACAAGGCCCCGGTGTACGACACCGGCGGCCTGAAGCTCGCCACCTCCAGCGTGCGCCGCCCCGGCGCGGACGTGCTCGACCCGAAGATCCACCACAACAACCTGATCAACTCGATCCTGGCGAAGATGGAGGCCACCCTCGCCGGGGCCGACGACGCGCTCATGCTCGACGGGCACGGCTTCGTCGCCGAGACCAACGCCACGCACCTGTTCGCGGTGATCCGCGGGCGGTTGGCCACCCCGCGGACCGTCGCCTGTCCCGAGGGTGTCACCCGGGAGACGGTGCTGGCGCTGGCCGCCGAGGCGGGCATCGACGTCGAGGTGCGCGACATCTCGCTGGCCGAGATGCACTCCGCCGACGAGGTGTTCTGCACCGGCACCATGGGCGAGATCGCCGGCGTGGTGCTGGTCGACGGCCGGACCATCGGCGACGGCGGGATCGGGCCGGTCACCAAGCGCATCGCCGACATCTACCTCGCGCACGTGCGCGCCGCCGGAACCCAGGTCGTCTGACCGCGGCCCGCCCGGCCGGGCGATTCAGGCCGCGGTGGTCAGGCGGTGGGCATGCAGCTCGTCGTAGTACGGCCGGGCGGCGTCGACCAGGTGGCGAAGCCGGTCGGGCACCACGGCCGGCGACGGGTCGTAGGCGGCGAAGCCGGTCGAGGACTCGACGTTGGCGTACCAGTGCGGGGCCCATACGCCGTCGGTGTCGCGCGGGCCAGAGGGCCAGCCCAGCATCGCCGGGTCCCAGCCGATGCCCAGTGCCGCGCACAGTTTCGCGAGCACCCCGGCCGGGTCCCGGAGCAGGTCGGCGGCGTCGACCACCGGGCCGCCGTACGCCCGGAAGATCTCGGCCTGCTGGGTGAAGCCGAGGTCCGCCAGGGTCGGCTCGCCGCGCACCTTCGCGTACGACGCCACCACGTGCGCCGGGTCGCGGATCAGGTACGCGTTGGCCAGCTCGCCCAGCCACTCGCGGCCGATGTCCGGCAGCAGGTGGTGGGTCATGTGCTTCTGGTAGTGCACGTCGATCCCGGAGGGCAGCGGGCCGGTGAGCGCCGCGGCGACGTCCTGCCAGCGCCGGGGCTGGCTCGCCAGGATCTCGGCCCGGCCCGGGTGGTCCAGGCCGGTGACGTCGAGGTAGTGCGCGTACAGCGGCTCGTCCACGACCAGCGTGTCCGCCCGCGCGCCGAAACTGCGCATGAGCGCCGTCGACACGTTGCGCGGCCCCGACCACATCGCCACCCGAGTCACCATCGCCGCCTCCTCGTGACGCAGCGTACCCGCAAATGATCACGTGTGGGCGGCTGACGCCACGCCGGACAGGACACCCGAAACGGTGAAGAGCGAGGCCATTCATGATCTCATTCATCAATCCACACATTTAAGCGGGTTACGGTCGGCGTCCACCACCTGGCGCTGCGTGACGGGCCACCGCCCGCACCCGTGCCACGGTCTCCGTCCAGAGAGGCGTCACCGTGCGACGACCACGAATCGCAACCCGGCCCATCCTGCTGCTGGCCACGGCGCTGGCCCTGACGTTCGCGCCGCCGGCGGTGACAGCGGCGGCCGACCCGCTGCCGCTCGCACCGGGCACATTGGTCAAATCAGTGCAGAACGTCACCGATCCCGGATCGAATCCCGCCGACCACGGCGACGTCGTCAACTGGGTGATGTCCTACGACGACCCCGGCGCGGGCGGCTCGGTGACCATCACCGACCCGATCAGCGCGGGCCAAGCCCTCGTCCCCGGATCGCTGAAGGTGCCGCCGGACTGGGTGAAGTCCTGGTCCACCGACGGGACCACGTTCTCGACCACCGAACCGGCCTCGGGCACGATCGCGGTGCGCGCCACCAACCCCGACCTGCAGCCCGGCGGCACCAGCCTGACCCGGCTGCTGCTGCCCCCGGTGCAGCCCACCACCACCGCCACCGGCGGCGACGGGTTCACCCCGCTGCTCTACCGCTCCGCCAACGGCGCGGTCGAGTCGTGGAACATCTACCACCACCTCGTCCCGGCGAACCCGAAGGTGGTCTGCATCAACCTGCTGACCGCCCAGCCCTGCACCGGCGGGCCGTGGCCGAGGCCGCTGAACACCACCCCCGGGCCGCTCGGCTCGGGCAGTACCGGCGACCTGGCCAGCCCGATGGCCGGGCAGTTCGTGTTCGACCCCGAGCGGCCGGGCACGGTCTACTACCCGGCGAGCACGACCACCGCGCTCGGCGTCGCCTGCCTCGACCTCGACGCCCGCGCCAACTGTGGTTTCGTCCCGCTCACGCCGACCGGCGGCTCCCCGTCGGCCAGCAACAGCCTCGCCGGGCTGACCGAGCTGAACGGCAAGCTCTACGCCGTGTCCACCAACGGATCCGTGCTCTGCCTGACCATGGCCACCCAGACGCCATGCGCCGGGCAGCCGTACGCCGGGATCGCCGCGCCGCACAGCGACACCTCGGTCAACCCGGGCCTGTACTTCTTCGGCTCCACCACGCTGGCCGACGGGAAGCTGTTCATCTCGTCCTCGCCCAGCAGCGGCGCGAAGCTCGCCTGCTTCGACCCGGCCACCACGACCACCTGCACCGGCTGGGCCGCCCCGAAGGCCGCCGGTCCGGCCGGGGTCATCACCTACGGCATCTTCACCGCGTACACCACCACCGGTGACGACGAGGGCGTGTGCGTGCCCACGAGCAGCCCCTACCAACTGAACTGCTACACGGTCGCGGGCGCGTCCCTGACCCCGCCCGCTTTCCCGGCGATGCCCAACGGCGTGCTGACCTTCAACCCGAAGGTGATCACCGGGCCGGACGGGCACCTGCGCAGCTACTTCCCGTTCTGGGGCGGGCCGATCCTCGGCGCGACCGGCTGCTGGGACTGGAACACCGGCGCGGCGTGCGCGGGCATGGCCTTCCCGAAGACCCACCCGGGTGTCGGCGGCAGCGGCGCCACCCGTGACTACGGCTACGACTACGACCAGGCCGGCGAGTGCCTGCTCGGACTCGGTGACGCGGGCCTGCTGTTCTCCATGGACCCGATCACCGGCGCGTCGCCGTGCTTCCGCGCGGGGGCGTCGCTGAACCTGACCGCGCCCGACTTCTACTGCGACGGGGCATCCGGGCACATCACCGGATACCAGGACGCGCGCCTGGTCGACATCGACATCGCCAACATCGACCTGGCCAACTCCGCCGCGACCATCAGCAAGCCGGACAACACCGTGATCGCGACCCTGCCGTTCGCGCCCGACGGCAGCGTCGACCTGTCCGGCATCTCGCCGAGCACGCACCCGGCGCTGGTCATCGAGGCCAGCCTGCGGCTGCTCAACGTCGACGACTTCGGCGGCGGCAACGAGCCGCACCTGGTCGCCGGGTTCGACGGCGACCCGCCGCAGATCTGCTTCCAGACCAAGCTGAGCAGCGACTGCGGCGTGTACTCGGTCTCCAACACCGCCACCGGAACCGACGCCGGGGGCGCGCTGACCTCCAACACCGTCCAGCAGCCGATCAACCCCGGTGCGGCCTGCCAGCCGAACATCACCGTCAACAAGGAGATCTGCAAGGACACCCGGGCCTCGCGGTGCGGGCCGGGCGGCGTCGGGCCCTGGGGCAAGTCCAGCCCGGCCGGGCTGCTCGGGGTCCTCGGCACGGCGTACTGGCGGATCACGGTGACCAACACCGGCCCAGTCGACGCGGTGGGGGTGACCGTGAACGACTCGGTCGCGCCGGGCTGCGTCACGGCGGGGGGCACGTTCACCCTGGCCGCCGGGGCGAGCAAGCAGATCCACTGCTCGACGTTCCTGCTGCTGCTGCCGCTGACCAACACGGCCAGCGTCAACTACAGCGCGGCAGGCGCGCCGCAGGGCACACCACCGAGCACGTCCGGAACGTCGTCGGCGACGGCCTGCTCCCTGCTGTGCATCCTCGGCTCCCCCGACCGGGCCGCGGAACTGCGGGAACGCTGATCCCGCCGCTGCTCGCCTCCGGTGGTCCCCCGGTGTGAGCAGCGCGGACACGGCGCGCAGTCGCGAGTCGCGGGGGCGCGCGGGGGGGCGCGGGCCCGGCGTTGTGGGGGAAAAACAAAGAGGAGAG
>NZ_JBEZEB010000069.1:0-30247 GCF_040648615.1 Catellatospora sp. NPDC049111 | reverse complement strand
CCAGCACGCGCCCGGCGAGTGTCGTGGGTCGCGACGGCTGCGTCATGTCTTACCCCCGGTCGACCTGCGGCGCGATGCCTGGCCGGGGCCCGCCCCATGTGGCGGCACGGACGACGCCGCCGGAAGGGCGCCGAGCCGAAGCGTCGGCACGACAGGTCGGCAATGCGGTAGCGCGGTCGGTTTGCCGACTGCGCGAACGGCCTCCGCCGGAGGACCGTAGGGGTCACGCCGTCACGCGGCGTGGTCCGCTGCCAACCGGAAGGAAGTGAGCGCCTGTGAGAACAGTTCGCCGCATGCTGTCCGCATCGGTCGCCGCCGTGCTGCTGGCGGTGTCGTCCCATGCCGCTCCGGCCGCGGCCGCCACGCCGCACATCGTCGTCCTGGGCAGCCTGTCCGGCGGGTGCTGCAGCGAAGCCTTCGCGATCAACGACCACGGGGTGGTCGCCGGCTTCAGCATGGTCGGCCCCGGGACGAACGCGCCGTACCACGCCTTCCGGTGGAAGGACGGCGTGATGACCGACCTCGGCACCCTGGGCGGCCTGCGCTCGTTCGCCACCGCCATCAACAACAACGGCTGGATCGTCGGCTACAGCGAGCTGACCCCGGGCGACCTGCTCACCCACGCGTTCCTGTGGCGTCCCGGGCACGGCATGACCGACCTGGGATCGCCGGGCCTCAGCAGCCTCGCCACCGGTGTCAACGACGCGGGAGTGGTCGTCGGCCGGTACCTGCTCGACGGGCAGCTGCGTGGTTTCCGCTGGGCGGACGGGATGATGACCACGATCGCGGGCCCGGCCGGGGAGCGCTTCGACCCGGCCGGCATCAACAAGTTCGGCAAGATGGGCGGCAATCTCGGCCAGGGACCACCCGGCAATCCGGGCACCTGGAAGAACGGCCAGGTGGTGGCGTCGGGTCTGCTCGGCCACGCCACCGGGATCAACGACGGCGGCGACGTGTCCGGCACGTACTGGGACGCCCGGCAGGGGGCCTTCGTGTGGCGGGCCGACGGCACCGTGCTGCACCTGGCCATGCCGGCCGGGGGCGAGCTGGCCGCGACCGCCGCGATCAACGAGAGCCGGCACTCGGTCGGCTGGCGGTCGGCCGTCGACGGGTCCACGCGTGCCGTGTACTGGTCGGAGTTCGGCACGCCGCGCTTGCTGCCCGGCCTGCTGCCGGGCGGCCGGTCGGAGGCCCGGGGCGTGAACCGGCTGGGCCAGACGGTCGGCCAGGCCTACACCACCGCTACCGGCAACGACTACCTCGCGGTGCTGTGGACCTACTGAAGCGGCCGACCGGCCCGGTGGCGGCGGAAGGATCCGGCACCGGGCCGGGAAACGGCGCGGCGCGGCGGTGCCGGTTCGGCTAGGCTCGCCGGTCGTGACCGTGGTGTTCTGCGCCGACCCGCTCGCCCCGACCCGCACCGATCCCCATTTTGCGGCGCAGGCGCGGGCCGTGCGGGACGCCGGTGGCGTTGTCGCCCTGCTCGACCATGACGCGCTACTGGCCGGCGACCTCGCCGCGGCGGTCCGCCGGATTCCGCGCGACCTCGGCGAGGTCTGGTACCGCGGGTGGATGATCCCGGCCGGCCGCTACGCCGAGCTGGCCGGTGCGCTCGCCGGGCGCGGGGTGAGCCTGCGGGTACCTGCGGCCGCGTACCGCGCCGCCCACGAACTGCCCGGCTGGTACGCCGCCCTGGCGCCGGTCACGCCGGACAGTGTGTGGACGCCGTGGCAGCCGTCCGAGCCGCCGACCGTGGAACAGGTCGAGAGGCTGGTCGCGCCGCTGGGCGGCGGACCCGCGATCGTCAAGGACTACGTGAAGTCGCGCAAGCACGAGTGGGCGCAGGCCTGCTTCATCCCCGACCTCGCCGACGCCGCACAGGCGCACCGGGTCGTGGCCCGCATGGTCGCCCTGCAGGAGGATTCCCTGCAGGGCGGCATCGTGGTACGCCGGTTCGAGCGCTTCGCGCGGCAGGACGGCCGCACCGTCGAGTCCCGGGTCTGGTGGGTGCGCGGCGAACCGGTGCTGACCGGCCCGCACCCGGACACGCCGGAACTGTCCTGCGAGCCCGACCTGACGGCGATCGCCCCGCTGGTGGCGGCGTTCGGGCACCCGTTCGTCACCACCGACGTCGCGCTGCGTGACGACGGCGCCTGGCGGGTGGTCGAACTCGGCGACGGCCAGGTGAGCGACCTGCCGACCGGCGTCGATCCGTCGGCCGTCCTCCACCACCTGACCTGAGTATCAGCAGCTCACAGCTCCGGTACCGGTTCCGTGGCCGGTGTCGAGGCCCGGAACACGGGCAGCTCCGCGGTACGCGCCGCGCGCCGGTTGCGCTGGCCCGGGATACGGCCCACCGGCGGGGTGCTACCCCTGCTGACCAGGGAAGTCTCGAACACTTCCGGCTCGTCGGAGACCGGTTCGCCGCGCAGGCGATCGATGAGTGACCGCGCGGCGGCCGCGCCCATCTCCTCCCACGGCACCCGCACCGTGGTCAGCGGCGGCACGGTGTACGCGGCGGGCGGGACGTCGCCGAAGCCGACCACGGCGACCTCGCCCGGCACCTGCCGCCCGGCCTCCTGCAGGGCCCGCAGCGCGCCCGCGGCCATCGCGTCGCCGTGCGCGAACAGTCCGTCGAAGAACAACCGCGCACGTAGCAGCCGCTGCACCGCGTCGTAGCCGCCCTGCTCGGTCCCGTCGGCCTCGGTCACGTGGCTGGCCCGCAGCACCGCGCCGGTGCCGGTCAGCAGGTCGGCGAACCCGTCGGCGCAGGCGGCCCCGGTGGGCTCCTCGGCAGGTCCTGTGATCATGGCCAGCCGCAGCCGCCCCGCGGCCAGCAGCAGTTCCGCCGCGCGGCGTCCGCCGTCGGCGTAGTCCGCGCCGATCGACGGCAGCGCCGCCCGCACGCCGACGGTGTCCACCACGACCACCGGCAGGCCCTGCCGGTGCAGGTCACGCAGGTGATCCAGGGCCGCGCCGGGGTCGACAGCGAGCACGCCGTCCACCGCGTGGCCGCGCACGCTCGCCGCGAACCGCTCCAGCGCCGGGCCGCCACCGGCTGCCGAATGCAGCAACAGCCCGTAACCGGACGGCTCCACGACGTCGGCGACGCCCTGCAGCAGTTCCGGCATCCACGCCGTACGCAGCGTCGGAGCGAGCACCCCGACCGTGCGGGTGCGCCCGCGGGCCAGGTCGACGGCGCGCGAACTGGGCACGTACCCGGTCTCGGCCATGATCTCCTCGATGCGGGCCTGGGTGGCCTGGTCGACGTCGGGCCGGCCGTTGAGCACGCGCGACACCGTCGCCTTGCTCACTCCGGCCAGCCGGGCGACGTCGGCGATCGTCACGCGCATGTGGACCTCCGGGAAACCACGCCGTCTCGCGGTACCGGTACCGGACCGGTGGCGGCTACACACGGTAAGCGGCCACGAGGCGACGCTGTCAAGACCGCTCGGTTATCCGGTCGGCGGGAACCGCCTACCCGGCTAGGGTGACCGCCATGCCGTACATCTCCTCCGTCGTCATCCACTGCCGGGACCCGTACCTCATGGCGCCCTTCTGGAGCCTGGTCACCGGCCTGCCGGTCGTCGACGAGGACGCGGTGAAACTCGCCGAGCGCGGCCTGGAGGAGGGCGAGTCGGTGCTGCTGCACGACCCGTCGGGCACCGAGCCGGACGTGTGGATCGCGCAGGCGGTCGACCTGCTGCCGGTCGGGCGCATCCACCTCGACATCGTCGCCGACGACGAGGAGCGGGCCGCGATCGTCACCGCCGGCGCGAGGCTGGTCCGCGAGCAGGACGACCTCACCGTGTACGCCGACCCCGAGGGCAACGAGTTCTGCCTGCTCCGCGAGCGCCACTGAGCCGCGCGCCACGGGGATCCCGGCGGCCGGGGCGTCGCGCCGCGACTACGATGATCACATGCGCGCAACGGTGATCTACGGTCCGCACGACGTCAGGGTCGAGGACGTGCCCGATCCGGTCCTGGTGCACCCCACCGACGCCGTGGTCCGGGTGACGCACGCCTGCATCTGCGGCAGCGACCTGTGGGCCTACCAGGGCGTCGCCAAGCGGGAGCCGGGCCAGCGCATCGGGCACGAGTTCCTCGGCGTCGTCGAGTCGGCGGGCGCGGACGTCACCGGCGTCAGGCCCGGCGACACCGTGGTGGCCCCGTTCGTGTGGTCCGACGGGACCTGCCAGTTCTGCCGGGAGAGCCTGCACACCTCGTGCCCGGTCGGCGGCTTCTGGGGACAGCCCGGCTCCGACGGCGGCCAGGGCCAGGCGGTGCGCGTCCCGTACGCCGACGGCACCCTGGTCAAGCTGCCGTCCGGGCTCGGCGACGCGGACCTCGTCAAGATCCTCGCCCTGTCCGATGTGATGTCGACCGGCCACCACGCCGCGCTCGCGGCCGGGGTGCGCCAGGGCGGCACGGTCGCCGTGGTCGGCGACGGCGCGGTCGGCCTGTGCGGGGTGCTCGCCGCGCACCGCCTCGGCGCCGAGCGCATCATCGCGCTGGGCCGCCACGACGCCCGCACCGCGCTGGCCAGGCGCTTCGGGGCGACCGACGTGGTGCCCGAGCGCGGCGACGAGGCCGTCGCCGTGGTGCGGGAGCTGACCGGCGGGCAGGGCGCGCACGCGGTCATCGAGGCCGTCGGCACCGAGCAGTCGATGCGCACCGCGATCGGCGTGGCCCGTGACGGCGGCGCGGTCGGTTTCGTCGGGGTGCCGCACGGCGGCTCGGCCGGGGTCGACATCGGCGACATGTTCGGCCGCAACGTCGCGCTGCGCGGCGGCGTCGCGCCCGCGCGGGCGTACATTCCGGAGCTGCTGGCAGACGTGCTGGCCGGGACGCTGGACCCGTCGCCGGTCTTCGACGTCTCGGTGGATCTGGACGGGGTGCCCGGCGGATATGCCGCGATGAATGATCGGAAAGCGCTGAAAGTGCTGGTGCGCCCGGACGGCGGGGCGGTGTAGCTTGAGCGCCGTGGAAGAGACCGACCAGGCCATCGTTTCGGCCCTGACCGCTGACGGGCGCATGTCGTACACGGACCTGGCCGAGAAGGTCGGGCTGTCCGTGTCCGCCGTCCACCAGCGGGTACGCAGGCTGGAGCAGCGCGGCGTGATCACCGGGTACGGCGCGCGGGTGGACTACAACGCGATCGGGCTGCCGCTGACGGCGTTCGTGGCGATCCGCCCGTTCGACCCGGCGCAGCCCGACGACGCCCCCGAGCGCCTGGCGCACCTGTCGGAGATCGAGTCGTGCTTCTCCGTGGCCGGTGAGGACTTCTACATCCTGCTGGTACGCGTCGCGTCACCGGTGGACCTGGAGCGCCTGCTCCAGGAGATCCGCACGTCGGCGAACGTGACCACCCGGACGACCGTGGTGCTGTCCACCCCGTTCGAGCAGCGCGCCCCCCGCATCCACCTGGCCGACTGAGCCGCGCCCGCTCCCGGCCCGCCGGAGGGCAGCACTCGACGTGGCTTTACATCTATTTTGATGCCCACATCAAAATAGATGTAAAGCCACACTCGCATGTGCTCTCGCATCACCAGTGGCAGCAGGGCAGCGGCGCGGGCAGGAAGAGGGCCGTGAGCCCGATGGCGGCCAGGCCGGTCGACGCGGTGGCGACCCCGGCCATGAGCCGGGTCACCTCGGCCCGCCGACCTGGCGGGATGCGGCGCACCTGGCGGACCCCGGCCGCGACCGCGCAGGCCAACGCAATCCCGCCGGCCAGCAGCACCGGCACTCCCCAGCGATCGTGGACGTCGTAGCCACGGAACAGCAGCGGCCGGGCGGCCATCAGCAGCAGGCCGGTCAGCGGCGCGAGCGCGGCGCAGGCCTGCGCCCACACCAGCCAGGCCCGCTCGGCCCCCACGCCGTAGCCGCCCTGGTGGGTCAACTGCACCGACAGCACGCCCAGGCCGACCGGGAGCAACGCCGCCGCGGCGATGTGCCACAGCCAGTACCGCACGATCGTGTCGGGGTCCGAGCGCAGCACCACGCCCACGGCCGTCCACCCGATCGCCGCGAAGATCATGGCCCCGCCGACCGCCGCCACACCCCCGAACGCGGGGTGTACGAGCCGCCGTGCCGTGGCGGACACCCAGGCCACCACCAGGTGTCGTTGCGTCGTGGTCGTCGCCGGTTCGGCCATGTCACCTCCGTCTCGTCTGCGACCGCGGCCCGCGGTCGCCAAAGTCACTCTGTCCACCATGGTGTTAGCGGGCCGTTAACGCCCGGTCCGCCGGCGGATGTCGGGGGCCAGCCTGGCCATGCGGAACCGGCGTTCGGCCCGCACCCGCGCGAAGTGTGCCGGGAGCGTTGTCAAGGCGCCGTTAGTGATCAAGGGTCGATGACGGGACCTGAGGTCCGGAAGTGACGGAACCCGCCCGTCACGCGGACCAGCCCGTCCCGGCCGATCAGCAGTCCTTCGTAACCGGTGCTCGTCAGCAGGTCCAATCCGGATACCCCCTTGGCGGCGGCTGCGGTGGCGTATACATCGGCCCAGCGCAACGACGGCCCCACGACGGTCACTCCCGCCACCTCGGCCGTCGGCACGCCGCGGTGCGGGTCGACGATGTGCGTGCCCCGCCGGGCGGTGCCCGAGGTGGCCGCCGCGCCCGCCGTCAGGGTCACCACCTCGACCAGCCGTGACGGCGACAGCGGGTCCTCCACCCCCACCCGCCACCGCGGATTCCCCGGTGCCGTCGACACGACCACGTCGCCCCCGGCGTTGAGGCAGAAGTCGTGCCATGGCAGTCTCGCCGCCCGCTCCACCGCCCAGCCCTTGACCAGACCGGACGGGTCCCACCGGTGCGCGCCGTCGGGACCGGGCAGCCACGTGTCGAACCACCCGCCGGTGCGCTCGCGGGCCTCGCCGCACAGCGTCGCGACCTCCGCCACCCACGGATGCGCGTCCGCCACCGCGAGCTCGCCCCGGTTGACCCGGCTCACCTCACTGTCCGCCCGGTACGTGCTGAACACCTCGTCGGCCTCGCGCAGCAGCGCGAACACGGCGTCGACGGTGCGCCGCACCGGTGCCGAGTCCAGGCCGGGGCCGCGTAGGTGCAGGCTGACCGGCATCCCCATGATCTGCTCGACCCAGGCCCGGCGCGGTGGCGCGAGCATGCTCACCGGGTGTGCGCCCGGTCGATCGCCGACTGCAGCGAGTCCAGGTACGCCCGGCTGGTGGCGGTCGCGCCGGTGACCGTGTCCACGTCGGCCGACTGGACGGCGAGCACCTGCTCGCGCAGCCGCGGCAGGGCGAATTCGTTCAGCACCAGCGAGTGCTCGTGCACCGTGTGCTTCTGCACGATCACCACGTCGATGATGCGCCCGCCCGCGAAGGCGACCCGCACCTGCACCGTGCCGTAGTCGGTGACCACCGCGTCACCGTCGACCAGCCGATCGCCGACGATCAGCCCGGGCGCCGGCGTCGCCCCGTCGGCGGACCGCGGCACCGCTTCGCCGAAGCTGGTGCGGTAGCTGAACAGTCCGACCAGGCCCGCGAGAGTCGCCAGCAGGAAGAACGTGATCTTACGCATCGCTCACCACCCGAACCGCTCGTCGTGAATCTGCCGCGCGGGCACCCCGGCGGCCCGCAGCGCGGCGCGAACCGCCGCCATCCAGGGCGGGGGACCGCACAGGAACACGTCCCGCACGGCCAGCTCCGGGACCAGCTCGGTGAGCGCCTCGTGGTCGGCGTAGCGCTCGGCCAGCTCGGCGGTCAGCCACGAGGCACGCCCGGACGGCGGCGGCCCGGGCAGGTAGATCACCTGTGCGCCGCGCTCGGCCGCGATGGCGTCGATCTCGTCGCGCAGCACCAGCTCGTCGGCGCTGCGGGCGCGGTAGATCAGGGTCAGCTCGCTGTCGGCGTACCGCATGCCTTCGAGCAGGGCCCGCATCGGCGTGATGCCGATGCCGGCGGCCATCAGCAGCACCCGCTCGCCGCGGCGGCGGCCCTCGGTGAGGGTGCCGAACGGGCCTTCGATCAGCACCGCCGTGCCCGGCGCGGCCCCGGCCAGCCGCGCGCCGTCGTCGCCCGCGGCCCGGAAGGTGAACCGCAGCCGGTCGGCGCGCGGCGCTTCGGACAGCGAGAACGGGTGCGCCCGGCTCCAGCCGTGCCCGGTGCGCAGCCGCCAGGTCAGGAACTGCCCGGGCCGGGCCGCCAGCCGTTCCAGCGACCGCCCCGACAGGTACACCGAGTACACGTCCGACGCCTCGTGGCGCACCTCGGCGACGGTGAGCCGATGCCGGCGCGACAGCCACAGCGGCCGCCCGATCCTGAACACGGCCAGCGCGGCGGCGGCCGCACCCCACAGCGTCCACCAGTACGCCGAGGCGGTGGCGGAGGTGACGAAGTGCGCGCCGTTCCACAGCTGGTGCGGCACGGCCAGGCCCACCCCGAGGTACGCGTACAGGTGCAGCAGGTGCCAGTTCTCGTAGCGCACCCGCCGCCGCGCCGCCCGCACCGACAGCACCACGACCAGCGCCAGCAGCGCCGTGCCCGCCGCCGCGAGCAGCATGCCCGGGTAGCGCACGACCAGGTCGGCCAGCTGGGCGAGCGCGCCGGTGCCGGTGGGCGCGGCATACCCGGCCACGACCAGCGCCACGTGTGCCGCCATCAGCCAGAACGAGGTGAAGCCGAGCAGGCGGTGGATCCGGGCCAGCCGGTCCTGGCCCCAGGCGCGCTCCACCCAGGGCATCCGCGCCATCGCGAGGACCTGCAGCAGGAGCAGGTCGGCGGCGACCAGCCCGGCCAGGCGGGCCGCGGTCACCAGGCCGGTGCCGTCGGCGCCCAGCGCGGCCGGGCCGCCGGCGGACACCCACAGGGCCACGACCACCAGCACGGTGGCGCAGGCCAGGGCGGCGGTGACGGCGCGCCCGAGCACCCCGTCGCGGGGCCGGGGGAGGGGGAATCGGTCAGGGGTCACGTCACGGCGAGTCGCGAAAGGGGCGCGCAGTTCCCGGTGTCACCCGGAATCCACGCGCCCCTGCGCAGCCGCGGCCTACTCGCCGCCGCCCGCGCGCTGCTGCTCGCGGTACTGCGGGACGGACAGGCCGCCGCGGCCCCAGTTCTCCAGTTCGACCTCGTCGATGACGACGAACGTCGAGTCCAGTGGCTTGTCCAGCACATCCAGCAGCAGTTGGCTGACCCCGGCGATGAGCGCCGCCTTCTGCTCGGCGGTCGCCGCCGTCGTGCCCGGTGTGCTGCCCTCACGGGTGATCTGGATGTTGACGATGGGCATGATCGGTCCTTCCGGATGCTTCGGGCGGGTCAGTGGCCGGCGTTCTGTCCGCCGTCGACGTGCAGGATCTCGCCGGTGACGAAGGGAGCGGACTCCAGGTAGAGGACCGCGCCGACGATGTCGCTCGTCTCGCCCATCCGGCCGACGGGGTGCAGCCCGGCGTACGTCTCGTGGTACTCGACCGGGTGCATCGGGGTCTTGATGATGCCCGGGGCGACCGCGTTGACCCGCACGCCGCGCGAGGCGTACTCGATGGCCAGCGACTTGGTGGCGGAGTTGATGCCACCCTTGGTCAGCGAGGCGAGCACCGACGGCACGTTCTTGTCGGCCTGGTCCACCAGGGCGGTGGTGATGCTGACGATGTGGCCGCCGCCGACGGCGAGCAGGTGCGGCAGCACCCGTTGCGTGAGGTGGAAGAATCCGCCGACGTTGATGGCGGTGACCTGCGCGAAGTCGTCGGCGGTGTAGTCGGTGAACGGCTTGGCGATGAAGATGCCGGCATTGTTGACCAGGGTGTCGATGCGGCCGAAGCGGTCCAGCGCGGCCCGGGTCACCCGCTCGGCGGTGTCGGCGTCGGCGATGTCGCCCTGCACGGTCACGACGTCCGGATCGGCGGAGGCGGGGATGGTGCGGGAGACGGCCACGACGCCGTAGCCGAGCTTGCGGTAGCCCTCGACGAGGCCCGCGCCGATGCCCTGGGAGGCGCCGGTGATGACGGCGACCTTCTGCGTGTTCTCGGTGCTCATGTGCCTTTTCCTTTGCTGTTTCGCGGCCACTAGACGACCGGTCTACTAAAAGCTAGACGACTGGTCGTGTATCGTCAACGCCATGGGCAGGACGAGTGACGCGCGGAACAAGATCCTCGAAGCGGCCAGGACGCTGATCGAGCAGCGGGGCTACTCCGCGCTGGGCGTCGCCGAGATCTGCGCCGCCGCCGGGGTGCCGAAGGGCAGCTTCTACCACTTCTTCGCCTCCAAGCAGGCGCTCGCGCTCACCGTCATCGACGAGCACTGGGCCGCTCAACGGCAGCAGTGGAGCGAACTGCTCGGCAGCGGGCGGTCCCCGCTGGAGCGGCTGGGCGACCTGTTCGCGGCCACCGAGGACTTCCAGCGGGTCGGTCGGCAGCAGGCCGGCCTGGTCGTCGGCTGCCTTTTCGGCAACCTCGCCGCCGAGCTCAGCAACCAGGTCCCGGAGATCCGCGACCGGCTGCAGGAGATCTTCGAGGCCCAGATCGACATGATCGAGAAGGTGGTCGTCGAGGCCAAGGACGCCGGGCAGGCCGGTCCGGCCGTCGACACCCGCGACGCGGCGCGCTCGATCGTCGCCCAGATCGAGGGACGGGTGCTGCTGGCCAAGCTGCTCGACGACCCCGGCCAGCTCGGCACGCTCTGGCAGAACAGCCTCGGCCTGCTGCAGGCGCCGGCCGACGCGCTGCCCGCGCGAGCCTGACCGTCCCCGTCTGCTGACGGATGGGGGACACTGCGGACCCGACCACGATCACCGAGCAGGACGCCGCCCCGCTGCGCGGATTCGGCCTGACCGACGCGGACATCCTGCAGGTCGTGCTGGCCGTGTGCATCCGCCGCTTCTTCAGCGGCGTGCTGTCCGCCGTCGGCGCCGACCCGGACGACGCCCTGCGCAGGTGAGCGGCACCGGTAGCGGGCGGTGACCGAGCCGCCGCCAGGTCAGCCGGGAGGGCTGTCGCCCCGCAGCCGGGCCTGTGCCGGCCGGTGCGGACCCGCCGACCAGGCGGCGAGGAAACGCAGCGCTTCCTGCGAGGGCGAGTCCGCTTCGGCGGTGTACACGAACAGGGTCTGGTCCGGATCGTCGCCGACACCCAGCGCCTGGAAGTCCAGCTCCATCGGCCCGGCCACGGGATGCCGGAACGCCTTGCGCCCGAACGCGCGCGCCCGCACCCGGTGGTCGCGCCACCAGCGCCGGAAGTCGTCGTCCTTGGCGGACAGCTCCTCGACGAGCGCGGTCAGTGAGGGGTCGTCCGGCCAGCGCGCGGCATCCATTCGCAGGTAGGCCACGCATTCGCGGGCGGCGGTGGCCCAGTCGGCGTACAGGGTGCGCCAGGTGGGGTCGGTGAAGGCCAGCCGGACGAGGTTGCGCCGACCTGCGGGCAGCGCGCCGAAGTCGGTCAGCAGCGCCGCCCCGAGCGGGTTCCAGGCGAGCACGTCCATGCGGCGGCCGAGTAGCAGCGCCGGGAACTCGTCCAGGCTGTCGAGCAGCTGCCGGGTCTGCGGGCGCACCCGCTGCGCCGCCGGGCGGGCGGCCGGGCGCGGCGGCCGCGCCACCCGCATCAGGTACTCGTGCTCGTCCGGTCGCAGCCGCAGCCCGTCCGACAGGGCCTGCAGCACCTCGGCGGACACCCGGGTGGCGCGGCCCTGCTCGAGCCGGACCAGGTAGTCGACGCTCACATGGGCCAGCAGCGCGAGCTCCTCGCGCCGCAGTCCCGGCACCCGCCGCGGACGGCCGCCGCCGGGCAGGCCCACGTCCTCGGGACGCACCCGCGCCCGGCAGGCGCGCAGGAAGTCGCCCAGCGTGAGGTCGGCGGGCTCCGGGCTGTTCATACCCGCCATTATCGGCGCGGGCCGCCGCCAGTGCCTGGTACTGCCGGTCCCAGGAACGCCCGACCCGGGGAGGCCGGCTGCCTGGCCCCCGTCGGCGGGTCCGCGCAGAGTCGAAGGCGACCACCGGGCCGCAGGGCCCACTGCGAAAGGCAATTCCGTGACCACATGGTTCATCACCGGCGCGTCCCGCGGCTTCGGCCTGGAGATCGCCAAGCAGGCCCTCGAACGCGGTGACGACGTCGTGGCGACCGCCCGCGACCCGCAGGCCGTCGAGAAGGCCCTGCCCGGGTACGCGGACCGGCTGCTCGCCGTCGCGCTCGACGTGACCGACGAGCAGCAGGCACACCAGGCGGTCGAGGCGGCGAAGGCCCGGTTCGGCGGCATCGACGTGCTGGTCAACAACGCGGGCCGAGGCCTGCTCGGCGCGATCGAGGAGGCCGCCGACGCCGAGGTCCGGGCGGTATTCGACACGAACGTGTTCGGGCTGCTCGCGGTCACCCGGGCGGTGCTGCCCGTGATGCGCGCCCAGGGTTCGGGGCGCATCGTCAACATGAGTTCGGTCGGCGGGTTCGTGTCCTGGCCCGGCTGGGGCGTCTACTGCGCGACGAAGTTCGCCGTGGAGGCGATCACGGAGTCGCTGCGGTTCGAGGTCGGCCCGTACGGCATCCAGGCCATCGCCGTCGAGCCCGGCCCGTTCCGCACCGACTTCCTCGACCCGAGCTCGCTGCACCGCACCGCGAAGGAGATCACCGGGTACGGCGACAGCGCCGGCGCGATGCGCGCTTGGGCCGACGGCACCAACCACGCCCAGGACGGCGACCCGGTCAAGGCGGCGACGGCGATCCTCGCCGTGGTGGACGCCGAGGCGATGCCCGCCCGGCTGGCGCTGGGCGCGGCCGCGGTCACCGACATCGAGGCGAAGCTCAGGTCGGCCCGCGCCGAGCTCGACACCTGGCGCGAGATCTCGCTGACGACCGACTTCGCCGCGGTGTGAGACCCAGGGCGTCCGGTCGGGACGCGGCCAGGCCGCGCCGTCCCGACCGGACGCCCGGCGTCGGGTGAGCGGTGTCTCAGCTGTTCCAGCGCAGCAGCACCGGCTGCTCGCGCTCGAAGCCGAGCACGCTGAGCGTGGCCGTCTCCAGGCGGAACAGCGCGCCGTCCTGCGCGGGCAGGCCCAGCCAGCGGGCGGTGAGGGCACGCAGCAGGTGGCCGTGCCCGACGAGGGCGACGTCGCCGCTGGCCAGCATCGTCCGGGCACGTTCCAGGACCCGGTCGCAGCGCGCCCCGACCTGGGCAGCCGTCTCGCCGCCGGGGCAGCCGTACTGCCACAGGGTCCACTCGGGGCGCTCCTGGCGGATCTCCAGCGTGGTGCGGCCCTCGTACGCGCCGTAGTTCCATTCCAGCAGGTCGTCGTCGGTGGCGGTGATCTCCAGACCGGCCAGCGCGGCGGTGCGTACGGCGCGCTGGAGCGGGCTGCACAGCACCGCGGCGAAGGCCCGTCCGGCCAGCCGTCCGGCGAGCTGGCCCGCCTGGCGTTCCCCCTCGGGGGTGAGCGACAGGTCCGTGAAGGAGGTGTGGCGGCCGGCCGCGCTCCACTCGGTCTGCCCGTGCCGGAGCAGCACGATCTCTCGCATGCCGATCCTCCCCGCTCGTGTTCCTGAGGACACGTTAGCGGTGGTCGCCACCCGGACGGGCGGTTTCGACCGGTGAGCCTGCCACCCGGCGTCCTGGCGGCGGTGCCGCCTAAAGGTTGATCTTGGTGGATTCGCCTGCGGAGGCTGCCGGGCTCACAGAATTGAGGTATGACGGACGCGCCGCTCATGCCGCACTACGCGCGGGTCGATCAGAGCCCGCCGCAGATGCAGGCACGGCTCGTGGCGTACCTCGACAAGGCGGCCGGCTACCGGGCGATCACCGAGATCCGGGCGCGGGCCGCCGAGACCATGCACGTCAAACCGGGCCACCACGTGCTCGACGGCGGGTGCGGGCTGGGCGAGGAGGCGTGCGTGCTGGCGCTGCTGGTCGGCGTGGACGGCCGGGTCGACGGCGTGGACAACTCGCGCAGCATGCTGTCGCTGGCCGCGCACCGCTACGAGCGCTGGCGCCAGACCCACCCCGACGCCGGCGAGGTCCGCTTCGTCACCGGGTGCATGACCAGGCTGGACTACCCGGACGGCGTCTTCGACGCGGTGCGGTGCGAGCGTACGCTGCAGCACCTGCCGCAGGCCGAGGCGGTGATCGCGGAGCTGGTCCGGGTGACCCGGCCGCAGGGGCGGATCTGCCTGATCGACACCGACTGGGAGTCGCTGGTCTTCGACGGGCTGCCCGCGGAGGTGCTGACGCCGATGATGTGGCGGCTGCGGCACCACAGCGTGATGTGCAATCCGACGATGGGCCGCACGCTGCGCAACCGGCTGCGCCGGCTGGGGGTGTACGAGCTGGAGTGCCACCCGATGACGATGTGCTTCACCGACCCGGCCGAGGCGCAGCACGTGGTGCCGTACTTCGACCGTGACCTGCTGCTGCACATCGTGGGGGAGGAGGACGGCGACACCACGGCGATGGTGGACCGCTGGCTGGACGCGGTGCGCGACGCCGACGAGCGGGAGGACTTCCTGGTGGCGCTGACGGTGTGGGTGGTCGCGGGCACGGTCCCGGCGTGAACGGCGAAGGCCCCGCCGTGAGCCGCGTGGGCGGCTCGGGCGGGGCCCGGACGTGCGGGACGGGTCAGGCCTGCGCGAGCTGCTCGTCGAGCTGCTTGCGCCACCACTTCTGTCCGGACTCGGGCAGGGTGTCGATCGGGTCGTAGTAGGCGTAGCGCTGGGACAGCACGTCGACGTTCTGGTCGGCCTCGATCGAGGTGCGGTAGTTCTTGGTCCAGTACGAGATGCCGTTCTCGCGGTCGTACTCGGTGACCATGTGCACCCAGCGCTTGCCGACGAACGGGACGTCGCAGACGATGCGCGGGGTCGCGTAGCCGGGCAGGTAGCCCATGATGTCGTGCTGCAGGGCCTGGGCGTGGCCGACGGAGACCCGCCAGTGCTCGGCGTTGGGGATCATGTCGCACATGTAGAAGTAGTACGGCAGGATGTTCGCCTCACCCTGCAGCGCGAAGCACAGGTCGAGCAGGTCGGGCGACGTGGCGTTGACGCCGCGCATGAGCACGCCCTGGTTGCGCACGTCGCGTACGCCGACCTCGAGGGCCGTCTTCGCGGCGCGGGCCACGGTCGGGGTGATCGAGTTGGCGTGGTTGACGTGGGTGTGGATCGCCAGGTTGACGCCGCGCCGGCGGGCGGTGCGGGCGACCCGCTCCAGGCCCTCGACGACCTCGGGCTGCAGCCAGTGCTGGGGCAGGCCCATCAGCGCCTTGGTGGCCAGCCGGATGTCGCGGATCGTGTCGATCTCCAGCAGGCGCATCAGGTACGACTCGAGGTTCTTCCACGGCACGTTGGCCACGTCGCCGCCGGAGACGACGACGTCACGCACGCCCGGGTGGGCCTTGAGGTAGGCGATGTGCGCGTCGTAGCGGTCGACGGGCTTGAGGGTGAGCTTGAGCTTCTCGACCGCGGGGGTGGAGTTGCCGACCAGGTCCATCCGGGTGCAGTGGCCGCAGTACTGCGGGCAGGTGGACAGCAGCTCGGCGAGCACCTTGGTGGGGTAGCGGTGGGTGAGGCCCTCGGCGACCCACATGTCGTGCTCGTGCAGGCTGTCGCGGCTGGCGTGCGGGTGGCTGGCCCACTCGGTGAGCCGGTCGGAGGCGACCGGGATCATGTAGCGGCGCACCGGGTCGGCGTAGAACGCCTCGGTGGTCAGCTCCTCCCGCGCCATGGTGTTGATCATCTGCGGGGGGACCAGCATCGACATCGTGGCCAGAGCCTTCTGGTCGGCCTCGAGGTCGGCGTAGAAGCGCTCGTCGACGGTGTCGCCGAGCACGGCGCGCAGCTGCTTGATGTTCTTGATGCAGTTGACGCGCTGCCACTGCGCGGACTCCCACTGCGCAGCCGTGACATCGCGCCAGCCCGGAAACCGGGTCCAGTCCGGCTCGATCAGCTCTACGCGTCGGTACTCGTAGGGTTGCCCAGCGTTCATCGGTGGCCTCTCCTTTGCGGTCGCCGTTGACCATACTGGAAGTTCTCCGGCGTACCAACTAGTCTGCCGTAGAATTTCCCGCACGCATCAAATCTAACCGCAATTTTGGTTTTGATCTCGCGGGTGGACTTCACTTTTTAGGAGAACCGGACAATGACGTCACCGATCGGCCTGCACCGGGTCCTGGAACCGAGCGGGGTATTGCCCCAGGCGGCACTTCGCCTGGACAATTCGCCTGAGATCGGGGCAGACGAGGTGCGGATCGCCGTCGAGCGGCTCAACCTGGACGCGGCGAGCTTCCGCCAGTTGTCGACGAAGCACGCGGGCGACGGCGCGGCGGTCCGCGGTGAGGTCCTGGAGATCATCGGCGCCCGGGGCAAGATGCAGAACCCGGTCACCGGCTCCGGCGGCATGCTGATCGGCACCGTCGAGGCGGTCGGCCCGCAGTCCCCGCTCGGCCTCGAGGTCGGCGACAAGGTCGCCACCCTGGTCTCGCTCACCCTGACGCCGCTGTCGATCAGCGACGGCCTCAAGCACTGGGACGGCGGCAGCGAGCAGGTGCCCTGCGAGGGCAACGCGATCCTGTTCGCGCGCTCGATCGCCGCGGTGCTGCCCGCCGACCTGGACCCGGAGCTGGCCCTGGCCGTGATGGACGTGTGCGGCGCACCGGCGCTGACCGCCCGGGTGGTGGCGCAGTACGACGACCCGACCGTGGCCGTGATCGGCGGCGCGGGCAAGAGCGGCTCGCTGTCGCTGGCCGCCGCCAGGGCCGCGGGCGCGAGCCGGACGGTCGGCGTCGTCCCGGTCGAGCGCGAGCGCACGATGCTGGCGGACGCGGGCCTGGCCGACGTGGTGGCGCTGGCCGACGCCCGCAACCCGGTCGCGCTCGCCGAGGCGGTCGAGGCGGCCCTGGGCGGGCGGGCCGCGGACGTGACCGTGGTCTGCGTGGACGTGCCGGGCTGCGAGCACGGGGCGATCCTGTCGACCGCCGACGGCGGCACCGTGATCTTCTTCTCGATGGCGACGAGTTTCGCCGCCGCCGCGCTGGGCGCGGAGGGTCTTGCCGCGGACGTGACGATGCTGGTCGGCAACGGTTACGTGCCCGGGCACGCGGCGTACGCGCTGGATCTGCTGCGGCAGGCGCCGGCGGTGCGGGCGATGTTCGAGTCCCGTCTGCACCACGAGGCCTCTCGGGCCACGTCCGGCACGGCAGACTGAGCCCATGCAGATCTCCGCCTTGCCGGCCGAGCGCACGACGCTCTGGCACAACGCCGTCGTCCGCAGCCCCGCCGACCCCGGCGCCACCGCGCTGCTGACCCGCGGCCAGCACATCGTCTGGCTCGGGCCGCTGGCCGACGCCCCCACCGCCGACCTGCGGGTGGACCTGGGCGGGGCCCTGGTCACGCCCGCGTTCGTCGACGCGCACGTGCACGCCACGGACACCGGCCTGGCCCTGGCCGGGCTGGACCTGTCGTCGGTGCGTGCCGCCGCCGAGCTGCTCAAGGCGGTGGCCGAATTCGCGTCCGGGCTGGGCCCCGAGGCCGTCGTGCTGGGGCACGGCTTCGACGAGAGCACGTGGGGTGCGTCGCAGACCCCGCCGACCGCGGCCGAGCTGGACCGGGCCGCGGGCGGGCGCAGCGTGTACCTGTCGCAGGCGTCGATCCACTCGGCGCTGGTCTCCTCGGACCTGCTGGCCCTGGCCGCCGACGCCCCCGGCTACGACCCGTCGGGGTGGGTGCGCCGCGACGCGCACCACGTGGTGCGGGCGGCGGCGTTCGGGCAGATCACCATCGTGCAGCGGCGGGACGCGCAGATGCGGATGCTGCGCCATGCCGCGTCGCTGGGCATCGCGGCGGTGCACGAGTGCGGCGGGCCGGGCACGTCCAGTGAGGACGACTTCACCGAGCTGCTGCGCCTGTCAGGGCAGGGGCTGCCGGAGGTGTACGGGTTCTGGGGCGAGCTGATGGGCGCGGCCAAGGCCCGGGAGCTGGGCGCGGTCGGCGCGGGCGGCGACCTGTACGCCGACGGGGCGCTCGGTTCGCGGACCGCGCACCTGGGCGAGGACTACCTCGACGGCGAGCGCGGCTGCGGCCACGGCTACGTGACCGCCGAGCAGGTGCGCGATCACCTGCTCGACTGCCACCGGCACGGCATGCAGGGCGGCTTCCACGCCATCGGCGACGCGGCGATCTCGACGGTGGTGGCCGGGTTCGCGGCCGCCGACGAGGTCCTCGGCACCGACGCGCTGCGCGACGCCCGGCACCGCGTCGAGCACGCGGAGATCATGGACAAGCGGCTGATCGCCGCGTTCGTGGAGTACGGCATCGTCGCGTCGATGCAGCCCGCGTTCGACCGCCTGTGGGGCGGCGAGCACCAGATGTACGCCCAGCGCCTCGGCGTGGCGCGCAGCCTCGCGTCGAACCCGATGGGGCAGATGCACAACACGGGTGTCGCGCTGGCGTTCGGGTCGGACAGCCCGGTGACGCCGCTGGACCCGTGGGGCAGCGTCCGCGCGGCGATGCAGCACTTCAACACCCATCAGCGGATGAGCGCGAAGTCGGCGTTCGCGGCGCACACCCGGGGCGGCTGGCGCGCCGTGCACCGCGACGCCGAGGGCGTGCTCGTGCCCGGCGCACCCGCGACGTTCGCGGTGTGGCGCACCCCGGCCGGCTTGTCCGGCACCCTTCCCAGCCTTGAGCAGCACGACGAGCTGCCGGTCTGTGTCCGTACGGTACTGCGTGGAGAAACGATCTATGAGCAGCAATAAACTCGGTCTTGACCCGGCGCTGGTGCACCGGGCACGGGCGCTGGCCGCCAAGGCCGGGCGGCCGGTGGTGGACATGGCGCGGTCGCACACGACGGTGTCTGTGGAGCGGGCCGTCCTGCGGCTGGCCGGGGTGACCGGCGCCGACCCGGACGGCATCCCGTGGGTGAACCGCCTGGTCGACGCGGTGCGCAACGACGTCGGCCTCGGTCACGGCGTGGCGCTGCCGGTGTTCCACGCCCTCGCCGAGCACGGCCTGGAGGCGACCGCGGCCGAGCTGACGCTGCTGGCGCAGAAGGCGGCGTCCGGTTCGGTGCGCTTCGACCTGCCCACCGGCAAGGCCGTCACCGCCGCGAAGAAGGCGTCGCGCCGCCAGATCGCCGCGGGCATCAAGCAGATCGACCGCAACCGCGCCGACCGCGACAAGATGATCAAGCGGTACGGCGACCCGAAGCAGCGGCCCTGGATCTACCTGATCGTGGCGACCGGCGACATCTACGAGGACATCCCGCAGGCGCAGGCCGCGGCCCGCGCGGGCGCGGACGTCATCGCGGTGATCCGGTCCACGGGCCAGTCGCTGCTGGACTACGTGCCCGAGGGCGCGACCCGGGAGGGTTTCGCGGGCACGTACGCCACCCAGGAGAACTTCCGCCTGATGCGGGCCGCCCTGGACGAGTCCAGCAAGGAGCTGGGCCGCTACGTCCGCCTGACCAACTACGCGTCCGGCCTGTGCATGCCCGAGATCGCGACCCTGGCCGGGCTGCAGCGCCTCGACATGATGCTCAACGACTCGATGTACGGCATCCTGTTCCGCGACATCAACCCGATCCGCACGTTCGTGGACCAGCGCTTCTCCCGCCAGATCCACGCCCGCGCCGGGATCATCATCAACACCGGTGAGGACAACTACCTCACCACCGCCGACGCGGTCGAGGCCGCGCACACCGTCACCGTGTCGCAGCTGCTCAACGAGTACTTCGCGCACGAGGCGGGCCTCGCGGACTGGCAGCTCGGCCTCGGGCACGCGTTCGAGATCAACCCGGACCTGCCCGAGTCGTTCCGGCTCGAACTGGCCCACGCGCTGCTGGCGCGGGAGCTGTTCCCGGACGCGCCGCTCAAGTGGATGCCGCCGACCAAGCACATGACCGGCGACGTGTTCCGCGGCAACCTGCTCGACGGGTTCTTCAACCTGGTCGGCGCGCTGACCGGGCAGGGCATCCTGCTCGTCGGCATGATGACCGAGGCCGTCGTCACCCCGTGGCTGTCCGACCGCGACATCGCGCTGCAGAACGTGCGGTACGTGCTCGGCGCGGCCGGCAACCTGCACGAGGACTTCGTGCCCGCCCCCGACGGTTTCATCCAGCGCCGCGCCCACCAGGTCCTCGACGAGGCCATCGACCTGCTCGAGAAGATCGAGGACGACACCCTGCTCAACGCGATCGCCGACGGCACGTTCGGGATCATGAAGCGGCCCGCGGACCGGGGCAAGGGCCTGGACGGCGTCGCCGAGCACGACGACGGCTACTACAACCCGGCCACCGAGATCCTGGAGACCCCCGCCAAGGAGGAGCAGTGAAGACGGTCGTCCGCCCGTACGGCGACACCACCGGCGACGGCATGACCCAGGTCAGCTTCACCCTGCCGCTGCCGCACGACAAGAAGGCCGAAGGCGCGGCGCTGCAGCTCGCGGCGAAGATGGGCCTGGAGCCGGCGATGCTGGTGCACGCCAAGCAGATGGGCGACGGGTTCACCTTCTTCGTCGTCTACGGCAGCGTCCGGCACCTGGTCGAACTCGACAAGGTCCAGGTCGTCGAGCGCGACTTCCCGCTGCTGACCGCCAAAGAGGTCAACACGGTCGTCAAGCAGAAGATGCGCCGCAAGCTGTCGGTGGTCGGGGCGTGCATCGGCACCGACGCGCACACCGTCGGCATCGACGCGATCCTCAACCTCAAGGGCATCGCCGGCGAGAAGGGCCTGGAGTACTACCGGGAGCTGAAGGTCGTCAACATGGGCGCGCAGATCACGGTGCCCGAGCTGGTGGCGGCCGCGAAGGCGGAGAAGGCCGACGCGGTCCTGGTCTCGCAGGTCGTCACGCAGCGCGACGCGCACCTGCACAACACCCGGGAGATGTCAGCGGCGTTCCGCGAGGCGCTGCCCGCCGACAAGCGGCCGCTGCTGATCGTCGGCGGACCGCGCTTCGACGAGCTGATGACCGACGAACTCGGCGTCGACCGGATCTTCGGCCGGGGCACCACCCCGCGCGAGGTCGCCAGCTACCTGGTCCACGCGCTGATCACCAACAAGGCCGAGCGGAAGAAGGCAGTCGCAGCATGAGCGTGGGATACACCGTCACCCATCGGAAGTACGTGCCGTACAGCCACGCGCACTACGCGGGCAACCTCGTCGACGGGGCGTACGCCCTGGCGGCGTTCGGGGACGTCGCGACCGAGGTGTGCATCCAGCTCGACGGCGACGAGGGCCTGTTCGCGTCGTACTCCGACGTGCAGTTCAAGGCCCCGATGCGGGCCGGTGACGTGCTGGAGGTCGTCGCGACGGTGGCCCGGATGGGCACCCGCAGCCGCACCATCGACTTCGAGGCGCGCGTCGTGTGCCGGGGCCGCCCGGACCGGTCGGAGTCTGCCGCCGAGGTCCTGGACCCGCCCGTCGTCGCGGTGACCGCGACCGGGACCGTGGTGGTCCCCGCCAAGTGAGCCTGCTCTGCTGTGTCGACGTCGGGTCGACGTTCACCAAGGCGGCCCTGGTCGACACCGGCAGCGGTGAACTCGTCGCGACCGGCTCGCACCGCACCACCGTCGGCACCGACGTCCTGCACGGCCTCGACGCGGCCGTGGCCGCGACGGGTCGAGACCCGGACGGGCTGCTGGTGTGCTCGTCGGCCGGCGGCGGCCTGCGGCTGGCCGTCGTCGGCTACGAGCGCCTGGTGACAGCGCAGGCCGGGCACCGGGTCGGCCTGTCGGCCGGGTCGCGGGTCGTGCACGTCGCCGCGGGCCGCCTCGACCGGGCCGGGCTTGCCGAACTGCGCGCCGCCCGGCCGGACGTGGTGCTGCTGGTCGGCGGGACCGACGGCGGCGACACCGAGACGATCACTCACAACGCGACCCGGCTCGCCAACGCCCGGTGGCGGGTGCCGACCGTGCTGGCCGGCAACGCCGACTGCCGCCGGCAGCTCGCGGACCTGCTGGCCGGGGCGGGGGTGCCGGTCGTCGCGGTCGACAACGTACTGCCCGCGATCGGGGTCCTCGACCCCGGTCCGGCCCGTGCGGCGATCCGGCAGGTGTTCCTGCAGCACGTCATCGGCGGCAAGAAGCTGTCTCGGGGGCCGCGGTTCGCCTCGCTGGTGAAGGCGGCGACGCCGGACGCGGTGCTGTCGGGCGTGGAGCTGCTCGCGGCCCGCAGCGCCGAGGACCTGCTGGTCGTGGACATCGGCGGGGCGACGACCGACGTGTACTCGGTGCTGACCCCGGACGCCGAGCAGCTCGCCGGGGTGCGCGACGAGGTCGCAGGGGTGCTGTGGGCGGCGCGGACCGTCGAGGGCGACCTGGGTATGCGCTGGTCCGCGCCCGGCGTGGTGGCCGCCGCGACCCTGGAGAAGATCATCGGGCCGGATGAGGCATCCGCTCTGGAACTCGCCGCGACCGCCCGCGCCGAGCACCCGGGGTACGTCGCCGACGACGGTGCCGAGAAGGCCGCGGACCGGCGGCTGGCCGAACTGGCCGTCATGGTCGCGCTACGCCGCCACGCTCGCGGGGAGGCCGTCGTGGCGGGCGGGCCGCGCCGTGGCGGGCGGGACCTGCGGGCGGTGCGCACCGTCATCGGCTCCGGCGGGGTGCTGCGGCACAGCCCGCCGCAGGTCGCCGAAGCGGTGCTCGGCGCGGGCCTGGGCGACACCGCGGGCGGATGGGCGCTGCCGAGGGCGGCCCGCACGGTTGTCGACGCGTCCTACATTCTGGCCGCGGCGGGACTCCTGTCGGTGGAACATCCGGACGCCGCCGCCGCGCTACTGGCCGCTGAGCTGGGCTGATGTCCTGAACTGCGGTGCTCGTCACGGTCGGTGACCACATCGTGAAATTGACCGTGCGCGGCCGCGCCGGTACCGTCGTGAGGTCCTCCACCGTGCCTGCCGCCGTTCCCCGGCGGGCGTCGCCGTCCGGCGACCTGGCACGGCAGGCGGCAGCACCGATCAGTAGAAAACGATCGGCCCCCCGGTTCAGGCGCCGGAAGCCGATCGGCCCGAAGGTCGGCTGGTGCCGCCGTAGGAGTTGGGAGTGCGGGGCGCGGTCTTCTCGACCGCGCCCCGGCCTTTTCCCGCCCCACCCCACCCAAGATCGCGACGATCTTGCGTGGGTGTACCGGTCGACACGCCTATTTCGGACGCGGACGGGGCCATTCGCGCAAGATCGTCGTGATCTTGGGGGCGAGAGGCGGAAGGGTGTCGGGTGGTGGGGGAGGGATGTGTAGCCTTGCAGCGGCACCCGGGCGGCGATCTTGGCGTGGGTGGGAGATGTGCGCGCGCGGCGGCGAAAGATTGGTGACGTGGTGACTGTGCAGACCCTCGCTCCGGCGGACGGCCAGACCGGCCCGGACGGTGTGGCCGGTGGACGGGCCGTGGGGCGTGGGCCGTTGCGGCTGGCCGTCGGGCTGGTGCTGGCGGTTCTTGCCGGGGTGGCGCTGCTGGTGGCGTTTCCGTTGTACGGGCTGTGGTGGACCGCTCCGGTCGGGGTGGCGCTGCTGGCCGTGGCGGTGAAGGGGCGGCGGCTGCGGGCCGGGTTCGGGCTCGGGCTGGTGGCCGGGGCGGTGTTCTTCGGGCCGCTGCTGGCGTGGACGAACATGCACGTCGGGTACACGCCGTGGGTCCTGCTCACGCTGTTCCAGGCGACGTATCTCGGGCTGCTCGGGCTGGCGCTGGCGTGGATCAGCGGGCTCGCCGGGAAGCGGCCGTGGGTGTGGCCGGTGGGCATCGCGCTGTTGTGGGTCGCGCAGGAGGCGCTGCGGGACAGGGCGCCGTTCGGTGGGTTCCCGTGGGGGCGGCTCGCGTTCAGCCAGGCTGATGCGCCGACGCTGGCGCTGGCCGGGTACGGGGGCGCGCCGCTGGTGACGTTCGCCGTCGCGGCGGCCGGCGGGCTGCTGGCGTACGCCATAGGGGAACTGATCGCCGCACGGGCCTGGACGCGCGCCGCGGCCGCGACCGGCGGGGCGCTCGCGGTCATGCTGGTCGGGCTGGTCCTGCCCGGCACGACCCCGGCCGGGCCGGTGGTGAGCGTCGCGGTCGTGCAGGGCAACGTGCCGCGCCTGGGCCTGGACTTCAACGCCCAGCGCCAGGCCGTGCTCAACAACCATGTCGCCGCGACCGTCGCCCTGGCCGAGAAGGTCCGCACCGGGCAGGCCAAGCAGCCCGACCTGGTCGTGTGGCCGGAGAACGCCTCCGACATAGACCCCCTGCGCAACCCGAGCGCCGCCGGCGCGATCAACACCGCCGCGCAGGCGATTGGCGCGCCGATCCTGGTCGGGGCCGTGCTGTCCGGGCCGGGTGAGGGCGAGTCCCGCAACGCGGGCATCGTCTGGCCGACCGACCTCGCGCCCGGCACGCAGCCGCAGCAGATGTACCTCAAGCAGCACCCGGTGCCGTTCGCCGAGTATCTGCCGCTGCGCCCGATCGTCGAACCGATCGCGCAGGCCATCACCAACCAGGCCAAGCTGCTGCGCACCGACTTCGTCGCCGGCACCGCGCCCGGCGTGCTCACCCTGGGCCCCGCGAAGGTCGGCGACGTCATCTGCTTCGAGGTCGCCTACGACGACGTCGTACGCGACACCGTGCTCGCCGGGGCGCAGCTGCTCGCGGTGCAGACCAACAACGCCACGTTCGACGAGTCCGAGGCGATGCAGCAGATGGCCATGGTGCGGCTGCGGGCCGTCGAGCACGGCCGCGACAGCCTCATGGCCTCAACTGTCGGTGTGTCCGGATTTGTAACTGCCGACGGAAATGTGCATGATGCTACTGGTTTCAATACCGACGCGGTGATCGTGCGTGACCTGCGCCTCGGCTCCGGCACCACGCCGGCGACGCGGCTCGGGGCGTGGCCGGAGTACCTGCTGACGGCCGCGGCCCTCGCGCTGCTGGTCGCGGCGGGCGTGGCGCGCAGGCGCCGGACCGCGCCGGTGGAGGAGACTGGACAGACGGCAGCGGCATAGTGGAGGCCCCGGTGAGCGGCAACGAGGCGGAGATCGGCTACCCCGGCGTGGGCCGGGTCCTGGTGATCATCCCGACGTACAACGAGTCGGAGAACGTGCGCCTCATCGTGCCCCGGGTGCGCCAGGCCACGCCGGACGTCGACATCCTCATCGCCGACGACAACAGCCCCGACGGCACCGGAGCTATCGCCGACGAGATGGCCGCCGCCGACGACCACGTGAAGGTCCTGCACCGGCCCGGCAAGCAGGGCCTGGGCGCGGCGTACATCGCGGGCTTCGACTGGGCCCATGAGCACGGCTACGACGCCGTCGTCGAGATGGACGCCGACGGCTCGCACGCGCCCGAGGAACTGCCCCGGCTGCTGGACGCGCTGCGCGGCGCGGACGCGGTCATCGGGTCACGCTGGGTGCGCGGCGGCAAGGTGATCAACTGGCCGGTGCGGCGGCTCATCCTGTCGCGCGGGGCGAACTTCTACACCCGCATCGTGATGGGCATGGGCGTCAAGGACGCCACCGGCGGCTACCGCGCCTACCGGCTGCCCGTCCTGCGCAAGATCGACGTCGAGACGGTGACCTCGCGCGGCTACAGCTTCCAGGTCGAGCTGACCCACCGCACCCACCGGCACGGCTTCCGCATCGTGGAGGTGCCGATCACGTTCGCCGAGCGCGAGCACGGCGTGTCCAAGATGAGCGGCTCCATCATCAAGGAGGCGCTGTGGAAGGTCACGGTGTGGGGTGCGCAGTCCCGCCGCGACTCGGTGCGGCGTATGTTCAAGCCGAGTGACCGCTGGCCGTGACCCCGTGCCGGCTTGACCGGCTGGAGGTGACCGGATGCGCAAGCTGCGGTGGGTGCCGCTGGCCGTGCTGCTGCTCGGCGTGGTGGAGTTCGCCGTCTTCTGGGGCGTGAGCCGGGTGCTCGGCCTGGGGCTGACCCTGCTGCTCGCGATCGGCCTGATGCTGCTGGGCGTGGTGCTGCTGCGCCGGGAGGGGCTGTCGGCTTGGCGACGGCTGCGCGAGGCGCGCCTGGCCGGGCAGACCCGCGGCGACCAGGCCGTCGACGGCGTGGTGGGGCTGATCGCCGCCCTGCTGCTGGTCATTCCGGGCCTGCTGACCGCGGCCGTCGGGCTGCTGCTGCTGATCCCGCCGGTGCGCCGACTGGCCCGCGGGCGGGTGCGCGCCGCGACCGAGAAGCGCATCCCGGCGTCGGCCGCCAACAGCGTGTTCGGGCCCAGGCGGGTCCGGGTCAGCACCCCGCACGATCCGCACCACCAGCCGCAGGCGCAACAGCCGCCCACGGCCGGCCGCCCCGGACCGAGTGAGGTCATCGAGGGCGAGATCGTCGACTGAACACGAGAAAGCCCGCCCCGGAGATCGGGGCGGGCTTTCTCGTGTGGCTCAGCGGCCGCGTCTGGTGCGCACGTCGGCCAGGCGCTCGTTGAGGATGTCGTCCAGCTCGGTCATGGAACGCCGCTCCAGCAGCATGTCCCAGTGCGTACGCGGAGGCTTGACCTTCTTCTCCTCCGGCTCGGTGCCGTCGACCAGGCGCGCCACGCTCCCGTCGAACTTGCACTCCCAGATGGCGGGCACTTCGGCTTCGACCGCGAACGGCACCTCGAAGCGGTGGCCCTGGGCGCACTGGAACTCGCGCATCTGGCGCGGCGCGAGCTCGGTGTTGCGCTCGGACTCGTAGCTGACGGCCCCCAGGCGGCTTCCCCGCAGCATCCGATCGCCCATGTCAGCTCCTCAGCAGTCGATTGGCTTCCGGGTGATGCAACGACCCGGAACGCGCGACGATTCCCTGCCGTGACCCACGCCGCTGCCGCCGCCGATTCCGGAGAGCTCCTCATGTGTGCCCAGGCGGCGCGATATCGTCCGATTGGACCACTTTTGCGGGTTACATCACATCCGGGGGTAACGCGATGGCCACCACGGCGGTGCCGGCATCGGGCAAACCGGTCAAAACCTGGCTCGGGCACCCCGGTGGCCTGGTCGTGCTGTTCCTCACCGAGATGTGGGAGCGGTTCAGCTACTACGGTATGCGGGCCATCCTCACTCTGTTCCTGGCCACCGAACTGACCGACGGCGGCTTCGGCATGGACGACGTCGCCGCCGCCTCGCTGTACTCCATCTACGTCTCGATGGTCTACTTCACGGCCCTGCCCGGCGGCTGGATCGCTGACCGGATCCTCGGCACCCGCCGCAGCGTGCTGTGGGGCGGCATCATCATCGCGCTGGGCCACTACTCCCTGGCCTTCTCCGCCCGGTCGATGTTCTACCTCGGCCTGGTGCTCATCGTGCTCGGCACCGGCCTGCTCAAACCCAACATCTCCGCCATGGTCGGCGAGCTCTACGACAAGCATCCGGAGATGCACGAGTCCCGCCGCGACGCCGGCTTCACCCTGTTCTACCTCGGCATCAACCTGGGCGCGTTCGTCGCCCCGCTGCTGACCGGCATCTTCGCCGCCCGCAACGACTGGCACGTGGCGTTCGGCATCGCCGCGGTCGGCATGACCATCGCCGTGATCCAGTACCTGGTGGGCTACCGCCGCCTCGAAGGCGTCGGCCTCAAGGCCCACAAGCCGCTGCTGACCCACGAACGCAACAAGATCCTGAAGATCTCCGCGATCGTGGTGGCCGTCATCGTGGTGCTGCTGGCGATCGACATCGCCGCGGGCACCTTCAACGCTGACCACGTCAAGAACGCGCTCACCATCCTGGCGCTGGTCGTGCCCGCCCTGTACTTCATCATGATGTTCCGCGACCGGTCCCTGACCCACCAGGAGCGTTCCCGGGTCAGCGCGTACGTATGGATCTTCATCGGCGCGGCCCTGTTCTGGATGATCTACGACCAGGCCGGCAGCCTGGTGAACCTGTTCACCAACGAGAAGGTCGACCGGCAGGTCGGCAGCTTCGAGATCCCCACGGCCTGGTTCCAGTCCGTCAACCCGGTGCTGATCCTGCTGCTGGCGCCCGTGTTCGCGTGGATGTGGACCAAGCTGGACCGCCGACAGCCCGGCACCCCGGTCAAGTTCTCCCTCGCCCTGCTCGGCATCGGACTGTCGTTCCTGGTGATGGGCACGGCCGGGGCGCTGGCCGCGCGCGGGCTGATCTCGCCGTGGTGGATCGTGCTGGTGTACTTCATCCAGACCTGCGCCGAGCTGCTGCTGTCCCCGGTCGGGCTGTCCGTCACCACCAAACTCGCCCCGCTGCGCTACGCCAGCCAGGTGATGGGCCTGTGGTTCCTGGCCACCGCCGCGGGCAACGCCCTCAACACCTGGGTGACGCCGCTGAGCGGCAAGCTGTCCGACGCCGCGTACTACGGCAGTCTCGGCGTGCTGGCGATCATCGTGGGCGTCTGCTTCTGGTTCGGCGCCCGCCGGATCGGCGACCTGATGTCCGGCGTGCACTGAGAGGCGACACCGATGACCATCCTTGCCGACACCATCACCGTCGAGCAGCTGCGCGACGACGTCACTTCGCTGGCCGGGCAGTGCCTGTGCGACCCGGTGACGGAGCTGTTCGGCCCGCTGCTGGAGGTCCAGGAGCGGGTCTTCAACCGGCTGGAGAACGACCCCGAACCCGACCACGCCCACGACCTGTACCTGCTCGCGGCGCTGGTGGCCGGGATGCTCGCCAAGGCCCACCACGACCTCGATCGCGAGCACCAGGCGATGTCGCTGGCCCGGATGGCGTACGTGTGCGCCGACAACATCGGCCACCACGGGCTGCGGGCGTGGAGCCGGGGGCTGCAGAGCCTGCTGGCGTACTCGGCCGGCCGGCCGCAGGAGGCCGCCGCGTTCGCCGACTGCGGCGCGCGGATCGCCGACGGGCAGCACGGCTCGGTCACCTCGTGGCTGGCCTGCTCGCAGGCCCGCGCGCTGGCGCGGCTCGGCGCGGCCGAACCGGCCCGGCTGGCCCTGGTGCGCGCCGACGACATGCGCGAACACCACGTGCACGACGACCTCGACGCGATCGGCGGGATCTTCTGGTTCGCCCCGCCCCGCCAGCACCACTACGCCGCCGACGCCTACGCGTGCCTGCCCGGCCAGGCCGAACGCGCCGTGCACGAGGCCACCCGGTCCATTGCCCTGTACGCCGCCGCCCCGTCCGAGCAGCGCTCCTTCGGCGACGAGGCGGGCGCGCGCTGCGTGCTGGCGCTGACCCGGGTGTGGGCCGGGGACGCGGCCGCGGCCCGCGACACGCTCGGGCCGGTGCTGCGCCTGGACCTGCCCCGGCGTACCGCCGAGGTGATGGCCGGGGTGTCGCGGGTCGGCGACGCTCTGCGCGACTCCCGGTTCACCGACGTGCCCGAAGCCCGCGACCTGCGCGCCCAGATCGAATGGTTCGCCCAGCGCCCCGCGTCCGCGCTGGCCAGCTGAGCGTCCGGACGCAGCCCGGCCGTCGGCAAGGCGCGGCGGTGCAGCGGCGGCGTGCCGAGACCAGGGCGCGGCACTGCTCAGCAGGGCCCGCCGGCGCGGTTCAGCACAGGTCTGGGAAGGTTTCGGCCATCCGGACGACGGCGGCGTGGGCGTGGGCGACGATCTCGGCGTTTGGGCGGCTGCGGTGGTGCAGGGCGGCCGCGGCGTCGCCCGCTGCCAGCAGCGCGAGCACCGGCTGCCCGAGACCGCCGGTCAGGTCGGCCCACTCGCACCAGGTGGCGGTATCCTCACCCCACCACAGGTAGCCGCCGGGGGAGACCGGCCAGAACCGCTCCGGATACCGCAGCAGCACCTTCTCGGCCCGGCCGGTGCCGATCCGGGCCAGCGCCGCCCGGTGCCCGGCGGGCAGGCTCACGGCCAGGTCCGCGAGCACCGCCAGGGGCAGCGCGAGCACGGCTCGGTCGGCGCGCAGCGCGCCCCAGCGCCCGGACACGGTCACCCCGTCCGGGTCGTGGCGCACCTCGGTCACCGCACGGTCGAGCGCGAGGTCCAGCCCGGCCGCCAGGTGGGCCACGACCGCGCCCAGGCCGCCGGGCAGCCAGCGGTCGCCCTCGCCGACCCCCGGCTCGCCGAACGCGCCCCGGGCCGAGGCCAGCTGCGGGTCCAGCCCGGATTCCAGGACCACCCCGGCCTCCACGGCGTACGCCAGCAGCCGACGGCCCGCGCCGTCGAGCGTGGCGGCATGGGCGGCGATCACGTCGGCGACCGGCTGGTCCGCGTCCACGGTCAGCGCGTGCGCGGCGGCCGACAGCGCGTCCAGTGCCTCGGGCGCGCCGTGGACCGGTCCGGACGCCGACAGGGTCAGCGGATTCGCGAAGTCCGTCGAGCGGCCACGATGGCCACCCGGTCAGGTTCGGGGCCCGGCGCGAGCTCTTCGCGGTGCCCGCGGGAGGCGAGTTCGAGACCACGGCGCACGCGCCG